>DULR01000092.1 GCA_012840245.1 Clostridiaceae bacterium
CCGTCCCTGTGACAAACTTTATTTTTTGTCCAACTCGGTAATCAGCATGCCAGACAGTATCAGAAGGCAGCCGAGTATCATACGGACCGTCAGCACTTCGGTTTGTCCGTTGACATCAGGGATCATCAGAGCGAATAATGCGCCGAAAACCGGTTCACATGTTATAATCAGTGCTGTTCTGGTGGGAGTGGTATATTTCTGGGCAATTGTCTGCACACCAAATGCAAGTGCAGTGCCAAGAGCGCCGGTGTAAAGCACAGTAAGAACAATTTTCGAATCCAGCACAAATGGTGACGGTTCGGCAACATAACCTGCGCAGATCCATGTTATAAAATAAAGGACTGCAGCCGATGCTATCTGGACTATGGCCAGATTGTAGATGTTGATATCAGATGCGAATTTGTCGATGAAAATAATCTGCAGCGCAAAGCACAGCGCACACAGTAAAGTTAAAGAATCCCCAATGGTCCAACTGCCTGAAAAGCCTTTCAGCGCAAATAATCCCAAAGTAGCTAGGACAACACCCAAAAATGCATTCAGCGGAGGTTTCTTTTTTAACAGCAGAGTCGATATTACAGGCACCATTATTACATTAAGACCTGTTATAAAAGCTGAATTGGAAGCTGATGTGGTTTTGAGGCCAAGGACCTGCAGCATCATTCCTGCGTACAGTGTAAGCCCTACCAGAGAACCGCTCCGGATCGTCCTGAAATCAATGCTTTTTAATTGCTTATGAAAAACAGCAACCATTATGATGGTTGCCACCAGAAACCTTAATGCAAGGTATGCATAAGCAGGAATATCTTCGGTTATATTTTTCATTATGATGAAGGAGGAGCCCCACACCACAGTTATGCCAAGTATCGCTAAATCGGCTTTAAGTTGTCTCGTCATCAGTTTGTTCCTTAATTTCCTTAGTAAAAGATTCTTCGCTTCGCTCAGAATGACACTTTCGGTTTATCGCAGGGTACCGGGGTTAAATTCCTGTTCACATACCCTGCCTTATGTACCGCTTATCAATGCAATCAATTTATTGAACCATACCAGAACCAATGACTGGGTGTAATTTTCAGGCATTTTTATGATATTGACCGAACCCAGTGCGGGAATCACAAACACAAAAACCAAATAACAAATCAAAATCCCTTCAACAAATCCTATGGCCATACCGCCGGTACGGTTCGCCGTACCAAGTATGGCGCTTGAATTCAGGACCTTTGTCAGAAGCTTTCCTATAAGCAGAACGAACAGCTTTATGACAAAGAATAAAACCACAAAAGCCAATATCTTCAATATCGTAAATACAATAAGATCATTCACTGTCAAAACTGTCTCCGAATACATGCTTCCTGTCTCAGCAGCAGTGCTGGTCACAGAAAGCAGCTGATTCAGCATATGATTTTCAGATGCCGCTTGTTTCAGTTCGGGAATCTTGTCGGCAAGGGATAACAGTGTCTGAGCTTCGGAAATTTTCATATTTTCTATCTTCGAGAGGGCTGGTATTATTTCATCCAATTTATTTCCCAAACTTTGGCCAATTGCTGTCTTTTGCATAACAATGAGGGCGAGCTTCGGGGAAAACATGTATGCTGCAATCAACCCGGCAAGGTAACCGATCAAACTGAATATTGTATTGATCAATCCTTTTAAATAACCTTTCAGGCCGAATAATGCAATTATGATCACGATAGCGTAGTCCACCCAATTGAAGTCGAAATCGAGAAGCAGGTCAGCAGCTATAAAAATTGCAACTGCCAGGAACAGAAGGATTGCCGGGAGCCTGTTGATGGCGGCAGCGACTGGTTTTGGTCTGCCATAACTGTTACGCAAAAAAACACCCCCAAAAATATGTAAATTTCCGACTCTATAATACCATAAACAACCGGGTAATAATTATCTGAACAATGACAGATTAATACCTAAAAACAGAAGAATAGAAATAATCAGAAGACTTATTTTTACAATTTCCTTTTTCAAAAGCACTGATCGTTCCTCCTTTTTCGGTATTGTATATTACTAGGTGACATTATATCACTAAGGTAATAATTTGTAAAATAATTTTAAATTTAATGTAATAATAACTCTGATAGAATATTTCTATTGAGCTTAAACAGGGGTGATACAATGCCTTTCGACGGTATTTTGACGAACAGTATAGCTAAAGAACTTAATGATGTGCTTTCAGGAGGAAGAATAGGAAAAATCCATCAGATAGGCCGGGATGCCCTTCTCATGCAGATAAGAGCATCAAAAGACAACTACAGACTGCTTATTTCCTGCAATCCTTCCTCGGCAAGGATCCAACTGACCGAAAGGCAGTTCGAAACACCCGAAACACCTCCGGTATTCTGCATGCTTCTCAGAAAGCATCTTTTGGGAGGCATCATAAAAGGCTTCGTCACCAACGGTTATGAGCGTATCATCACTATAGAAGCGGAGGTTGCAGATGAGCTGGGAGACCGCAGCATTAAAAAGCTGGTCGTAGAAATCATGGGCCGCCACAGCAATATAATCCTTCTGAATCAGGATGATAAGATCATTGATGCCATGAAGCATGTTGACAGTGAGGTCAACAGGGTAAGAGAGCTTCTTCCGGCAAGAACATATATACTTCCCCCTTCTCAGGACAAGCTGGCTCCAGACAGTATGGATACATATGATATACTTATCGATTCTGCAACAAAAAGCGGACGGAAGATCGAATCCTTTTTGCTTGATAATCTTCAGGGTTTTTCTCCCGTATTGTGCCGGGAAATATGCTTTCGTGCAGGCATAGATGATGCGGTTCCTGCCTGCGAATTGTCCCTTTCCCAGTTGGACTCGATCGTTGAAGCATTGAAAGATTTCATGTCCGAAATAAAAAACGACAGATTCTCACCTGTCCTGATAAAAGACCGCAGTTCCGGAAATATAATCGATTTCCATTGCGCAGATCTGCTTCAGTATCCGGATAAAGAAAGGTATGACACCATAAGTTCTGCGATAGACACCTATTATACCCGGAAACATAACAGGGAATTCAGCGCCCAGCGGTCCCTCGACCTTCAGAAAACCGTCTCCAAGCTTCTTGAGAAATGCGAGAAAAGACTGGAAGTCAACCTTGCGACTTATGAAGAAAACAAGGACTATGACCGGTTCAGACTGTTTGGTGAGCTGATTACGGCAAACATCTATGCGCTCACAAAAGGCATGGATAAAGCCACTGTGATCAATTATTACAGTGAATCGGGCGAGACTGTTGACATACCTTTGGACAAGGAGAAGAGTCCTCAGCAGAATGCTCAGCAATACTTCAAAAAATACAACAAGGCGAGGACCGCTTTTCTTTATGCTCAAAAAGAAATCGAATCCCTGAAAGAGGAGATCTCTTATCTTGAGAGCATATTGTTTGCCATAGAAAATGCCGGCGGGACAGAGCAACTTCATGAGATACGCATGGAACTGTTCGAACAGGGGTATATAAAATCTGCCGGACAAAAGGGCAAAAAGCTAATGCCGATAAAGGCCATGCCTCAAAAAATAGTTTCTAAAGACGGGTTCGAGATATTCATAGGACACAACAACAAGCAAAATGACAAGCTTACTCTGAAAACAGCCCGTCATGAAGATATCTGGCTCCATATCAGGAATTTTGCCGGGTCCCATGTCGTGATCAGAACCGAGGGAAAGGAAGTTCCTGATTCCACAATAGTCGAGGCCGCAGAATACGCGGCATGGTTCAGCAAGGCACGTTCCTCGCCCAAAGCCGAGGTCGATTACACCCGGATAAGGAATGTGAAAAAGCCTTCGGGCGGTAAGCCGGGTATGGTTATCTATACGAACTATCACACAGTAGTTGTGACGCCACGAAAACCGGAAGGCATATAAACTTGATTCATGAGAACATTGTTCCATACTATTCTGAACAAATAAAATGCTTCGCATGCTATTATGAAGATTTTTGTAATATCCTTCGACTTCGCTGCGCTTAGCTCAGAATGACATTCAGTAGTAGGCTCGCTAAGAACCGTCTTGGCTTGTACAAGGCGGTAGAATGACATATCTCAACTCATCCGAACAGCCTGTCGCAACATTTCTTGATATTGTATCTGACCTTTTCCTTGTCGATGGTCTTGAATTCTCCGTTTTCATAGAGGATCCTGCCGTCGACCATCGTCATATACACATCTGAACCCTGAGCCGAATAGACCAGAGCAGAAAGGGCATTATGGAGAGGCATGAGATGAGGTTTATCCAGATCGACCAGAATCAGGTCTGCTTTAGCGCCCGCTTCAATAATGCCAAGGTCCTTTGCCCCCAGCGCTGCTGCGCCGTTAGTGGTAGCCATCCTCATTACAGTTTTTGCTTTGATGAGAAGCGGGTCGTTATTCACTCCTTTTTGGATCAGTGAAGCCAGGTGGATCTCTTCAAACATGTTAAGATTGTTATTGCTTGATGCCCCGTCAGTACCAAGGATGACATTGACCCCCTTGTTCAATGCCCGGGGAACAGGTGCCACGCCGCTTGCAAGCTTGAGGTTGCTGGTGGGATTATGGGCTATGGTAACGTTCTTTTCTGCCAAAAGATCTATATCCTCATCAGTGATCCATACGCAATGTGCAGCAACGGTCCTCTGGTCAAACAGTCCCAGATCGTAAAGGTATCTGGTTGGAGTTTTTCCGTATTTCTTAAGGCAATCCTCGTGTTCCACACGCGTCTCATCCAGATGAACGTGTATTGGAGCGTTGAATCTTTTTGCCGTCTCAATTATAGCCCTGATGAATTCAGTAGTGCAGGTGTAAATTGCATGAGGTGCAAATGCCCCGGTGATCCTGCCATTGGCGGCGCCGTTCCATCGGCGGTAAAAATCGATGGCTTCGTTCAAACCTTTATGTCTGGAAAAATCAGTGCCTTCTTCAAAATTAGTCACGCCTCTGGAAAGATGTGCGCGGATACCTGATTCCTCAACCGCCTTTACAATGCAATTCATGTGGTCATACATATCTATAAAGCAAGTGGTGCCTGTTGCGATCATCTCCATGATTCCCAGAAGCGAACCCCAGTATATGTCCTCACCCGACATTTTTTCTTCGACAGGGAAAATGTAATCGAACAGCCATGTCTGCAGATCCATATCATCTGCATAATTTCTCATGAGAGTCATCGGAACATGGCAATGCCCGTTGATAAGGCCAGGCATGAGAAGTTTTCCTGATGCGTCTATGACAGCGGCATCACATCTTTCTTTTGCACCTGACATGCCAACAGCGCTGATAATGCCGTTTTCGACAAAAACATCACAGGATCTGATAACCTCCATATTTTGATTCATGGTAACAACCAGGGCATTTTTAAACAGGTACTTCATCGGTGCTCTCTCCTCTTTGAAGGCAATGATTAAGCTTTCATGTTTTATAGACCGGGATTATTGGGATCTGTGACCGGTAAAGCTGTTATCATCACATTTACGCTGTACTCACCCACAAGGGTTACGGTATCGGGAACATGTACGCTCAAAGGAACCTCGTGCTCACCCGGCTCAAGATTGTTGACACGTATTGACAGTCTTATATCTCCGTTCCTGATTGCATTTACGTCTTCAACCCTGCCCTTGACGGATATCGGTATGACAGTGTTTGTGATCCTGTATTCCATCGCACCTGATGTGTCTCCGCCATAAATAGACACCGCTCCCGGAGAAACGTTGAATGTTCTGGTTATAAATTTCTCCATTATCACTTCAGCCGTTAATTTTTCACTGTCCTCTTTATAAACGGTGGCTCCTTTGGGAGGTTTTATTATAAGAGGTATGGTAAATGACTCTGACTTATCGGTAATATCAATTGTTTCAGCACTTATGCTTTTGATCCCGTCAAGTACGCTTCTGGAACCTATAACTCTCACTTCGCTCAATGAGCTTTTGATACTCTTAAGATAATGGTCATTTGCCGGTTTGCCGGTTGTGGTCACAGTCACAGGCACTTTTTTTGCAAGGTTGAAGGTAACGATCACAGGTACTTTCCCCTCGAATTGCTTCAGCGGTCTGCCGTCATCATCCAGCACAGAGCCGCGTATAACAAGTTCTTTATTGTCGTCGGCCTCATCAAGGTTTACATAAGCCACAACCTTGCTGACCTGCGAGATACTGCTTTCCTTCTCTTCAAGGATGACATTGCTGGGTTCGACTCTCAGATTGATGATCTCATAGCCCGCAGGAAGTGACCCGGTAAACTCGACATTTACAGGATACTGTTTGCCGATGATCCGTTCAAAGTTGAGACTTACCGATGACGGGCTGATCCCCATGATGATTATATCCTTGTCGCCGGTATATTCCGGCTGCTCTATACTGATCCTTTTATAACCTGAATCTGTGACCCCGGATAAGTCAACAGCGATTTTGAAATCATTGGCTGTTACACCTTGAATATTGGATCTGCGTCCCTTGATCTTTATATCAACACTTGTCGGAAGCTGTGTCCCGACGATCTGGAGACTTCTGCTCTGAAGGATATCCATATTGCTGGTCAAAGGAACAGCAATGGTTCTTTCCTCAAAAGGATTATTGGCATCCAAAACGACAAACCAAATTAGGATCGCTGTCAATATCGAAACAATCTTTATAACTGAATCCTTTTCAAATAAGTTATTTATCAGTTTGTTCATCCTGCTTCACCTTTCTGAATGTAAAAAGCTTTCTGTCCGTTTCACTATCCAGCAGGAATTTGGTCAGGGCTTTTCTGAGGATATCCGGGGTGAGATTTCTGGTCAGACCCCCGCTGTGGGCATATGATATTTTTCCGGATTCCTCCGAAACAACAACTGCTATTGCGTCGGATACCTCTGTTATCCCCAGGGCGGCCCGGTGCCGGGTCCCTAATTCCCTGCTAAGTCCGGCATTCTGAGTCAGAGGCAGGTAACACGCTGCAGCTTTGATGGTATTGTCCCGTATGATAACGGCTCCGTCATGCAAGGGAGTCTTGGGAGTAAAAATATTCACCAGAAGCTCGCTGGACAGCATTGCATCCATCTGGGTGCCCGTATTGACTATATCTCCGATTTTTGTCATTCTTTCGATTATGATGAGAGCACCAATATATTGCTGGGACAATGTGGCGCATGCCTGGACGATCGCTTCGATGGCAGAGATGGTTTTGACTCTGTCTTCATCGGTCTTCCTCAGCATTATATCCTGAAAGCCGCTGCTTCCGAGCTTCTCAAGGGCCCGTCTGAGCTCAGGCTGGAACAGCACGATCAAACTGAATCCGAAAAGCTGTATGACCCCCTGCAAAAGAAACGCTATTGTTTTTAGTCCTAAAACTTCTGAAAATTTTGAGAATAACAGTATGAATATAAGTCCTTTGACAAGTTGGATAGCTCTTGTTTCGCGAACCAGCTGGATCCCTTTATAGACAACATATGAAACCAGGGATACCTCAATCAGCATTCTTAGTATATCCCACGGTCCGTTCAGTCCCAAGAAATTCATGATATAACTGAAAATGTCCCCCATACCCGGCACGCGTTTGCTCCTATCCTCTAAAAGTGATTTATACCATGTTTTGTATATAATATAACTTTATTTACTACAATAAATTATATATTCTCACTTTGATAAATGCAATAAAGCGATATGCACAAATAAACCGGCCGAATCCCATTAAATTCTTACCCTTTCAGAGGGTTTTCAATCCTTCTATCAGGGTTTCCAGAGCAAGTTTCGGTTCAATGAGTCCTTTCTTATAGCTTGCTTCGGCTTCCATAAGGCTTGAAAGCAGGTTTTTCAGATATACTGCGCTCATGCTTCCTGCCTGTTCGGTCATTATTCTCATGGCATAGGGATGCTTTCCCTGAAAATAACGGTTGATTTCGGCCTGGGAAGCTCTGTTCTCCATCAACAGCCTCAGTTTGAGCAATTCGCCTGTCTGTTTGGACAGCATGGCGAAGATTTTTTGTTCAGGCTCTTTCAGAGAAATAATGTCATCCAGTATGGCAAGGGCTCTGGAGGTATTCTTGCGGGCAACTGCATCCAAAAGGTCAAATATGACGCTCTTGATGGTGGGCACAGCAAGAAGCTTTACATCCTCAAGAGTTATTTCTTCACGGTCTGCAGCATATGAAGCCAGCTTGTAGATCTCGTTCCTCAGGGTGTACATATCAGGGTCGCTCACAGCCACGAGATACTCGGCGGCTTCATTTGATATACGCTTGCCCATCTGCCTGTTAATTGCCTGAGTGACCCAATGCACCAGATATTCCGGTTTATTGAGCTTAAATTCCAGTATCGTCCCGTATTTTGACAACTGTTTGAATACCTTCAGCCTTTTATCCACATTGCTTTCGATAAAAACGAGACATGTGGTTTCAGGTATGACGGGAATATAGCTGCTCAGAGCTTCCTGTGCCCTGTTTCCTGAAATTTCCGTTTGCTCCGGCCTATCCTCTTCATCAGTATTTTCAGCCTCGTCAGCAGCCGTGTTTTTCTTTGCCTTGCTGTAAAATAAGCCGGAGTTTTTTACGAGGACAAGCTTTTTTTCGGCAAATACGGGAAAAGTATCACAGGCGTCAATGAGATCATCGATCTCAAACTTTCCTTCGAAATTGGCAAGATTGAGGCTTTGATCATCACCGTCAAGGATGAGTTTTTTTAGCTCGCGTACATAATAGTCTATCAGAAAGGGTTCGCTGCCGTGAAAAAGATAAATTTTGGACAAGTTTTTGTTTTTCAGCTGGTCTTTGATCCTGTCCACGCTTTCTTTATTGACGTCGATATCACGGTTTTTGAATCCACTGGATTTCACGGCCATAAAAATAACCCCCGATATGTTCTCAGGGGTTAATTATACCATATATGAGTTATTAACTGAAGGAACGTAGCCAATCAGAGACTGCAATTCAACAATATTTATACCATTTTATTGCATCCTGAGCGAAGCGAATTTTAAGATCCTTCACAACTCTATGTTTCGTTCAGGATGACAGGGTAGTTGCTTCGAAGCGTTTACAATGTCATCCTGAACGAAGAACATACTTTATATGTTACTGGAGAAGGAACTGAAAAAGATTCTTCACTGCACTGCGTTCAGAATGACAGGGTAATTGCTGCCAAGCTTTTATTGTGTCATCCTGAGCGCAGCGAAGGATCTTATCCAAATACTGATTCCCTACACTCTTGCAGCTATCTCTGCAACGATCTTTTCAACAAAGGCATCAACATCCATGGAGCCCAGATCGCCTTCTTTTCTGGATCTTACGGCAACTGCCCCATTCTCGACCTCTTTATCGCCTATAACCAGCATATACGGTATCTTCTCGAGCTGAGCCTCGCGGATCTTGAACCCTATCTTTTCATTGCGGGTATCTATCTCCACGTCAACATCTCTGTCTCTCAGTTTTGCGGCAACCTGTTCGGCAAATTCATGATGCTTGTCAAGAATAGGAAGGATCCTGGCCTGAACAGGGGCAAGCCATACCGGGAAAGCTCCGGCATGATGTTCCAACAATACTCCGAAGAACCTCTCGATTGAACCGAGCAATGCCCTGTGTATCATGTATGGACGCTTCCTGCTTCCATCGGCAGCGACATATGTCATGTCAAAACGCTCAGGCTCATTGAAGTCGAACTGGATGGTGGAGCATTGCCATTCACGGTTCAGGGCATCCTTTATCTTTATATCTATCTTGGGACCATAGAATGCGCCGCCGCCTTCGTCAATGTCGCATTCCAGACCTTCGGCAGCCACTGCCTCCATCAAAGCTTTAGTTGCCTCTACCCACATATTCTCATCACCCACGAATTTATCCTTGGGTTTGGTGGATATATAGATCTTATACTCGCTGAATCCGAAAGCCTTGAGCATGTAAAGGCAGAATTTCAATACCCTGCGTATCTCGGCGGGCATTTGCTCAGGAGCGCAGAAAATATGGGCATCGTCCTGGGTAAAGCCCCTGACTCTCAATAATCCATGGAGCACACCGCTTTTTTCATACCGGTAAACGGTACCCAGTTCAGCCCATCTGTAGGGCAGATCGCGGTATGAATGGAGCCTGCTCTTGTAAATAGCTATATGGAACGGACAGTTCATCGGCTTGGTGTAGAAATCCTGCCCGTCCACATCCATGGGCGAGTACATGCTGTCATTGTAAAAGCCAAGATGCCCCGAGGTCTCCCAAAGCTTTCCACGTCCTATATGAGGTGTGTAGACGATATCGTATCCGTTCTTTATATGCTGTTTTCTCCAGAAATCCTCAATACGCATTCTTACACGGGCTCCCCTGGGATGCCAGAGTACAAGACCAGGTCCTACTTCTTCATCAAAGGAGAACAGGTCAAGTTCCCTTCCCAAACGCCTGTGATCACGCTTTTCAGCCTCTTCCAGCATTTTGAGATACTCATCCAGCTGGCTGGCCTTGGGAAAAGCGATGCCGTAAATTCTTTGAAGCATCTTGTTCTTTTCGTTCCCTCTCCAGTAAGCTCCTGCAAGCTGCATCAGCTTTACGGCTTTGACCTTGCCTGTCGAGAGAAGGTGGGGTCCTGCGCACAAATCTGTAAAATCACCCTGCTTGTAGAAGGATATTTCCGAGCCTTCCGGAAGCTCATTTATCAGCTCTACCTTGTAAGGCTCATCCTTCATAAGCTCGAGGGCTTTGTCCCTGGGCAGTGTAAACCTTTCAATGGCCAGATCTTCCTTTATGATGTTCTGCATTTCTTTCTCGATGGCCTGCATGTCTTCGGGAGTAAAAGTCCTGTCCAGATCGAAATCGTAATAGAAGCCATTGTCTATCGCAGGACCAATAGCCAGCTTGACTCCGGGGAAAAGCCTTTTTACGGCCTGAGCCATGATATGGGATGCAGTATGCCAGTATGTGTGCTTACCTCCCTCTGTATCAAAAGTAAGAATATTGAGCCCGCAGTCATCATCAAGAGCTGTACGCAAGTCCTTAAGCTCTCCGTTTACTTCTCCTGCCAGCGCAACACGGGCAAGACCTTCACTGATATCCTTTGCAATATCAAATATGGTGCTTCCTTTTTCATAAGACTTGACGCTTCCGTCTTTTAGTTTGATTTGTATCATACCCTGGTCCACTCCTTTTTGTTTCATTATCCAATCAAAAAGCTCTCATCCGAATGCCGGTGCATTCAAGGATGAGAGCTTATACTCACACGGTTCCACCTTGATTACAGGATCTTATTCATCGATCCTGTCACTCATTGGGATTGTAACGTAATCAACGTGACAGCTTACTGCTGTTTCAGCTGTCCTGCTCCGGGGCGGTTCAAAACATGTAGTCCGCGGGATGGATCTCAGCCACGTCCTGTCCCTCTCTTGAGCGTCTGCACATGTTTCGCATGTCCCTTTCAACGCATTTTAGATATAAGGATAGACTTATAATATATCATCGTGCTATTAATGTCAATGAGTATGAGGGACGGAGGATTTTACTCATTTTGACTTACTGTCTGAAAATGAGTCAAAGTCGAATGATTCAAGGGACTTGATTCATTTGTCCCCTAAACTCAACAACTGGCTAAAATGAGTAAAATCCTCCGTCCCCTAAACTCACTCATTTAGGATAAATTTACTTATTACATGGGCGACTCCGTCTTCCTCATTGGAAAGGGTTATATAATCAGCCTTTTCCTTTACATCGTCAGGAGAATTAGCCATCGCGACGCCCAATCCCGCATACTCGATCATCGAAAGGTCGTTATACCCGTCGCCAACGGCTATCATCCCGCTTCTGTCTATACCATAATATTCTCCTAACTTTTCCATGGCAATGGCTTTTGATGCGTTTTTGTCCACAAACTCCATAAAATATGGTCTGGATGGGTGGAAATTCACGTTCTCACTGAGGTATCTTCCTATTTCGCTTCGATATCGCTCGATTTTTTCTACTTCGTCATACCAAAGTATCTTGGTAACACCGCCTGCAATAAGCTGACAGGTATTTTCAGCCAATACAGGCTCTACCCCCGAAATCCTCTTGTATTTGTCCACTCTTTCATTTATTTCAGGAACGTAAAGAGCGTTATTCTTCCATACCAAAATGGTAGTTCCAAATTTTTCACCAAGTCTTATAATATCCACGGCATCTTTTTCAGAAAGCTTTTGCTCATAAAGCACCTTCCTTGATTTTCCCATAACGACCATTGCTCCGTTATATGTGATGAACGGAAGATCAAGGTCCAGTATTTTATTCAGCCATTCGACACCCTGTATGGGTCTTCCCGTCGCAATAGTGAAAACAAGTCCTCTTTCAACTGCCTGTTTTATCGTTAGTTTTGTATTCTCAGTAAGCTCACCGCGGTCATTCAAAAGAGTTCCGTCGATGTCTGCCGCCATAAGTCTGTATTTCATTTGAGCTCCTTTTCCAAACACCTTTTATTTTAACATCATTACGAATACTCCCGCCGTTATGAGAACAGCTGCCGCTATCGTTTTCAGGGTAAACTGTTCACCCAGGATTATGAAAGACAGTATCAGTGTCAGCACGATGCTCGATTTGTCGATCGGCGCAACCTTCGATACATCTGCAAGAGATATGGCTTTATAATAGAAAAGCCATGAAAGACCGGTCGCCAGGCCCGACAGGAACAAAAAAGTCCAATTCTGCTTCGTCAGCTCCCTGATCCCCTGCTGCGAGCCCGACATGAATACGATCAGCCACGACATAACTATGATGACACATGTACGGATAGCAGTGGCCAGATTGGAATCAACACCCTTTATACCGACCTTTGCAAGAATCGAAGTCAATGCTGCGAACAACGCAGAGAGTATTGCATATAACTTCCACATTATAATTTGCTCCTTTACCAAAAATCTATGACATTAAGGCATCTCAGAACCTGTTTGTGAGGCAGTTTTATGATATACTATTTTAAGTCAAAAGGCAACAAAAGGTAAAATCAAGTTGTAGACCTTCAACCATGGTGTTAAAATTTAGTATGTCGTTTTTTATATGGAGGTAACCATGAAAAAAACAGTTTTCACCATATTGATCATTTGCCTTGTAGCAGGTATCCCGCTTATGGTTCTGGATATGAATCCTGCAACCGGCGGAGGTTTAAAAACTCTCCCGGGACACTCGAAAATCGTAGTCGGAACAAATGACAAATCGAGAGAGAATGAAGAAGTATTCTCAACTGTTCTTAAGGCTCCGACATTTGTGGATCTGTATATCCAATCCGACTCGAAAGAAACAGTAACTCTGGAAATATCCAGCGATCAGAGGATAATAGGCAAAAGGGACAACAAATACGTTCTTTACATAAATAAAGTTTCAGGCAATTCGGGCTACAGCCTGAATCAATTATTCGGTCCGGGGAATCTCACAATAAGGATGACCAATGAAAAGTCTCCGGGAAAGCTGGACATCAGATACAGCGAAAGACCTGCTGATGCATCGGAGTATGAAAGATTATCGAAAATCGACAGCGGTGATCTGAATAATCCCCCCGAAGGTTATTATGAAGCATGCAGGATCGATCTGTCGGGACTGAACTGCAATGAAGAGCCTGTTTATTCATTCACTCTTGACAGTGCTCAAACCATAGGCATTTCCATTTATACCGACACTGAACAGGGTGAAATGAGCGTTGATATCATCGGACCCGGTACAAACTTTTTTGCAGTTGTAAACTCAGTCAGCAACAGAATATGCGATCAGCTTCAGCTGGCGCTGGACAAGGGAACTTATGAAGTAAGACTGAACAGCGAAAACGCAGACGGTCAGTTGTACGTATTTATAAAGAAATGATGTTCGCCTGAATAATGAAAAACGGAGGTTTTTATGACCAGAAGCAGTTATCCTACGATCACACAAGCTAATATGATATATTTCATCATGTCAGTTTTGCTCCTTGTGAGCAGTATCATACTTATACCCATTCTTGGACCGGGCACCAATCTCTGGATAAATGAATACGTCTATATACTGATTCCCGCTCTGCTGATGGCGCGGATCAACGGCTGGAAGCTGGAGGATACATACAGATATAAAAGGATAAGCTCCAAAAACGCGGTTATCAGTATCCTGTCAGGTATATCTGCCTGGTTTTTCATATCACCTGTTGCAAAGCTTATAGACATCCTTCTTAATGAATCGGTGGGAATAATCAAAACTAATAGCTTTGTAAATATTTCAATCAGTCAGGGCATGCTTCTCCTGCCGGGCATGGTGATACTGGCTCCGATCTGTGAAGAAACTCTATTCAGGGGATTGATCCAGAAAGCATACGAAAGCCACAGCAGCAAATATGGATTCATATATGCTGGTGTTCTTTTTGGCATATTCCATATATTCAACGGGGTCAAGGATGTATTGCCGGCCACCGTTCTTGGTCTAATTTTCGGATATATAGCATACAAGACCGGTTCCATCGCAGGCTCAATGCTGGCTCATGCTGCCAATAATTTTTGCGCCCTGGTCTTCGGAAGCCTGATATCTTCCTATATCCCCTCTTGGTTCATTTTTGCCGGCATCATTTCTCTTATTGCATTGGTCCTTCTGCTCAGGGGATTAAAACCGGACGCTGTTCAAGAAACACCGACAGATGAACCCTCGGGTCAGAAACTAACAAAACCAGCTGCAATATTTCTGATATTATCGCTGATTTTGGTTCTTTCTGCGGGAGTTCTGGAGATATTGGCGAGAGCAGGCATTTTTGGTTAACCCTTTATCGCTTCTGCCATCCTGCGTATATATCCGGTGACGGGCGCAATGCAGCCTCTTCCATGCTCTCCGATTAGCTTTACGATCGCGCTTCCAACTATGACACCGTCTGAAATCTGCGCCAGACCGGCTGCCTGCTCCGGTGTCGAAATGCCGAATCCTACGGCACAGGGAATATCGGTCACTTCCCTGACCCTTCGGATCATTTGGCCCATATCGGTCGTAATTTTGCTCCGTATTCCGGTCACTCCCAGGGAAGATACACAGTAGAGAAATCCTTTTGCTTCTTTTGCTATGCGGTAGATCCGCTCATCGGAGGTAGGGGCTATCATGGAGATCAAATCGATTCCATTGTCCTCACATAAACCTGATAATTCATCCTTTTCTTCAAAGGGCATATCGGGAACGATTATCCCGTCTATGCCGCACTGTCTGCAATGGTTTAAGAACTTCTCCTTGCCATATACATAGACCGGGTTCAAATAAGTCATGAACAGCAGCGGCACATCTGTTAGGCGCCTGACTTTGGAAACCATATCGAACAGTTTTTCCACGGTACAACCATTTTTTAATGCGCGTTCACTGGCCTGCCGGATCACACTGCCTTCAGCGACAGGGTCAGAAAACGGTATCCCGATTTCGATCAGATCAGCGCCGGCTTCAGCCATGACAGGTATCAGTTCCGCTGTGGTTTCGATATCCGGATCTCCGCCGGTAACAAAAGCAATGAATGCTTTTTTATTCTCAAATGCTTTTCGTATCCTGCTCATGGATCACTACCCCCTTATATCTCGCTATTGCAGCCACATCTTTGTCTCCCCTGCCTGAAAGGTTGATCACTATAACCTGGTCCTTCTCCATAGCTGGTGCCAGCTTCATTGCATATGCCACGGCATGGGCCGATTCGATGGCAGGGATGATCCCTTCGGTGCGTGAAAGATATTCAAAGGCATTTACTGCCTCATCATCAGTTATGGCTACGTATTCAGCCCTTCCTGTATCATTGAGATATGCGTGCTCAGGACCGATCCCCGGATAGTCAAGGCCTGCCGATATGGAATAAACCGGGGCTATCTGGCCGTATTGGTCCTGACAGAAGTACGACTTCATACCATGGAAGATCCCCACAGTGCCATTGGTTATGGTCGCCGCGTTTTTCGGGGTGTCGATTCCCAGTCCCGCTGCCTCGCAGCCAATGAGCCTAACCGATCTGTCCTCAATAAATTCATAGAATGCTCCGATAGCGTTGCTGCCTCCGCCAACGCATGCTATCACTGCATCAGGCAGCTTTCCTTCCGCCCTCATAAGCTGTTCTTTTATCTCCTTGCCTATGATTTTCTGGAAATCCCTCACCATTGTGGGATAAGGGTGAGGCCCCATGACTGAGCCCAATACATAGAAAGTATCTTCCACTCGCTCCGACCATTCACGCAGGGCTTCGTTCACTGCATCCTTTAATGTTCTTGTACCGCTTGTAACAGGCTGTACCGTTGCTCCCAGCAGTTCCATGCGGAAAACGTTAAGAGCCTGACGCTCCATATCCTCCTGCCCCATAAAGATTTTGCATTCCATACCCATCAGTGCTGCCACGGTGGCTGTGGCTACACCGTGCTGACCGGCACCGGTCTCAGCTATTGCGCGTTTCTTCCCCATTCGCTTAGCTAGCAGGATCTGCCCCAGAACGTTGTTGATCTTATGTGAACCGGTATGATTAAGATCCTCACGCTTAAGATAGATTCTGGCACCTCCCAGGTCCCGGGTCATTTTTTCGGCATAATACAGCAAAGAAGGTCTTCCTGCATACTTATTCAGCAAGTCGTCAAGTTCTTTCTGGAAATCTGCGTCATCCCTGTATCGTTCATAAGCCTCGGAAAGCTCATGAACAGCCTTCATCAGGGTTTCGGGCATGTACTGGCCTCCGTATTCTCCGAATCTTCCTTCTCTCACTGCTAACCTCCTCCTTTTCGGCAAATAAAAAAGCTTTTATCCTGTTTCCTTAGGACAAAAGCTAATATACTTCTGCGGTGCCACCTAAATTGATGCGATCGCATCCACTCATTTTTCGTACCAACATACGAATTCCCGGATAACGGGCGGAACCCCCGTTGGTCATTACTCAGTCCGAAGACCTTTCCTACCACCCTTATGAGCCCATTCCATGCAAATCCGCATGTTGCAATCCCACCGCCTGCAACTCTCTTTGAAGCTGTCAGTTGCATGTACTATTCTCAATCAATGGTTTGGTGTATTTTATTTTCATCTATAATACTTCATTTTTTTATCGCTGTCAAAGTTTATTTCACTTCAGGGACATTTTTATTTCAATCCTGTGGTGGCTATATTCTCTACTATATTTTTCTGGAAAATCAGAAACAGTATCAGTATGGGAACTATGGACAGAGTCACCCCGGCATACAGCACACCATAATCAGTCATATACAACCCCATAGAAAGGCGTGTCAATGCCACCTGCAGGAGCATTTTGCTTTCATCTCCGATAAAGGTCACGGGCACAATAAAGCTGTCCCATTGCTGAAGGAAGACCAGAAGCCCCAATGTGAACAATGAGGTCTTTGCCAGTGGTATATAGATCTTCGCAAATATCCTGTAATGTCCGCAGCCGTCCAAAATAGCTGCCTCATCCAGCTCTTTCGGTACTGTACTGAAGAACTGCCTCATGAAGAAGATCCCGAATGGAGAAGCCAGAAAAGGCAGTATAAGCGAGGCATATGTATTTGATAAACCAAGGTCCACGATTGTAAGGTACAGGGATATGATAAGTATCTCTATGGGCAATACTGCCATTGAGAGGAAAATGATGAATATAGTCTTTTTACCTTTGAAGTCTATTCTGGCAAAGGCATAGCCTGTCAGTGAATTGATAAACAGACTTCCAAACGTAACAGCGAAGGCCACCATAAAAGTATTCGTGATGATCCTCAGCATATTCAGTTGCTCAAACATCCTTACATAGTTTATGAGCGTAAAGGTCTGCGGAAAGAAAGTATGCCATGAAAAGTCCACAAATTTTCCTATTTCGGCATTAGGTCTGAATCCGTTGGACATAACCCATACAAAGGGTATTACGACAAGCAATGCGACAAATATGAGAAACACATACATTAAAAATTTGAAAATCATGCTTTTGGTCCTGGTTCCAATATTAGCATTCATCTTAGTCAGCCTCTTTCTTAATCATTTTTGCCTTCCAGTTTCAACTGGATCATTGTAATCACCACAATGATTACGAACAGCACCGTTGACATGGCTGTCGCCGGTCCTACCTGCTGAAGACGGAATGCCTGACGCCAAATATAATGGACCGTTGTATCAGTCGAGCCTAAAGGTCCGCCTCCGGTCATGGTGAATGCCGGTATGAAAAGCTTGATTGCATCCATAGTAGTGATCACAACAACAAAAAGCGTCGTCTTTTTCAGCATTGGAACAGTAATATAGAAAAACTTTTGCACGGGGTTTGCGCCGTCGATCTTGCACGCTTCGTTTATTTCACCCGGAATATCCTGCAGGCCGCTGAGAAAAATGACCATAAAATATCCCCATGATTTCCAGATACACGTTATCGCAACTGAAACAAGTGCCTGACTTTTTGATGACAGGAACTGATAGGGTCCCAGATTGAAAATGCCCAGGATGGTATTTGCCAGGCCAAAAGTAGGGTTATAGATCTGTTTCCATGTGATAGCCACAGCAACAAAGGAAACGATGGCAGGAATAAAGTAAATCGTGCGGAATATATTTATTCCTTTAAGCTTCTGATTTATGATCACAGCCATGATCATAGCAATCAGCGTTTGTACGGGTACGATGAAGATTGCCAGTCTCAGTGTCACAGACAAGGAATTCAAGAAATCTTCATTGGTCAAAAGACGTTTAAAATTATCGAATCCTACAAAACTGCCTTTGCCGGACATCAGATTGTAATCCGTATATGCAAGGCTGAAAAGTTTGATAGCCGGATTTATAAAAAATACACCGATAATTAAAAGCGCCGGCAGGATAAATATATATCCGTTAATGCTCTCTTTAACAGACTGATTGAGTTTTCGATAATTTGAATTTATCATTTTTCCACCTCACACAGGGTCAAAGAAACATGGGTCCATGGTTCATACGCAAATGAGAATGCTCATGAATACTGCAAGCATTCTCATTTGCATTTATCCATTGATTCTTATGTAATCAGTTAAGTTGTGACAAAGCCTCATTCATCTTCTTGGTCGCCTTCTCAACTGCTTTGTCTACATCTTCGCCAAATGCCACTTCTGCAAAGCAATTCATAAGGGCTTCAGATATTTGAGGATATGCAGGTGTTACCGGTCTTGCCTTAGCTGTCTTAACAAGCTGTTCGTTTATGATATCGAACGGATATTCCTTATAAGCGGGATCTTCGGAAAGAACAGACTTTCTTGCCGGAAGATTTCCTGTCATTGAGCACCAGATGGCATGGCCTGTCTTGCCTGTTATAGCCTCTATCACTTTATAAGCATTTTCTTTGTTGTCGGAGGATTTGGCCAATGCGATATTCCAGCTGCCCGCTCCGGATGCTCCGCGAAGATCACGCGGCATGGGAGTTGCTCCCCACTCTACATCAGGAAAATCTCTCTTCCAGTTGCCTATACACCAGGGGCCGTTAGTCCACATGACCACTTTGCCGGTTTCGAATGCATTGATAATATCTTCTGTGGTCGCATAACCATTTTTGAACAGGTCAGCGTAGAACTGAATGCCCCTCTTGGATTCTGGACTGTCAAAATAGCCGGAAGCAGTTTTACCGTCCGGAGATATAACTTCTCCGCCGCTCATCCAAAGCCACAGCATCTGAGTATATGTCTGCCCTTCGTTCCTGTTGGCAAGTGAAAACATCTGCGGCTGGATAGCGTATCTTTCCCCGGGGATGGTGACCTTTTTGCAGACCTCGAGCAGTTCTTCAAAAGTCCATGCGTCCTCAACCTTTGTAGGGGCAACGATTCCCAGTTCATCGAATACTTTTTTGTTGTAGAAAAGTACAGTATTTGATTCGTTGAGCGGAGCAGCCCATATTTTGCCGTTCCATACCATAGCTGTTTTCGCGGAGTCTACCAGATCATCAAAATCCGCTTTATCCCAATATGCATCAAGAGGCTCCAGAACATCGCTTGCAGCATAGCTGGCAATGTTGGGACCATCCATAAGGACCAGGTCGGTGGAAGTATTCGAGCTGAAAGCCATTTTAATCTTGTTCTCGTATTCATTCTGAGGATACTCGATTATTTCGACCTCGAAATCAAGATTTGCAGCTTTGATGGCTGCTTCCAGCGCATCCTTCGGTTGATCCGGGAATGATGCCAGTGTTACTTTCTTCCCGGCAGGAGCTTGAGGAGCGGAAGATGAAGCATCAGGCGCAGGTGCCTGTGACGAGGGTGACGCGGGCTGATTTGATCCACAGCCGGCTGCCAGAGAAGCAATGATCAGTACTGACAAGAACAAAGCAAGAATTTTTCTCATGTTTTAATTCCTCCTTATCGATTATGATGGCTTCATTATAAAACACAGCACCCTGAAACGGTTTTCACTATCTTTGGATAACTTTATAAAATCATTGGGTGATAAAAAAACCGGCAAAGCTTTGCTTTACCGGTTTTCTGATCATCGGAGCCAATCAGGTCATAATTCGATGTGTTCTCTGTATTGCTTGGGCGTCATACCCGTTTCTTTTTTAAAAAGGCTGCTGAAATATGATTGCTCTCTTATGCCGACATGGTAGGCTACCTCATAAAGCTTCAATGAGCTTTCCTTTAAAAGTTTCTTGGCAAGTTCGATCCGCTTGTGCTTCACATATTCACTGAAGGTCTTTCCGACCTCACGCCTGAACAGATCCGAAAGATACCATACATTAAGATAAACAGCTTCTGCGACATCCTTCAGAGATATGTCATCCTGAAAATTGCGGTCTATGTAATCCAGAGCTTCCCGGATAGTTTTTGAATATGTATTCTTTGGCAGGGAATAATCGAGGTCTTCGAAAAACAGTACAGGTTCGTCCTTCATTTTGGCTGTCTCCAGGGCATAGACCGACTGGTTGTAACAATCGAACATTTCTTCAGCATCGTTTCTCGTTTCGCTTATTCCTATATGGCATTTGACTCCCAGCTTTTCTCTCAGCATATCTGAAACGGTTGTTGCCATTTCTCTGACCTTTTCTTTCCAGTCGTCTTTCATGGGAACAGTCTCAAGAACAGCAGCAAAGTTCTGCAAGCTCTCAGTGATTACAACCATGTTCTGAACCTCAGAAAATATCTCTCTGAAAATATCCAGAGAGCAATCCAGCAACGACTTGTCGCGACAGTCGTTTCCCGGTGGCTTCTTTGCGGAGACATGGCATAAATTCAAAATGATGAACCTGCTGAAATCTATCTGATACTCTTTTATCTTTTCCGGGACATCCACACTGACCGGCAGCAATCCTTTCATGAGGTCATGAAGGAACTTTTCCCTTAAGACCGCCTTGTTTTCACTCAATTGAGTTGACAAGGCTGCCTCCTGCAGCTTTTTGTGTCTTTTTTCCTTTATATATGCCTCTGCCCGCGACAGGCATTCAAGTATATCTTTATAGGGAGTGGGCTTCAGCAGATAGTCAAACACATTGAGTTTGACAGCCTGCTGTGCATAGCTGAACTCAGCATAGCCTGTCAGTAGAATGACCAATGTATCGCTGTGCTTTTCCCTGATCTTTTCGGCCAGCTCAATGCCCGATACGCCATACATCCGGATATCGGAGATGACGACATCCGGACAGTAGAAATCGATCGCTGAGAGAGCTTCTTCTCCGCTCAGGCATTCGGCAACGATCTCCCAGTCACGGCCCGATTTTTTGATGATGGTGCTTATTCCACGCAGTACTATGCTTTCATCGTCGACCAGTAAGATTTTCATTTCTGTCCTCCATATTGACTTTCTTTATTATCGGAAGTCTCATCTGAACTTGTGTGCCGGCTCCAAGCCTGCTTGAGATCCTGAGGCCATATTCCTCTCCAAACCGAATTTTTACTCTCCTGTTCACGCCGGGCAGTCCAAACCCCGTATGCTTCTGATCTTTGCTGATATTATCGGTCAAGACTGTTCTGACCTGTTCCTCCGACATTCCCTTTCCATCATCAGTGACCCGGATCACAAGCGTTTCATCCTCAATAAATGCTTCAACAGTGATGGTCAGTAAAGGCTTCTGATTATCCATCCCATGCAGTATAGAATTTTCGACGATCGGCTGGATCATCATTTTCGGTACATACAGGGAACGTAATTCATCAGGGACCAGAATCGACCAGGCAAGCCTGTTTTCAAATCTGGCACTTTGGATGATACGATATCTGTTGAGTATTTGCAGCTCCTGATTAAGTGTGACTGTGCTTCCGTCCTTGTCAGAAATGCTGTAACGCATGATATCGCTTAAGGATATAACCAGCTCGCTTGTTTTGTCCTGTCCTTCCAGAACAAGCATCCAATAGATCGTATCAAGTGTATTGTACATAAAATGAGGATTTATCTGAGCCTGGATAGCCTGGAGCTGAGCTTCCTTTTTACTTAGCTGCTCCTCATAATTTTTCCGGATCAGGGTCTGCAGCTCCTCGGTCATATGATTATATACCTTGCTCAAATTGCCGATCTCATCATTTGAATTAACATGGACACGGGAGCTAAGGTCGCCGTCTCTGACCTTCTCCATCGATTTGACCAGAATATGCAGCGGTTTTGTCAGTTCCTTGGACAGGATGAATGAAGTTATCATAACGACCAGCAAACCTAATATACCTATCATGAAGTTTGTTGTCTGAAGCATGTTCAGCTCTCCTGCCACTTCTTTCACAGGAAGTCTTGTAATAACGCCCCACCTGGTCACATCTGATTTCTGGAAGGCGATAAGATCATTCTCTATGATGAAAAATCCACCACTTCCCATATTATCGATCCTGCCGAGGATCTCCGGATCGATACGGGTTCCTATGACATTGGGGTTGGCCGATGAAATATAAAACCCATCATTGTCAAACAACTGAACTACACCCGTTGTGCCTATCTCAACGTCCTCAATGATCTCTCTGAGCGCAGTTTCGTGGATATTTAAAAACAAATATCCCAGTTCCCGGCCTGTCTTATAGTCATATATCTTGCGCACGGCTGAAAAGACTGCGGTATCGGTGGCGAAATATTTGTCTACATACTCCTTTCTGGAAGGTATTAGAAGCAGTTCTCCCCTTGATTCCCTGATCACCTCCCCTTCTTTGGAATTCATTATGTTGGAGTAGTTTTCGAACTCACCCGCAAAATTATAGCTGTAGTTATAATATGGGGTATATATCTGAACCGAGTTGATGTTGTCATAGGCAAGAGTCAGTTTTGATATCTCGCCCGTTATGGTCAGGTTATCAGCATAAGACAGCTGATACTTTGCCGGCATTTTTTCAGCGAGAGAATTATTCCGGATAAGTATCTCCCTTATTTCAGAATTGGAAGTTATCCCGTTGGACATGATCCTTATGGTGTTTATGTATGTTTCAATTTTGCTGTTGGTTTGCTTCAGACTTTGGATTATGTAATCGTTGGCCTTTGACTGTACGACTTTTGAAAGAAATATATTATAAACCCACATCTGACAAATGAAGATCGCCGCTATCAGAAGCGAGTATGTCCAGGCTATTTTCTGCTGAATGCTCATATTTCTGACGATATGCTTCATGATCTATTCCCCATCCGGTCCCAGCCGGATCTCACCAAATACAGCCAGTGCATCGTTTATCTTTTGTGTCGCCAATTTTACTGCTGCTTCAACATCTTCTCCATGAGCAACGCTGTTGAAGCAATCCACTATCGCTTCTGAAATTTCCGGATAAGCCGGAGTCACCGGTCTGGACCGACTGTTGCTTTTCAATTGCTCACTGATCAGCCTGTACACGGGATGAATCTCATATTTTTTATCCTGTGAAAGTACAGATTTTCTCGCAGGAATGTTGCCTGTCCCTTCACACCATATTTTCATCCCTTCTTTGCCGGTAATGGCTGAGACGATCTGCCATGCTTTATCCTTGTTTTTACTTTGACTTGTTATAGCGATATTCCAGCTTCCTGTGGGACTTGCCGAGGCTGATCCCCCTGGCAGGGGCATAGCGCCCCAACCACCGTTATAAAACTCAGGAAAATTATTCTTCCAGATGCCGAGAAGCCACGGGCCATTGATCCACATGGCTATTTTGCCGTTTTCAAAACCATTTACTATCTCAAAATCAGGAGCCACATTATGTTTGTAGTAGAGCTCACCATAATACCTTATGGCATCAATACTTTGCGGTGAGTCAAAATACCCTGTTGCCGTCTTTCTGTCCGGGCTCAGGATATCGCCCCCGAACCACCAGACGAAGAGCATCTGAGTATATGCCATACCTTCATTTTTATTGTTTATGGCGAACATCGAAGGCTGGATGCCATACTGGACTATATTTCCTTCCTTATCTCTTTTCGTAAGCTTCTTCGCCGCATCGAGCAGCTGCTCCATATCCCATGCATCCTCCAGCTTTTCGGGTGCTATGATACCTGCCTCTTCGAATAAACGTTTATTATAAAAAATAAGACAACTCGACTCATTCAGGGGAGCTGCCCAGATATGACCATTCCAGATCACCGACGCTTTCGCAGTGTCTATAAGATCGTCAAAATCATTTTTGTCCCAATATTTTTCAAGAGGCTCCAGAACTTCCAATACAGCATAGCTGGCAATGTTAGGGGCATCCATCAGGATAAGGTCTGTGGATTCCTGTGCCATCAGCATCATATGTACCTTGTCTTCATACTGATTTTGGGGAACTTCATAGATTTTCAGATCAAAATCAATATTGGCGTTTGCCACCGCAGCTTCAAAATACTCCTTTGACTGATCCGGAAAGGAAAGCATGGTGACTGTTTCGCGGGGCTTTTTTGCGGACTTTGCAGATGTCTGACCGATATCGGCCGAGCAACCTGTCAGTAAAGATATGACAAGAGTAAGGAGCAATATTGTTTTCAGAGTCCTGACCATGGAAGCAACCCTCTTTCCATAATGACTTAAGCTGACCCGCAGTATGATCCGGAACCACACTTTTTACAACAAAGATGGACCGGCCTCATTACTTATTATATTTAAAAAGCTTCTTCCGGGAAAGCTTTTATTGAGACTGAACATGTCAGAGATCGTACAGGCGATGTCGCAAAAGTTTTCTCTGGTTCCAAGGTCAATATCTTTTTCTGCATTTCTGCCATAAATAAGCAACGGAACATACTCCCTTGTATGGTCAGTGCCCCTGAATACAGGGTCACAGCCATGATCAGCCGTTATGATCAGCAGATCATTTTCCCCCATTGCCGACATAATTTCCGGAAGCCTCATATCGAAATCTTCAAGTGCCTTTTTATATCCTTCAGGGTCGTTTCTGTGACCATAGAGCATATCAAAATCGACAAGATTTGTAAATACTAATCCCCTGCCCTTTTCACGGATGCATTTTATGGTCTCATCCACTCCGTGCATATTATCTTTGGTATGTACCGAGTATGTAATTCCACGTCCTGAAAATATATCTTCTGTTTTCCCCACTGCCCAGACCTTCAGTCCGGCGTCGGACATGGCATCCAGGATCGTGTCTGAAACCGGCTCGAGAGCAAAGTCTCTTCTGTTCGATGTCCTTCTGAAATTGCCGGTATCGCCTTTGAATGGCCGCGCAACAACCCTTCCCACACTGTTCTCACCGACCAGTATGTCTCTGGCGATAGAACACATATGATACAGCTCGCATATGTCTATGATATCCTCATGCGCCGCGATCTGAAAAACACTGTCCGCAGATGTATAAACTATAGGCCTGCCTGTTTTGATGTGCATCTCTCCAAGCTGCCTGATTATTTCGGTTCCGGAAGCGGCTACATTACCGAGGACCTTCCGCCCGGTCTTTTTTTCGAAACTGTCGATGATTTCTGCCGGGAATCCATCGGGATATGTAGGAAAACCCTTATTCAGAACTACTCCTGCAATCTCCCAATGACCGGTTATCGTATCTTTTCCGGCAGAAGCTTCAGTCATCCTGCCATAACAACCGATGATATTCCCTGGTACTTTAAGGTAATCCACCCCAGCTATTTTACCAAGTCCCAAAGCGCACATGTTTGGAACATGGATACCTCCGCAGGCTTCGGCAATATGCTTCAGCGTATTGCAGCCACAGTCTCCGTAATTTGCGGCATCAGGCAGCTCACCTATACCGACGCTGTCCAGAACCATCAGTATAACCTTGTCAACAAGCATCTGCATGTCCCTCAAATCCTTACAAGCTCTATTTCTATATGATTTATCTCTTCGTTGCCTGTATTTAAATACTCTGTCGGGATCCTGACTTTTTCTCTGTTTTCGCCATAGTTATCTTCGCATATCACGACTCCGTTGAATCTGGCCTGCCCAAGCCTGTATTCACCCCAATCAAGTGCTTCTTCATTTTTGATGGTGATTTTCGTACGTTTCCCAAGGTATATGAAGCAGGCCTCAACTGTTTTGTCAGCACCAAACTGTTCTCTTACAAGTTTCGGTTCTATATAAAGCTCACCAAACTTTGGCTTTATCCCTATAATTTCGGTTATGATGCTGAAAATAAGCCATGATCCTGATCCTGTAAGATAGTTGTAACTGCCTCTGGCAGATTTGGAGTCTATAGAAGCCGGTACGCCTGGGAATATCCGGCTGACCTCTGAATTCATGCACAGGCCAGTCAGGGTGGAGAAAACTTCATAGCCTTCTCTCACAAGATTATTATTGTAAAGCCCGTTCATGTACTTGACTGCCATATGGTTGTACTGTCCGCCGTTTTCTCTCGTCTTGAAAGCAAGACCGAATCCACGGCCCATTATATCTATGAGACCGTAATCTCCATGGTCCGATCTTAATATATATCCGCCAAACTCATTTCTCAGATACCTGTTTACACTCTTATGTATTTCTGCTGCCCTTTTCTGGTCCGTCAATCCTAAGACCATAAGATATGCCTGAGGTGTAAGGCTTATGTTGACACCGCCGGAGGAATTCAATCCGCCAAGTCTTTCGCAGGTTTCAGTATAGTAGGCGTTATAGAAGTAATACCCTTCCCCGTCTGTTATGTACTCCTGAGAATTGACAAGATCAAAGGCGAAGTCAGCCTTCGCAGTAAGGTCATTGATAAGTTCTTCTATAGAGATTTTCACAGTTTTGCCCGAGATGCCTTTATCGAGCTTATCATAATACATCCTGAGCCTGCCCTGCTTTTGTGTATAATCGGAATAATCGACCTTATCGTTGCCGGGCAATGTATCAAAGAGGGGGATCATCTCTTCGGCAACTTCAATATGACTGTATCCCTTTTCCTTCAGTTTTTGCAGACATTCGCATATCCCTTTGAGATTGGCCGCGTAAAATGCGGTAAATTGTACCGTCTCCCCGTTGCTGCGGGCCATATCCATAGTGTCGTCCCAGTCTCCGGCTTCAAGCAGGGTGAGATTATGCACTCCTACATTGAAAAACGATGTCAGATTCTGGACCAGTATATGTTCCAAAACTGTACCATAATATATCTCTCCGTCATTTTTCCTCTGTCTGAGCCCGTATTCCGGGGTCCATGTTTTATCTGTACCCTTTCCTCTTCTGGTGATATGATCCTTAAAATAGGGCGCTTTTTCAAGGAGAATTGAAATATCTCCTGTCAGATCCATGTAGAGCCTTGTAGTGAAATAAGGCCAGACTCCATGATCCGACCAGGTCCTTCCCAGACCGCTCCTGTGTGCAAATTCACCGGGTTCATCTCCTACAAGTGTAGCGTTTGAACCATCCAGCTTTACACCATTATAATTGTTCATGATATCCTGTTTTGCACTATATGGATCTGCAATTATTATGGCAAGCAAGTCCTGCCAAAGCTCTCTCCAGTATCGCTTTCCTGTGCCATACCCGAAATCAGGCAAATAGCTGCTGCCGTAAACTTTTCTTAAGAACGGCTGGAAGTTTACCCACTTGAGAAATTTATTCAGCTTTGTATCAGCAAAGCAGAATTCAACGTTATTTACATAAGACT
The DNA here is from genome assembly GCA_012840245.1 of Clostridiaceae bacterium. Lineage (GTDB taxonomy): Bacteria > Bacillota > Clostridia > DSM-8532 > DSM-8532 > DTU059. The sequence continues at coordinate 27,774 of DULR01000092.1, forward strand.
GCCAGAATTGCTTTGTTTCTTCTAATGAATCATCGTATTTTTTTAGGCATCCGTACCTGGCGACCCATTTTTCAATATCCTCAGGATCATCTGTTATACCCTGGATGATTATAAAGCTCCTGCTCTCTCCCGGTCTCAGCATGAAAGTCTCAAACTTTACAGCGCCAACAGCTTCTTCGCCCGTTGTATCCATATCTTCGAATCTGACCGGGCTCTTGTTCAGATAAACAGCCTCAGGCGCTTCCATCGAACCGTTTTCTCCGATAAAATCATACATCCTTCCCCAGCCGCCTGCGGCTCTTTTACCATCCTGATCATATCCAAGGACACAGTATCTGGTTTTGTTCTGATATGCTTTTTTCTCATCATGGATCATTATAGGATGAAGGATAACACCATAAGGGTTGGGAACAAGACGATTGCATAAGGTGCTGACATCCCTGTGATCCCTCAAATTGCTTGTGGAACGTCCATACAGAGCAACTGCATAAAAAGTGTCAAAGGAGATCGGTTCACCGCCGATATTGGTCACAGTCAGCCTTACAAGCTCGGCAGTATCGTCATTGGAGGGTACAAATATAGTATTTTCGGCTTTGACAGAATATTCAGGGCTTGTTCTGGAAATCCTGATCCAGCCAATGCCTGCATCGATCCTTACCTCTTCATTATCCTGGCCGAGAGCAGCTTTCAGATTATTTTCAGCACTGTTTCCGGAGCACGAAAACACTCCTTTGCCTGAGATGTTCAGCCAGAAGCTTCTGCCATCTTTGCAGTGATGGAGATCCTCGGTGCTTTTCGGAATGGTCAGGTATTTATCATAGTTTAGAAGGATATCCCCCTTCATTTCAGGTGTAACATACGATTTAAGCCTGTTATTGCAAAGAGGCAGATACATTCTTGAATTTTTCACAGGGTTAAGCATGGTGAAGGAAGCGTCGTTTTTATCAGTGAACTCCCATCCATATTGATACTTTGACACAATCATCTCTCCTATCAGGTTAGTGTTATATTAATTTTACAATTACTTCATAAATGGAATTCCAATGATGATTTTGGTGTAAGCTGCATACTCTTGTCCTGGCAGCAAACAGCAAATAATAGCATAGTCCCCCCTAATCGTTAATGTAAAACAGAGTTCATAAATCTTCTATCGCTCAACTACAGAAATATCATCAAATCTCATCCAAACGTCATTACCATTTGACCAGAAACCTGCAAATATGGTCATGCTGGTGTTAGAACCTGAATTAAAATCTACTGTCAGCTGTGTATAATTAGGTAACCCCCCGAAATTGTACTCGCTGTTCACACTACCATCTGAATTCCTAACACCAAAGTAACCTCTATAATCGATGTTATTGGAGTTTTGAATCCATCCTGTCAGTCGATAGTTAGTATTAGGTTTTACTACGATAGTCTGTTTAAAAGCATTCCACGTATCAACAGCATTAGTCCTTATAAATGCATTGCTTTTTCCACTATGGGAAAATCCCAAACCAATATCAATTCCCTTATTCGTAGCAGGGCCTTCGGTTAACCATGGAGAGGAGATAAACGTTCTGCTGGTTTGCTTTTCAAAACCACCATCTTCAACCAGTTCAGCATTCTTATAAGCCAACACATTTTCAAACAAGGATGTTGAAGAGTAAGCAAACATTCCAAACTTACCACTTGTATAGCTTCTATCTATTATTTCAAAAGCTTGGACTCCGTCCAGATAGCACTTGATTTTTGGGCCTACTGCCTCAACCTTAAGGGTGTATGTTCTGTTCCTATTGACATTGACCGGCATTGATGCAAGGACGACATAAGGTCGTTTACAAAGCTTCAGTCTTCCATCTACTACATCCAATATGAGGTCATACCCACTTGAACCAGTACCATCATTCCTAAAGGTGAGTCCGACTGCATTTCCACTGACTATCTTTACATCTCCGCTGAGCGTTAAATCGGATACCTCTGTACCGAAGGTATTCCAGGCATCACCAGTTGTAACAACTCTGGCCGATGCGCCAGGATTGCTCCATGTACCACCGCTTTCTGTCCAACCTGTTAGATCTCCATCATTGAAGTCATCATAAATGTACATGTCCGGAATAACTGTATTCACCGTGATATTTTTGTTACTTGTTCCTATATCTTGTGTTACCCATACCCATTTTGCATCTCCCTTGTCCTCAATGGTATAGTTGGAAATGCTCTGACCATTTACAGTTACAGAAGAAACATTGATGTTCTTCTCAAAGGGACCAAATCTAAACTGGACACCTGAAACAGAATCAGCTGCAGAAACAGATATCGATCCTTTGGTCGGACTTATTGAATAATCAAAAGAAACATCGGTTTTGTCATAATTTGAACCTTTTTTATACACTACAGGCCACCGATTGACTTTTACACCTTCCCAGCTTTTCGGCACTCTGGGCATGATGATAAGGTTATTTGTACCATAAAGAGTATCATCAATACCTGCCATAAGCCTTACATTTTTTATGGTGACGATATATTCAACCAGATTCATGTCTTCGACTTCACCGCCATTACCTACGTCGGCTCCAACTATTCCATTGTCATTTTTTGAAATTTCTCTGACAAGGAGCCATGGAGATGTTTCCTGAACACCTTCATTACCGTGGGTAAAATTCAAATCGGTGCTGTTATAAATCAAATGGTGGAGATTTTTTTGGAGCATATCCATTCTGTCTCCCATAAGCATTGCGCTTACTGGCCAGCCACCTCGTTCGGATAAAACACCATAGTCTGTGCCGAAACCTCTGTTATGTCCATAGGCCTTCCAATCCGCCCAGAAGTTTGATGAATGGTAATCCAGCATTCTATCTACAGCAAGTCTCCATGAAAGAATGGCATCCCCTTTATATCCATAGAACATTTCTTCCTGACTTCCTACCCCGAACCAACCGGCATGACAATTACTCACATCTGCTCCGGTATTTGTTATTGCATATCTAAAGGTATCTGCCGGCAGGATTTTGTTCAGCCAGCTGATGTTATTGCTGAGCTTAAGATGTGTATTTATACCTTGTAACAAAGCTTCAGCATGGCTGTTCCAATTGTTCATGTCTGAAGTATTACCCATCTTGCCTGCTGCTTCAGCTCCCGCCAAAAGGGCAAAGTACGCGATAGAGTTATTATATATACCGTAACCGTATGATGTGGTCTCCCAGTTATTACCCATTATCAATTTTTTGGAAGTCTTATCTATCTCGGTACAAAAATAGTCAAGTCCTTGTTTCATTTTTGGATAAATTGCATCTGTATATGATCCGGTATAATTGTCGGTCTTCATAAGATAAGCCATTGTTGCAAACATAATTCCCGCAGCTCCATTATCACCGGCTGCTCCCAAAGTTGGATCATAATACTCTTGTGCTGTCTTAAAGTTGGTTATTTGCTTGGCAAGATCAAAATACCCCCATTTTGCCACTTCAAGTGCTGCAGGGGCCGCATCAGCTACCCAATAACTGTTGGCAAAAATACCGTTTGGAAGGGATGCATCAACAAAACCCGTACCTTTATCAACCATGTACTCATTGTTCCAGTACATGGTCATATTCGCAAGTTTTGTCCAGTTCTGTGCCATTTCATTACCTTTGAACACAACCCGTAAGTCATTGTCTGTGATGTGTCCATCAGTAACTTCAACCAATGCGGCAAAATCAAGCTTGTGTTGAGAAGGTATGGTGATTTTTACTGTATTATTATATGGGGCATCGTATTTCATTAAGCTGGTCACATCTAAATCGAAAATTTTTTCTCTCTTTACTGACCCGATTATCTCGTTTGAACCATCATTCTTCATATCTATGTAGCTAGTTCTTGTAACATTATCACCGATGATTCCTGTTAAAAGATAATATTTCTTTCCACTTACTGGTTGTGAATTCCAAGTGAGATATATGGTTCCATTTTTTGCTAAAGTCGAAATATCGCCACCTACAGCAAAGCTTGTCGCAGTTCCCCCAAACTCATTGGCCATACCATCATAGTAACCAACCTGCCATACGACCTCAGATGTATCCCATACGATATGCTTTAATCTCTCTCTCCATGGCGAAGTGGCACCCACCTCGATCCAATATATATTTGGTCCCCACCCGTCGCTCGGATCAGCGTCTTCAAATTTAACATCAATATAACCGCCCGACCAAACAGAGCTATTACTGAGTGTGAACTCCCTTGCGCAATAATCACCTTCACCACTGTTTCCAGTATTCAGCATGACTACATTGTTAACACTCATCTTGACTTCACCTTTTGTAACCATTGAAAGATATAATGGTGCTGGTGTGGACGGATTAACAGGAATGCGATAGGTAAAGTTATTTGTTCCATCTGCCCACCTTTTTGTGAGCAAGTGGCCCCCGCCATAACTACTCCATTCACTTGTAACTTTAAGCCTTTCCGTCTCAGCATTTGAACCGTTATCAATATAAAGATATTGTTCCTGTATGAATCCCGAAACTGAGCCACAGTTGATTCTAATCTGCCCTTGAGAAGGTGAATCGGTAATTTGAGCAATCACAGATGATGAAGAGCTAAACATTGCCGTTATTAGTATCGCTATAACGCAAGCTATAGACATCAAAGTTCGAACGTTTTTTAACATTTTCAGCCCCCCTGTCCTTCATCATAAAATACTTGTTTTGATTATATAATCTATTTATTTATATTTAAAAGTAATAACTATTGGAGGAATTTTAAATTATATTGGATTTTTTCATGGTATCCGGACAACTGAGAGAATATTCACACATAGAAATGATCGATCCAAAGGAAAAAGGGTTGCTGCCATCTGTTGTGACAACAACCCCTTTTTTCTTTCACACGGTATTATTTTACATAAGATTTCATTATCCTTACTGCTTCTTCTTCATCTTCATATGCTGATCTCAGCAAAGATACGATCTTTGCTCTGACTTCAGGCGATGTGGCATCCTCGCTTATTTTGATCCGGAAGGCTTCCATCCAGGTATTGAAAACATCTTTATATATTCTCGCCAGCTCAGAAATCCCGGCCTTTTCAAAATATCTGCAGGCATATTCCTTCAATGCGCCATATGTGCCAAGAAAATATTCTGCGTTCCATGAAGCGGAAATATCGGGATTCTCATCAAATATCCTGATAAGTGCGGGATATGCGTCGAGCCCCTTCGCATTTTCACACCATTCTCCGCCCTTCAGATGGTTAACTGCCAGCTTCATGGTATCACGCAATATATCCTCTTTTGATTTATCAGCTATACCGGTTATGGTCAGGACCGAAAGGATCGGAATTTCGCGTTTGCCCAAAACTTCATAAGGCATTTCCGCTTTCTCAGCGTTGATGGCCAGGGTAGCGAACATCTGCGAATCATCGTCATAGCCGGTAATAAGCCCCCATTCCGGAATGCTTATATCCCATGAAACTGCAGGAATACCTCTGTCGATGGACTCCTTGATAATTCTGATGGCTTCAAACCGTTTTTCTTTCTCCAGACGATCCTCACCCCAATAACGCCCGACATAATCGCAGAGCAAGCCGCCATTTCCCACCCACGGCTTTTGGCAGTCAAAGCTCCAGATGCTGGTCGCTGACGGGCATAAGTCTGAACTGACCCACATGCGAAAAGCAAAACCGCTGGTCGCCACAATATCTTCGGCATATTCAGACCATGGGCTGTTTTTTACCGCGCAGGCCAATGATTTTGCAAAAGAAAACAGATAACCGGTCGCATCCTGTATGCCGTCCCAGGTGATGTTCAGTTGTTTTTTCATCATTCTCCCTCCAATGGTATGTAAATTTTTTCGCTGAACGTTCGTGATTCTTCGATATATGATTCGAACTCGAAGCCTTCCCTACGTCTGTATCGGCTGTTTGGCAGCCATTTGCTGTTTATATAGTCCCATGTGCGATGGATGGTGTTCACAAAATCAAAATGGGAAGTTCGGGGGGTTGTGAAAACAGCATACAGGCCACCCTGTATCATGATCTCCACCGTGCCGTCGGTATCGCCCAGGGCATTTTCCTTTCGTATGCCAATATAATAGTCAAGCCTGTTCTCCTGCCAGTTCCAGGAGCTCACCCCATAATCCTCGCATACCTTTCCGCCTGACAGCCTTTTGGACCATTTCCGGCTGTTATATTTGTTCCAGAAGCTAGGCGGATAGTCTTCATCACTCTTGTACGCAACCACTGCGAATGGCTCAAGATGTACAAATTCCGGCAGTAATTCAAATGGCGGTGCTTCAAATCGAATGGCTTCATATAGCTTCAGACTGTTCAGAGCTGATCTGTATTCTGTGGGCAGGATATGATGCTCTGAGACAAAAGCCCTTATGAAATTCTCCTTCGAATTGAATCCGAATTCAAATGCTATTTCGGAAATCGGTACTTCCTGCTGCATACGTTTGATGATTTCAGTCAGTCTTCGTTTTCTGATATAGTCGGCCGGTGTCAGCCCGGTTACCTCCCTGAATACACGGATAAAGTGGTAATCGGAATAGCCGGAGGCACGGGCACAGTCAGAGAGTCTGATCTCATTTTTCAGATTGCTTTCGATATAATCTATTGCCCGCATTATATGGGTCTTGTAATCCATAATTACCCTCCCTTTTCAGAATATCATACACAGGAAATAAACGGTTGATAAAAATTGCGGATCTGTAGCTTTCAATCACTGTCTTCCGCTGAACATGCCCCCGCACCGCTACATTGCGTTGAAACAAATCAAAAAGAGAATTACAATAATAAAGAAATTATTTTTGTGATTATACCTCATGCTTTGCGGTCAAATAAAGATATAAGCGATGTATTGTGAGTTTATTTGATTTATTAGGGTAATTCACTTTAGAAGGAGGCTTTCTATGTACAAATTTAAAGAAGGATTCTACACTGACGTACGTATTGAGGATGTTTACGAAACCTCGATACTCTATACTCTAGGAAAACTGGATGAATCCAGGGTCCGCAAATACAAGGCTGCATTCATCCGGGTCTTTGACGGAAATTTATGGTACTATTCAGCAACTTCAGATCTTGATCAGATCCAGAACGAAATAGACAAGCTGTACCAGAATGGCAGGCCAAATCCCGACATATTGAATCATCCAATCGTGGCAGCATTTGAAGTTCACAAGGACACAAAACTGCAATATACCGGCAATAGTGTGGCAAAAACCCCAAAAAGTGAAAAGGAGAATCTTTTGAAGTCCTTTTTCCCAGTATTGAACAGTCATTCGAGCATCAAGCTCTGGAAAGCCATATATATTGACGCAAGAAAAATTTATACCATATATTCCAGTAAGGGTACAGAGCTTGTATTCGATACCCAGCGTGCAGGATATTCACTGAGAATGTCTTTTTCAGCAGAGGATAAAACCTTCAACGAAAGCTTCCAGTTTGGTTCAAGCTGCTTTGAGGAGCTCCAGAAAGATACTGATAAGCTGGAGGAGTACATCGTAAAATGTGAAAGTTTCATGAGAAATGCCAAGTCAGTTACCCCCGGCAAATATACCGTGATCCTCTCGCCTCTTGCTGCCGGTGTTTTCGCTCATGAAAGCTTTGGTCATAAAAGCGAATCGGATTTTATGGTCGGAGACGAAACAATGAAAAAGGAATGGGCTCTGGGGAAAAAGGTGGGCTCCGACATTCTCTCAATCGTCGATTCAGGGCAAATACCAGGCTCAGGGTACGTTCCATATGATGATGAGGGCACAGCGGCAAAAGAAACTTACCTGATCAAAGACGGCATACTTACAGGCAGGCTTCACAGCGCTTCCACCGCTGCCGCTCTGGAAGAAGGGTTAACCGGAAATGCCAGGGCTATTAGCTTTGAATATGAACCCATCGTCCGTATGACCACAACATATATCAAACCTGGCAGCAAGACCTTTGACGAACTGGTTTCAGAAGTCGACGACGGATATTTGATTGAGACCATAAAGCATGGGTCCGGCTTATCCACATTTACCATTGCGCCTTCCCTGGCATACAGGATCGAAAACGGAAAAATCACCGACCCTGTAAATATAGCTGTGATCAGTGGCACTGTATTCGAAACCTTATCGGAAATCGACGGCTTGTCCGATAAGCTTGAGCTTTTGTCTTTCGTGACCGGCGGCTGCGGAAAGATGGAGCAATATCCGCTTCCTGTAGGCTTCGGCGGCCCTTACGTCAGAGTCCGCAATATGATGGTTCAATAGGCTTGAATACAGGAAAATTTATAGTTTATGGAGGTTAACATGATTCGTGAATATTATCGTTCCAGAGTAAAGGAAACATCCATTAATATAATCAACTCAAAGATCGAATCCATAAGAAACAAAAATATTGAAAAAACCGGACTGAGAGTTTACAGTAACGGTTTGATAGGCGTAGCCGGAGCCATCGGAGCATATTCGGATGATGAGCTTTATAAGGAAGCTCTGGAAGCCCTTGAGAAGAAAATAGAATATCCCGCCCCGCATTCATCTGATCTGGCCATATCGGTCGACAGACGAACTGAAATCATTTCAACCGAAAAGCTAAGAGATGAGATCGATGCGCTTCTTAGTGAATTAAGGGAAAGACAGCCCGATTTTATCTATTCCAACAAGATTTCACTTACCGAAGTTGGAACAGGTATTTCCAACAACGATAGCTTGTGCCTTGAATATGCCGACAGGGTTTTTTCGGTTGAAGTTATATTTAAAGAAAAATCATCAAGCAACGTTTTTGACGGTTTTGTAGGCGCAAGAGAAAGAAAATACGACAGGAAGCTCATTCTCGATGAGTTTGATTTTTTCCTTAACGGTTATAAAGAAAAAGCAAGCCTGCCCGGAAAAGGCAAATATCCCGTTGTTTTTGCATCGGAAGGAGCTCCGATTACTAAATTTTTGACCGATCTCAACGCCGATGTATTCGCCCAGGGTGGATCCATATTCTCGGGGAAGACCGGACAGAAGCTGTTCAACGATGCTTTTACATTCGGTCAGAACCTTGATCCTGATATAATGTATAACACACCGTTCTTTGATGCTGAAGGGACAGTGAACAAGGATTACAGATTCAACTTTATAGAAAAAGGTGTGCTTAAAGCCCCTTATTGTGATAAGAAAACTGCGCACAAATACGGGCTTACACCTACAGGAAGCGCAACTGCTTCCTATGACGGTGTCCCCCAATCCTCACCGATCCGCCTGTACATTGAAAGGACAGCAGACAATGTAAAGAGGCTGCTTGGCGGCCAGTTGGGGATTCTCGCTATCGTATATGACGGGGGAGATTTTACGCCCAAAGGCGATTATGCTACTCCTGTTCAGTTAGCTTTCCTGTTTGACGGAGAAAGAATTATTGGCAGGCTGCCCGAGTTCAATATGTCCTCGAACATATTCGAAATGTATGGTCCAGGGTACAGAGGTACGGCCCCCTGCACCTTCCTGCCTTTCTCTACCGGAGATTTCACGGTTATTGAGATGGATGTGTCGTTGTAATGTGAGCCTCCACATGCACACGGGGACGGTTCCAGTGCATGCACACGGGGACGGTTCCAGTGTGCACTGTCAATAAATGAAAGAGAATAATACCCCAGGATTTCTTTAAATCATTAAGAATCCTGGGGCGTTTTTTAGTGCACACAGGAACCGTCCCCGTGTGCACTTAATAATACGTGAAAACGTCTTTTCCCTCATAGCGTATAACAGACAGCTCAGGGAAACGCACTTCGAGAAGTCCTGACACTTCCTCGACAAACAGCTTTTCTGTTCCGTAATGGCCGGCGTCTATAGTAAAAATGCCTCTGTGCTTAAGCTCCAGAGCCGCATGGTGTTTCAGATCACCTGTCACAAGAGCAATGGGCTTCAGGCTTACGAGCATCTCAAGGATATCGCTGTCATATGAACCATTATAAACGGCCATCCTGGATATTGTTTCAGGCATATCTCCGACAACCCTCAACATTTCAACTGAAAGCCTGGATTTTACAGTACTTATTAGTTCTTCTCCACTTATGGGACCGATATCGCCGTACCTTCCTGCTCCGAAACTGCCGTCACCTGCCTTCAAAAGAATTTTTACATTCTTTATGCCAAGCCTGTCGCAAAGTAAATCAGTAAGACCTCCTGATGCCGAATCAAAATTAGTATGACAGCCATACAGGGCTATGTCGTTTTTTATGGCTTTTATGACAATATCACCTTCAGGGCTTCCTCCTGCAAAAGACTTGATCCCGCCGAATATGACCGGATGGTGGGACAATACCAGTTGACAGTGCTGCTCAATGGCATGATCTAAAGCCTTTTCATCAGCATCGAGGCAAACGAGCACCTTAGATATGTCTGAATCCTTATTCCCCAGTATCAGTCCGCTGTTGTCGTATCTTTCCTGAATTGGTATCGGAGCCAGATCTTCAAGATATGTGATTATGTTTTCCAGCTTCATCACTATCACCCTCCCAAAGAGTACAGAAGCTCTTCAAGCTCATTTAGAAGCTTCTCCTCCTGCAAAAGCTGCCGGCTGTCGGTATTGGCTTCTGCTTTTTTCAATCCCTGAACAACCTTTCGCTGTTTAGAAATATGATTCTTTAACCAATCCTTAAGCAACGGATCCTTGTTCTCTATCAATTTCTCTCCTATTATTTCATTGATCCTTTCCCACTTTGCTCTTGCCTTTCCGGTATAGTATGCAAGAATGACCTGATAAAGCTTGTCCCCTTCGCGGGCAAGCCTTTCGTCTTTGATTTCGAATCCCTGTTCCCACAAAAAAGGTCTTACAAGCTCCTGATTCGTCATAGGCTGAAGAATCAGGCAACTGGCCGCCCTGGCTTTATCGATGGACTCCCGGATGAGCCGGGTTATAAGGATACCTCCCATACCGGCCATTACAATTACATCGGCTTCAATCTCCCCAATTGGATCAAGACCACTTCCCAGGCGCAATTCCATACGGTCTTCAAGCATGTATTTCTTAAGTGTTTTTCTGGCTCTTTCAAGGGGACCGGTTTTTACATCGCAGGCGACAGCTTTACGGCAACGATCAGTTAGAAGCGCATAAGCAGGCAATAACGCATGGTCGGTTCCGATATCTGCGAGGATATCACAGGCAGGGATCATCTCATATATCAGCTTCAGTCTTCCTTTCAGAATCATAGCAACCTCGCAGAAGGGCTGTCTCTCAAATCAGATATGTCATTTCTGAAACCCAAAGAATCTCTGTCAGTAAGATCCTTTTGATTCGCTTAGAATGACATTGAGTACCAGCTTTTTTTTACTTTTAGAAATTTGAATTATAAAACAAAAAAGATGATTGCTGTGCAATCATCTTTCCGTTTTGATGGTGGGCCTTCAGGGACTCGAACCCCGGACCAACCGGTTATGAGCCGGTTGCTCTAACCAACTGAGCTAAAGGCCCAAGTGGCTCCTCAAGTTGGACTCGAACCAACGACCCTGCGGTTAACAGCCGCATGCTCTACCGACTGAGCTATTGAGGAAAGTTAATCGCACTTTTTGTGAAGCGCAAAATCTATTATACTGATAAAGCGTCTGTTGGTCAAGATTTTTTTACATCTATTATCAGATTTTTTTAGTTATTCATCATCAGTATCTGAAGCGCCATATATCGCTTGAGCGTTCCCTCAGTCTGGAGAGAAACATCTTCCAGGAACAGATTGTACAGCTCCCTGTTTTCCAAAATATACTTGGCTTCCAGAACCCGGTTCAAAAAGTGGTTTATCTTCCGAAGCACATCCGGATCGGACAGTGTGTTCAGATTCCTCTCCCTGGCAAGAGTAAGCTTTAAAAGAGACGGAATCCTGGAGAGGTATTTGTCTTCGGTGGGCTCAATGCCCAGCAGCATCCCGATATCAATATCCAGCTCATGGATTATCCTGAGTATTATATCCAGTCTGGGATTTGTCTTTCTTCCGTTCTCGATCTGGGAAAGATACCCGGGAGATATTTCTATCTTTTTGGCAAACTCGCTTAATGTATAGCCCTTCTCTTCCCGTTTTGACTTTATGACCTCTCCAACACTTATCTCCATTTTACGCTCCCCTATTCCAATACTACTCTGTGGAAGGTTTTCTTTCCTTTACGCACCATTATTTCATTATCGGAAAAATCAGCCGCGGTTATGATCAGATCCATGGAATCCACTCTGTTTTCATTAACATAAAGTCCACCCTGCTGGATCAGGCGTCTTCCTTCACCCTTTGAAGGCACAAGGCCTGTTTCGGCCAACAAGTCGATAACTTTCATACCTTCACCCAACACGTCTCTGGAAATTTTAACGGTTGGGATGCTTTCTTTTGAACCACCCTGTCCGAATAATGCCTCTGCGGCTTCTTTTGCCTTTTGTGCCTCAGCTTCGCCATGCACGATTTTGGTGACTTCATAAGCCAGGATCTTCTTGGCTTCGTTTATCTGGGCGTCTTTCCACTGAGCCATTTTTTCTATCTCAGACATAGGAATGAATGTCAAAAGCTTGAGACACTTGATAACATCAGCATCGTCAACATTTCTCCAATACTGGTAAAAATCATAGGGACTCGTTTTGCTCGGGTCAAGCCACACAGCTCCGCTCTGGGTTTTCCCCATCTTTTTGCCTTCGCTTGTGGTCAGGAGCTGGAATGTCATACCGTATGCTTCATCGCCCTCGACACGCCTGATCAGGTCGACTCCGCCTAAAATATTGCTCCATTGGTCATCTCCGCCGAGCTGCATCTTGCATCCATAATCCTGATACAGCTTCAAAAAGTCGTAGCTCTGCATGAGCATGTAATTGAATTCGATAAAGGACAAGCCTCTTTCAAGCCTGCTTTTGAAGCACTCTGCAGAAAGCATTCTGTTAACAGAGAAATGAACCCCGATCTCTCTCAAAAATGACACATAATTGAGATTCAGAAGCCAGTCTCCGTTGTTGACCATGATCGCCCTGCCTTCCCCGAAATCGACCAGGCCTTTCATCTGGTCACGGAAACGTGATCCGTTGTAATTTATCTCTTCCTGGGTAAGCATTTTTCTCATATCTGTCCTGCCCGACGGATCTCCGACCATTGCAGTTCCTCCGCCTATAAGAGCAATGGGTTTGTGCCCGGCTTTCTGCATGTGGGACATTACGATAAGCTGCAACAAATGGCCAACATGAAGACTGTCGGCAGTCGGGTCGAATCCTATATAGAAAGTCACTTTTTCATTTCCCAGAAGCTCTCTTATCTTTTCTTCATGAGTTGTCTGGGCAATAAATCCACGTTCCATCAGCGTATCAAAAACATTGGTGCTCATTTTTTTACTTCCTTTCCTGGTGTATATATTATACCTCATTTGAAAATTGTGTATTGATAATACCTGATTATAGAATAATATTATATTATATACAACCGCGAATAGTCAAAGAAAGCAGCCTCTGGAG
>DULR01000093.1 GCA_012840245.1 Clostridiaceae bacterium
AAGCCGGATGATGTGCTTGATGTTTGGAAAAGTATGAAGCTTAAAATGTTATGTTAACTATAAAAATTGATGGGTCAAACAGTGGCTTTGGTCACTGATTTAATACAATATTAATTGTACAAGGAGGAGATAAAATGAAAGTATACGTAATGATGGCTGATGGTTTTGAAGAAATCGAAGCTCTGGCGGTGATCGATGTCCTGAGGCGCGGAGGAGTTGAGACTATCATAGTTTCAGTAAAGAATGACAAAGTAGTTCTTAGCGCCAGGGATATCCCTGTTGTAGCCGATACCACTATCGATAAGATTAAGATCGCTTCTGACGATATGATAGTATTGCCCGGCGGAGGCAAAGGCGTTGAAGGGCTTTATGCATCTGAGCCTCTGAAAAAGCTTCTGACAGCCCATAATGACAAAAAAGGAATAATAGCTGCCATATGCGCAGGACCTACCATACCGGGAAGAATGGGACTGCTGAAGGGAGTAAAAGCCACATGCTATCCGGGATGTGAGGAAGACCTGAACGGCGCTGTGATATCGCAGGATGATGTTGTTGCTGACCAGAACTTCATAACTTCAAGAGGACCGGGAACAGCCCTTGAATTTTCCTTCAAACTGCTGGAAATGATTAAAGGCAGGGAAGTAAAAGATAAAATAAGCAAAGGCATGCTTTGCGCAAAATGAAAAATTGTATAATGCGCAAGGCGAATAACATGTCATAATTGTCGTGTTTAACCGTTGTTGATGTCAGGCAATTCATGTAAAATGAATTTGTTTGATTTTTGGCTGCTTTCAATTCCGGGCAGGGAAGGGAGATACAAATGCTGAGTCAAATTGCGGCAGAGAATGCGAAGAAGCTTGCAGGAAACAAATATCCCGGGAGGGGTATCGTTCTCGGAGCCTCCGAAGACAGAAAAAAATACTTCCAGATCTATTGGATCATGGGCAGAAGCGAAAACAGCAGAAACAGGGTTTTTGTTGAGGAAAATGGTTTTGTAAGGACAAAAGCGTATGATGAAAGCAAGCTTACAGACCCGTCGCTCATCATTTATTATCCTTTGAAGTATTTTGAAAATTTTCACATCATATCAAACGGAGATCAGACCGATACGGTGTATGAATATCTGAAATCAGGAAAAAGATTTGAGGATGCATTGATGACACGCACCTTCGAGCCTGATGAGCCCAACTATACACCGAGGATCACCGGGCTGACTGAGCCTGGCGGGAAAAATGCCTACTGCCTTTCCATACTGAAGACCCAGAACAATGATCCCGCCACATGCATAAGAAACTTTTATTATTATGAAAATCCTGTTCAAGGAATCGGGCATTGCATCCATACATATGACGGAGACGGCAAAGTCCTGCCACCATTCTCGGGTGAACCATATGTAGTTCCGATTCCCGGCAGCATAGACGAAGTGCTTGAATATTACTGGGAGCTGCTTGATCCTGAAAACAGGATTTCTATCCTGGTAAAGACCATAGATACTGAAACAGGAAAAACTGATATCAGAATAAAAAACCGCCACGGCTGATTATAACAGGGAGGAAAACCAATATGCGTGAATTGGCAATAAAATACGGATGCAATCCTCATCAGAAGCCTGCGAGGATATATCGCAAAAACGGTGAGCTGCCGCTGGAGATCCTGAACGGAACCCCAAGCTATATCAACTTTGCCGATGCCCTCAACGCATGGCAGCTTGTCAAAGAATTAAAGGAAGCTACAGGCTTGCCTGCGGCAACATCCTTCAAACATGTAAGTCCGGCCGGTGCTGCAGTTGCCGTACCCCTGAGCGACACACTTAAAAAAGCGTACCATCTTGAAGGAAAGGAAATCTCTCCGATAGCTACAGCTTATGCAAGGGCAAGGGGAGCAGACAGGGTTTCCTCCTTTGGTGACTTTATAGCAATAAGTGATACTGTGGATCTGGATACGGCAAGACTTCTTTCAGCCGAGGTTTCCGACGGCATTATAGCGCCCGGATATGAAGAAGAGGCTTTATCGATTCTTAAGGCTAAAAAAAAGGGCGGATATGTGATAATGAGAATCGACCCCGGTTACGCACCTGAGGAAATAGAAAGCCGCGATATTTTCGGGATCACTCTGGAGCAGCTGAGGAACAACGCTGTTATTACCAGAGATAGCTTCAGTAACATAGTAACAGAGAACAAGGATATCCCCGAGGAAGGGATCAGGGATCTGCTTATTGCTACGATAACTCTCAAATATACGCAATCCAACTCGGTCTGCTTTGCATATGGCGGACAGGTCATCGGCTGCGGAGCAGGTCAGCAATCCAGAATACACTGCACCAGGCTTGCCGCAGGAAAAGCTGATATATGGATGCTGCGCCAGCATCCAAAGGTTCTTTCGCTAAAATTCAGGGAAGGGCTTAAAAATCCTATCAAGGATAATGCCATAGATCTGTACCTGAGAGATGATATCACCGAGGCAGAGCTTGCTGAATGGAAGAACCTCTTTGAAACTGTTCCCGAAAAACTGTCTGCCAGTGAAAAAGCAGAATGGATCAGGAACTTTGCAGGGGTCGCCCTTTCATCGGATGCCTTCTTTCCATTCAAGGACAATATTGACCGTGCTGCAATGAGCAATGTGAAATATGTTGCCCAGCCCGGCGGTTCAGTCAGGGATGACGAAGTCATAAAGGCATGCAATACATATGGAATGGTTATGTGTTTTACAGGAGTAAGGCTGTTCCATCACTGATACCGTATTGATATCGAGGTTCGGAATTATAATGATTGAACATGCTTTATGGATGCTGACACTTATGGCCCTGACGGCCATTGTCGGCTTTCTGATATTAAAAAATAAACCTGGCAGATGGTGGTTTGTCGCTATAGCGGAACTTGCTTTGATATGCAGGTTTATTTTTGTCTTTGTGATTTATGCCAATGGAACCGAATACTCGGGAACCGACGGCCTGCTTTATCATCAGATCGCCAAAGATATAGCGATACAGCTGCAATCAGGAACGCCGCTATGGAAGGTCAGGTATGAATATACCTGGTATACTGTTTTGACCGGGATCCAGTATGCCATCTTCGGTGTCAACAGGTATGCGGCATCCTTTGTAAATGCGTTTTTCTCGGTACTTTCAGGTTATTTCCTGACCGGGACAGCGTTGAATCTGGGCTTCAGCGTGAAAAAATCCCGGCTCATCGGTATAGTATACCTGTTCATACCCAGCATGATCGTCTGGACAACCGATACCAGGAAAGAATCCATGATCTTCTTTCTGATCATCCTGATATGGTACATGACCCTGAGAGTCATCAGGCAGAGAGACTGGTCGATATCAAGACAGTGCCTGTATATCCTGACCATATGCCTTCTTCTCTGGCTGAGCACCCTCCTTAGGATATATATGCTCTATACATTCGGAGGAGGATTGTTCATCTGTCTGTTGTTCTGTTTTCTGAAAACGAAGCGGAACATGATATTCGTATTTCTGTCTGCTGTTCTGATCACATGCTGCATCGTAAGCTTTACGACTGTCAGACATAATATGAGGGATTATCATGCGCTCACCATGGACAGAAGTACGGAAGGCGATGAAAATCTGGATGAAGAAATAGATTCGATACTCAATACGATCATGTCGAAAAATATTCCCAACTCCATAAACGGATTCCTTACAAAACCGCATCTGGAGGAGGTCCCGTTCATACCTGACATCGCCGGGAATCCCTTTGCGATAACAGTTGTACGCATAGAGATGATTTTGTGGTATATATGCATGATCGTTTCAGTGTTCGGGATCATGTATGCCCTGATAAAATGGGACCCGTATCTTTTGGGTCTTCTTGCGTTCATCGTGTCTTATGGACTGATAAATGCACTGATAAGTGAAAATGTAGCCGATACCTATTACCGTTACAGGGCCGCCATAGTCGCGCCGCTGCTTCTGTTTGCGGATTATAGACCGTTTTTTGCCAAGATAAAGGATCTGTTAATGACAGCATCACCAGATGCCAAATCGGGAGATAATTCCATCATGCTTTAATAGGAGGTATACGAATGAAGAGCAGAATATTGAAAATCGCTTCAGCGGCAATACTTCCTTTTATTCTTATACTAATGTCATTACTTCCGGTATCGGCTTTGCTTCAGTATGGCTATATAATATCGTCTTATGATGTTGACGTTAAAATATTGAAAGACGGGACGCTGGATATAACCGAAAAAGTGAAATACAGTCACATGGGCAACAGCAATAACGCCGTCATACTGATCGACAAACGTGAAGATGAAGAGGTCGAGATAATCAATGTATATACACTGAAGAAGTCGGAGTACATCAAATGCGAAAGGCTGTCGGCAGGACAATGGGATGCCAATGTTTTTACCGGCACCTACAGCGTAGTACAGGAAAACGATCTTGTCAGGCTCAAGATCTATGGTTCCTTTACAAACCAGAAGGCGACTTTCATAGTCCAGTACAAGGTGAAAAACGCGATCAAGCGGTATAAGGATATAGCCGAGTATAAGAGATACCATGTTTTCAGGAACTGGGAAGGTTATATTTCAAATATAAATATCGATGTACGTCTGCCGAAATACACACAGGAAGAGGACATAAAGCCTTATCTGCACGGTGTTCTGGTCGGACAGAAAAATGTCAGCGACAGGCGGCGTATAAGCTATACCATACCCAGTACTGTTCCGGGAGAATATGTGGAGGCACGTATCGCTTTTCCTCAGGATATGGTTTCGGATGCACCGGTGGCAGAAGATATTGAATATGCTCCGATACTTGTTCAGGAAGAAAAAGAATATTCTGAAAGCGATAAGTCCGATCTGCTGAGAGCAAGGGAAAATGCCGCAAAAGAAGCCGGAAGACTTGCATGGAACGAAAAAATGAAAAAACGTACTACCATATTCTTTGTAGTGGTTTCTTTATTCGCTTCCTACTTAGGTGTTCTGACCATCATTAGAACCGGCAGAGAACTGAGATCAGGACAGGAAAATGAGAGCTTAGATCTTGAGGATATAGCCCGGATAAGCCCACCCGAGGCCGGTTATTTACTGAAGGGAAGGGCAGGCGCACGGGCGTTCCTTTCAGGGCTGCTCAACCTGGTATACAAAGGAAAACTTGATATCAAAATCAGCCACATCGACGGGAAGGATCATCTGAGTTTCACATTGTCGGAGGATGCCGCTAAAGATGTGGCAGATCATACAGAAAAGCTGTTGCTGGATTGTGTCAGTGACTTTTGTGAAAAAAACGGGTCATTTTGTCCTGGGGTGTTCTCACCGAAAAAAGGTGCGTCTGATCCCGTGAGGCTTGCCGGGTACT
This sequence comes from Clostridiaceae bacterium, assembly GCA_012840245.1. Classification (GTDB taxonomy): domain Bacteria; phylum Bacillota; class Clostridia; order DSM-8532; family DSM-8532; genus DTU059. The sequence continues at coordinate 5,327 of DULR01000093.1, forward strand.
GGAAATCATGGTCTGATTCGATAAAGCACAGCATTATGAGTAAAAATGTTCTGAATCATAGTCAATCGTACTACAGGAACCTTGGACTCATTTTAGGCGTGATCCTTTTTGCAGCTGGTTGTATCGTACCGGTGGCCATGTCCATATGGTCGGGCTACCTGATGCTGCCGGTAGGAATGCTGCTTTTCTGGTATTCTCTCAGTATCCAGAAGCGGACCCAGTACAGGATGACAAGAGTGCGTGCCCTGAAGAAGCTCAGAAAGCTTATCACAGGAAAAGACTTCGATATTGGAGATATGCCCGGAGAATTATCTGATCCCATGCTGCTGCTTGCATTCGGTATCGTATTGGGAGTTGAAAACAAGCTTCTTGATAATGTGATATCTTTAAATCCCGGAAGAGGATCACAAAGCTTCACAGATGATGACGGATCCTGTGAGAAAACCGGAACTCTTGTATATAAGGCAATTATGGCTATCAATGATACACTTGTTTCCAGTATGGAATAAATGCAGGGGCGGTGAACCTGTCAACCTGAGCAAAGAAAAAAATCATGTCAGATTATTTACCCGGGTGACGGATCACATGCAAACAAGCAGATCCGGTTCACCCTGATCATAATGGAGATGTTTTGAAATGGCTGAGATCGTTCTTAATGATATACATAAATATTACGGTACCCATCATGTCCTGAAGGGTGTTTCTTTTGAGATATATGAAAATACTGTTGTAGGACTGATAGGAAAAAACGGTGCAGGCAAGACGACATTGTTCAAAATCATATCCGGTGCTGAAGGTTTTGAAAAGGGCGAGCTTAAGGTGTCCAAAGGACGCAGGGTGGGAATATTGGATCAGATCCCTGAATATGAGCCGGGGACTACCGTATATCAGGTTCTTGACTCGGCTTTCAGCGATGTTTACGAGCTGAAGGCCAGACTCCAGGAACTGACCAGAAAGATGGCAGACGATGATTCGCCTCATATAATAAAACAATATGGAGAGGTCCTCCAGGAGTTCGAAGCAAGAGGCGGGTATAATATCGAGACCTCCATCAGCAAAGTCTGCAACGGTATAGGAATTGACAGGGAAATGCAGAACAGGCTGTTTTCAGAATTGAGCGGAGGGGAAAAGACCCGTGTTAACCTTGCAAGGATTATACTTACTGATGCCGATATCCTCCTGCTTGACGAGCCTACCAACCATCTGGATATCAATGCCGTAGAATGGCTGGAAGAGTACTTGAGCACTTTCAGCGGAACTGTTGTTGTAATATCCCATGACAGATATTTTCTTGATAAAGTAGCAGAAAAAATAATAGAAATCGAAGACGGACTGGCATTTTGCTATGAAGGCAACTACAGCAAATATGCCTTGCTGAAGGAACAGAGAAGGATAGAGCAGCTTAAACGCTTCGAGCAGGAGCAGAGAAAGATAAAGCAGCTTGAGGCTGCTGTGAGAAGGATGCATGACTGGGCAAGGAGATCCGACAACCCGGGGCTTCACCGGCGGGCCTTCAGCATGGAGAAGCGGCTGGAAAGGATGCAGAAGAACGCAGTGCCGAAGCCCCGTACCGAGCGGAAGCTGTCGAAAACGTTCAGGTCAGATTCATTTTCGGGATCGGAAATCCTGTTCATAAAAGGAATCAGGAAAAGCTTTGAAGACAGAGTGATCCTGGAAGACGTGGATCTTCTGATCAGGAACGGTGACCGGGTAGTTCTCCTTGGTAATAACGGTACAGGGAAAACGACCCTGCTGAAGATTATCCAGGGCGAGCTGGCTCCTGATGCCGGTATGGTGAGAAAAGGTCCGAGCGTAAAAACGGCTTATCTGCCGCAGATAGTTCATTTCGACGATACCGGGTTGACTATACTGGAGACGGTCCGAAGAGAGCTTCTTATAGACGAAGGCAGTGCCCGCAACCTGCTTGCAGGGTTCAAATTCACAGGCGAGGATGTTTTCAAAGTGGTAGGAAATCTGTCTGGTGGCGAAAGAAGCCGTCTGAGGCTCTGTCTCTTGATGCAGAAGGGAGTTAATTTCCTGATACTTGACGAGCCCACGAACCATCTTGACATAACTTCGAGGGAATGGATAGAAGAGGCTCTTGAGGATTTTGAGGGAACGATACTTTTCGTTTCTCATGACCGCTACTTCATAAGAAAATTCGCAAAAAGCGTGTGCGAACTGGAAAACGGCAAGCTGTACGTATTTGACGGTGATTATGAGGAATACCGCCAGTGGAGGCGTTACGAAGCCCAGCAGAAGCAAGCCATTTCTGAGAATAAAAAAACCCAGCCTGCCAGGGCCAAAACCGACAGCCGTATCAAAAATCCAAGCCCGAAGGCCATCGAGAAAAAGATCATTAAGCTTGAAGAGGACATTGCTTTTACTGAGCATCGACTGAACGAGATAGAAGAAGAGCTTGAGGCTTATGCCACCGATTATGAGCGCCTGAGCGAGCTTCTGGCAGAAAAACAGGAGCTGGAAGAAAAGCACGAAGAGCTGCTTTCACAGTGGATTTCGCTTCAGTGACCGTTAGCAGACTGTCAGATGCATTGTAATATGTCATTCCTCAATAAACCACAGGGACTGTCTCAAAATACTATTATTGGCATGCTTTTACCTATTTCTGAGACAGCCCCTACGAATAATGTCATTCTGAACGGAATATGGTTTTCGAATCGATCATTTATTCGTTACAATCCGACTAACCAGCGCTGGCCGTGTCGAACTGGCTGTAGTAGAGGGAAGCGTAGAACCCGTTCTTTTGCAGCAATTCCTCATGCCTGCCCTGCTCAACGATGTCACCATCCTTCATGACAAGTATCAGATCGGCGTCACGAATGGTGGAAAGGCGGTGAGCGATAATAAAGCAGGTCCTTCCTTTCATAAGATTTTCCATGGCTTTTTGAATAAGTATTTCTGTGCGTGTATCTACCGAGCTGGTAGCTTCGTCAAGTATAAGTATTTTAGGGTCGGACAGAATCGCCCTCGCAATGGTAAGAAGCTGCTTTTGTCCCTGGCTGACATTGCTTGCTTCTTCGTTCAGAACCATATTATAACCGTCAGGCAATGTCCTGATGAAGTGATGGGCATGGGCGGCTTTTGCCGCAGCCTTCACTTCGTTGTCGGAAGCGTCAGGATTTCCATAGCGGATATTTTCCATAATGGTTCCGTTGAAGAGCCAGGTATCCTGCAGGACCATACCGAATAAACTGCGCAGGTCCTTACGCCTGAAGTTTCGTATATCATGTCCGTCAATGGTTATTGAACCGCCGTTTATGTCATAGAAGCGCATAAGGAGTTTTACCAGAGTGGTTTTACCCGCTCCTGTAGGACCAACTATGGCGACTCTTTGTCCTGGCCTGATATCAGCAGTCAAATCCTTTATGATTATTTTTTCAGGATCATAGCCGAAACTGACTCTTTTGAAGGAAACTTCACCACGGGGATCAGTCAGTTCCACGGAATTTTCGGGATCAGGGACTTCCTCCTGTTCGTCAAGGAACTCAAAAACTCTTTCTGCCGCGGCTACGGTCGACTGGAGTATGTTCGCTATCTGGGCTCCCTGACCCAAGGGTTGTGAAAGCTGCCTTACATATTGGATAAATGTCAGGATATCGCCGACCTGGATTATATTTTTAATAGAAAGATAACCACCGAGGATGGCGATCATGACATAACCCAGATTGCCCACAAAGCTGATGATCGGATGCATCATGCCGGATAAAAACTGGCTTTTCCAGGCCGACCCGTACAATGCGTCATTCAGTTCCTCGAATTTTCTTATGGAACGTTCTTCGCCATTGAATGCTTTCATGATTATATGCCCGCCGTACATTTCTTCCACATGCCCGTTCAGATGGCCCAGATATTCCTGCTGTGCTTTGAAATGCTTTTGCGACTTCTTGACTACGAAGGCCATAAAGACTGTGGAAAACGGCAGGATCAAAAGCGAAGCCAAAGTCATGACCCAGCTTATGGAGAACATCATGACAAGGATACCTACAATCAGCGTCAAAGAAGAAACGATCTGGGGAAGACTTTGGTTCAGAGTATGACTTACTGTATCGACATCATTGGTGACCCTTGAGAGAACTTCACCGTGGGTCACTTTATCGAAGTATTTGAGAGGCATTTTATTTATTTTTCCGAGAATGGCATTTCTCAGGTTGTATGAAACCTTCTGCGAGATTCCTGATATTATGAAGCCCTGAATGAAGCTGAACATAGCACTGACAAAATAAAGCCCCAGCAGATAGAGACAGGTGCTGCCTATTGCCCTGAAATCTATTCCAGCCCCTTCAATACCGGAAACCTTTGCCACAAGACCCTTATAGATCTCTGTTACCGCATTTCCGATGATCTTTGGTCCGACGATCGAGAATACCGCGCTGAAGCCTGCAAATACCAGGGTCAATAATATGGACAGGTGATAAGGTTTAAGATATCTCAAAAGAGTACCCAAAGTCTTTTTATAATTCTTAGGTTTTTCACCGATCATCATCGGAGGTCCCATGGGTCCGCCTCCCGGACCTCTTCTTGCATGTCTGGGATTGAAATTTCTTCTGTTGTCACTCATATTGCCAACTCCTCCTTTGAAAGCTGGGAAGAAGCGATTTCCCTGTAGACCTCACAGGTTTCCAGAAGCTCTTTATGGGTTCCTTTTCCTGCTATCCTTCCGTTGTCGAGAACTATTATCTGGTCTGCATCCATGATGGTGCTGACCCGCTGAGCCACTATGATCAGAGTGCTGTCACCCAGCTCAGACTTAAGGGCTTTTCTTAACATGGAGTCGGTTTTATAGTCGAGAGCCGAAAAACTGTCGTCAAAGATATATATTTCAGGTTGCTTGACCAATGCCCTGGCTATTGACAAACGCTGCTTCTGTCCTCCAGAGACATTGGTTCCCCCTTGTGAAACGGGAGAGTTGAAGCCTTCAGGCTTCTCCCGGATAAATTCCATTGCCTGGGATATCTCGGCGGCTTTGTCCATTCTTTTCTCCAATTCTGTTTTTTCATAAGAACCGCTGTCTATACCATAAAGAAGGTTGCTCTCTATTGTGCCTGAGAATAAAATGCCTTTTTGAGGGATGTAGCCGATCTTCTCCCGCAATTCCTTCAATGAGACCTCACGAACATCCCGTCCGTCTACCAGTACCTGCCCGTCCGTCACGTCATCAAAGCGGGGGATAAGATTGATAAGTGTAGATTTGCCGCTGCCTGTGCTTCCAATGACAGCAGTCGTCATGCCTCTTCGAGCAGTGAAAGAGATGCCCTCAAGAACACAGTCATCGGCTCCGGGATAGCGGAAGGATACATCCCTGAACTCGACCTGTCCCTTGATCGACGGGTCAAAAGGCTTTTGGACCTCAGGATCCTTTATCGAAGGTTCAACGGCAAGGACTTCGGCGATACGCGAAGCTGATACCGAGGCACGGGGAAGCATGATGGAAACCATCGATATCATGAGGAATGAAACGATGATCTGCATGGCATATGAAATAAAGGCCATGATATCGCCGACCTGCATCACACCGCTGTCCACCCTGTGGGAACCCACCCAGATGATCAGCAGGGATACACAGTTCATCAGAAGCATCATCAGAGGCATCATCAGTGACATAGTGCGGTTGATGAAAAGGTTCGTTTTGGTCAGATCCTTATTGGCCTTATCAAAGCGATCTTCTTCATGTTTCTGCGTATTGAAGGCGCGGATGACCATAAGACCCGTCAGATTTTCCCTTGTCACAAGATTCAGCTTGTCGACCAGCTTCTGGACGATCCTGAATTTCGGTATGGCTATACTGAACATGATTACTACGATGGTCATGATCACAAAAACCGAAACAGCAATGACCCAGCCCATATTGGTTCGTGTGGACAATACCTTCAAAACTCCTCCGAAACCAAGGATAGGAGCGTAGAACACTATCCTAAGCAGCATTACCGTGAATATCTGTACCTGTTGAATGTCATTGGTCGTCCTTGTTATGAGCGAAGCGGTCGAGAACCTGTCGAACTCAGCATTTGAAAAGCTTTCCACTTTCCTGAACACATCAGAACGAAGATCCTTTCCAAGGCCTGCAGCCACTTTTGAGCCGACCAAAGCAACAAGTATGGTCGCTGCCATGCTGAGAAGCGCCACACCAAGCATAGCAAGTCCTGACATAAACAGGTATCTTGTCTGGATCCTGCCCGTATCTATCCCTATAGCTTTATATTCGTTTTTTACATATTCGACGGCTGACTGGGTGATCATGCTTTGAGAAAGTGATGCAAGCATTTCATCTATTTTGTTCAGGATCTCGGCCCGGATCTCCTTTGGTAAAGATGAAAATGAATCAAGGGCTTTTTTTGAAATATGAGCCGAACCGCTTTTTCCGAACAGATCCGCAAACCTGTTATCTGTTGTCGCAAAGACGATCATCATCGGCTTTGCCAGTACCTGATTCAAGCGATCTTTTATGTCCCTGCTGACAGGTTTTAAAAGATACAGAGGCTCTGTTGCGAGAAGAGGATAGGATCTTAACAGACGGTCATGATCCTTCCGGCCAATACTTCCGGCAGCGTAAAGGTCATATGAATCATAAAAAATGCTCCTGTCATCTTCAGACATGAATGATGCCAGCCTGTCGGCTTCGGTCTTCCTGATTGCAACGGGTACGGCATTTGATATCCCGCCCTGCTGGATACCGACATTAACGATGTCGGACATGTAATCAGGCAGCGAGAGGTCACAGAAAGCCTGGATCAACAGCAATATGATTATGATCAGCATTGACAGCAAATATGGTTTGAAATGCTTTACGATCTTCAGCATTATTTAAGCCCTTTCCTTTCAATTGATACTTTACTGTTCTATTTTATCCAATAATTGACGCAGGTCAATATAAAAAGCAATACAAAGCAAATAATAAGCTTTCATTATATTGGATAATATAAACCTTAACCGCAAATAATGATTCTGTCAAAGTTTAGAACCGATAAAGCGCAATATGATCAGATCGTAGCAAGGATGGTGCCGCCTTATGCTGAAGTTCCTGAAAAAGTTTTTTGTATATGAAGAGCCATCGGTAACAGATATGGAAATGGGATATGAGTTTCTGGAAGAGCCTTCCGAATCAGCGGCATGGGGTAAAAAAGATGACAGTATAAGCAGTCAGCAGAAGGAGAACGTAGAGCAGGGAAAGAGCGGAGACCTAAAGGACGGGGGTCAGGAAGAACGGAAGGACCGGCAGGAAGGATCAGATCAGACCGGATCAAAAGACCGGCAGGAAAAAACACAGGACAGCAGAACTGGTAATGAAGAAAAAGTACAGGACAAAGAACAGGCAGGACAGGAGGAAAACCGGTCATATAATGCAAATGAGCCGTCTGAACAGGAAGATACTAAAAATAAGGAAGATAAAAAACAGCGGGAAAATGAAAGCAAGCAGGAAAATAACAGGCAACAGGAAGATGAAGAAAAACAGGAAGAAAACAGTCAACAGGAAGATTCAAATCGGAAGGATTATCTGAGAACACAGCTTGATGTTCAGAACAGGCTGATGAATATTATCAGATCAGGCATTGAAAACAACGGAAATGGCGATGGCATAAGATCAGACATGGCCTGCAGGGAAACTTTGCCCAAGTCTCCCAGAATACTTATGCCTAAGCCGATTGACGAGTTGACAGTCCATAAGGGCAGGAAACATAAGGATAAAAAAGCGGGCAAAAATAAGAACTCCTCTGACAATAAAGAAGGAAAAAGTGAACAAAAGGAAAATGACAATCAAAACAAAAACCAAAATGACAATGAAAGCGTCAGCAACTCGGCTGAAAATGGCAGCAAGAGCAGAAATAACAAGAAAAACAAGCAGGATGATGGAAAAAGGGTCAGCACTTCACTTGATGAAAACATAAAGTATCTTAAAGAAAGGTTCCATATGCCTACGAACCAGGATGTGATAATCCGCGAGTTCAATGTTGCTCATAAAATACCGGCCTGTGTTGTGTTTATTGACGGCATGATCGATAAAAACATCATAATACAGTTCACTCTGCCTCAGCTTATGGATATCAATCCGTTCAGCGGTTTCGAGGGCGGATGCGCTCTTGATTTCATTGAAAAAAATGTACTGCCCGTACATCAGATAGTCAGGATGGACCGGTTCAAAGAGATAATCTCTCAGATACTGAGCGGCTTGACCGTAATATTTATAGATGGCTGTGATGAATGCCTTGTAATGGAAAGCCGCGGTTTCGAAAAGAGATCCATAAGCGCTCCGGTCACTGAGACAGTTGTGCAGGGATCCCAGGAAGGCTTTACCGAGAACATGCGTACCAATATCACACTGGTAAGGAGGATCATAAAAAACGAGGATCTCATAACCGAGTTCAAGACTCTCAGCAAAAGAAACAACCTGCTTGCTGCGTTGCTCTATATAGAAGGAATAGTAAACCCAAGGATCATCGAAGAGGTCAAAAGACGTGTCGATAACCTGGATATCGATTATATTGCAGGAAGCGGCATGCTGGTACAGATGATAGAGGACAAATCATCCATGCTGTTTCCTCAGGTGATTTCGACAGAAAGACCTGATCGTGTGGCCTCTTTTCTGATGGATGGCAAGGCAGTACTGATATGTGAAGGGACTCCGTTCGCCCTCGCCATGCCCACAACCTTTTTCGATCTGTATCATACATCAGAAGAGGCTAACTTAAGATGGCAATACGGATCGTTCATGAGGCTGGTAAGGCTGGTCGGGATATTGCTTGCCGCATTGCTTCCCGGAATGTATACAGGCCTGATACTGTTCCATCAGGAAATGATCCCGACACCTCTGTTATCTTCGATCATCGTTTCCCGCGCGGCCGTTCCTTTCCCTACTATATTGGAACTTCTCCTGATGGAGTTTTCCTTTGAACTGATAAGAGAAGGAGGAATACGTGTGCCGGGTGTTACAGGAAACACTCTGGGTATTATAGGTGCTCTTATTCTGGGCCAGGCAGCTGTTCAGGCAGGACTTGTAAGCCCTATACTGATAATAATCGTAGCTGTATCAGGGTTGGGCAGCTTTGCAATACCGAACTACTCTCTTTCACTTGGGGTTCGGATAGTACGCTTCATTTTGATATTCTTCGGTTATCTGGGGGGGTTTTACGGAATCTCAGCGGGAGTGACCATTCTGTTCGCTGTGGCGCTGAGCATGAAATCCTTTGGCGTTCCTTTCTTCACTCCATTCGCACCTGCTGCAGAACACAATAAAGATATTATTTTCAGAGGACCAATCCAAAGTCAGAAGTATAGGCCTGATTTCCTCAATGCCGGAATAGATGCACAGGAAGGCGATGAACCGAGAGGCTGGAAGACACAAGATAAGCAGGAGGAACAGTAAATGCTTAAAGAAGGCAAATTCGGATATAAGGAAGCCATCAGCCTGATCGTGATCACTATAACATCGAAAGTGTTTTTTACCAGCCCTTCCGCCGTAACCAAGCTTGTCGGCACAGCAGGGTGGTATATGACTCTGATCTCGGCTATTGTGGCAGCTCTTATGTTTATGTTCCTTTATTTGGTGCTTAAACGCTTTCCGGGAAAAAACATGATGGAGATCAATGATATTGTTCTGGGGAAATTCGCCGGCTCGATTTTAACGTTGATCTACTGCGTCTTTTTTCTGGTTATTGCAAGTGTTAACATGAGGGAATTTACCGAGATCATCAAGGTGTTCGTACTTACCGAAAGTCCGCCCAGTTTTATTATGGCAATTTTTATAATCAGTGTGGTGTCGATTGTTTTTGCAGGACTTGAAACACTTGTGCGCTATGCTAAATTTTTGATATATATTTTAGGCGCAGGTCTGATTGTAGTAATACTGCTGTCTGTTCCGAACTTCAGAATGCACAGACTGCATCCTTTATTGGGAAATGGCTTGGAAAAAACGATCATCCATGGGGCCCTGAGATGTTCTTTTTACGGTGAAGCAGCGCTTTTGGGGATTTTTGCCGCGTCTCTCCAGGGATCGAAAGAAATAAAAAAAATAGGATTATACAGTATTTTTATTTCTGCGGTAGTGACAAGCTTGTGCCTGTTTTCCTTCGGAATGGTTTTCCCTTATACATCAGCCCGTGAGCTTGCTTCTCCCATGTATGCAATGGCTGCCAACGTACGCCTGGGAGAATTTTTGCAGCATATGGAACCGATCTTCGTATTCCTGTGGAATTTCAGCAGCTTTATAGAAGTAGCGGCATTATTTTATGGAGCTCTTATGACTTATTGCCATGTTTTCAGGATAACTGACAAACGGCCGGTAGTATTGCCCATGGGAACGTTGCTTTTCTGCCTCAATCTGTTGCCAAAGGGCATCCAGGATGTTTCCTCAGGATATGTGCAGACATTGCGAACATGGGGCTGGGTCATATATTTTCTGCCGGCCATTTTCGTTTTGATCATAGCTCTTATACGGAAAAAGAAGGGGGGAACCATACAAAATGGGTAAAAAGTTATGCCTTTCAGTCTGCATGATACTTTTGATGCTTCTTTTATCTGCCTGCTATGATGCAAGAGAGATAGGGGATTATGCATATGTGTCCATGATGGGGATCGATGAAGGTATAACCGATACATTACGGCTGACCTTTCATATCCCCGAATTCACCGTCAGCGGGAGCGGGACCAACAGCGGAGGTGGGGGAGAAAGCAATGAAAAGGAGAAAACTGAGAAGGAGGTCATAACGCTGGATGCTCCGTCTCTTTTGTCCGGGGTGTCAATAATGAACAACAGTATACCTAAGATCATTAATTTTATGCATATGAAAGCTATCATCATCTCTGAAAAAATGGCCAGAGCCGGAAAGATCGGTGAAATCGTGGCTGGGCTGATGAAATATCGTCAGATAAGAGGTATAACGAATATTATCATATGCAAGGGAACAGCGCAGGAATTCATAAAAGCTATGAAACCATATCAGGGAGGACTGATAACCGAAACGATAGAGGAATTGATCACAAGGTCAGATAAAACCGGCTTTATAACCGAATTCACTTTCAGAGATATGTACAACAGGATAAAATCACCGACGACCCAATTCCTGGGGATATATGGCGCAGTCAATGAAGGTGAGAATCTGAAAGACGGTGATACCCCATTCACTGGCTACAAGATCCCCGGTGACTATCTGGCAGGAGAAACACCGGTCAAGGGAGGCCCTAAGGTCGAGTTATTCGGTTCTGCCATATTTGACGGAGATAAAATGGTAGGTACGCTTACAGGCTTTGAAACACAAATGGTACGTCTGGCTCATGGCACACTGAGCCGCGTTGTATTCACAATACAGGATCCATTGTCGCCCGGTTTATACATCCCTGTTGAAATCAAGGAGCTGGAAAAACCCAAAGTCAATATCGACCTGAGTTCACAAAAACCCAGGATCAAGCTGGAATTAAGTCTTGAAGGCGACATAACTTCTGTTCCCAGCAGGATAGATTATGAGGACACAAAAATGAACAGGGTCCTGGAGCAAACATTTGAAAATTTCATCAAGACAGGTATACAAAGGACATTTTTAAAAGGGAAGGAACTAAAGTCCGATATTTTTGATTTCGGCAGAACAGCAATAAAGCAATTCCTGACCATACCTGAGTGGGAAGAATACAAATGGACTGATAAATTTTCGGAAGCGGAGCTTGACGTTAGTGTGGATTTTACCATAAGAAGAACAGGAAAAACTATAGACAGCGGTCCCATTATTTCATCGGAGGGTAAAGAATGAGTGCCTATGCAGGTTTCATATATATCATCCTGACATCGATATACACATTCAGCTATGCAAAAAAGATATGGCAGAAAAACAAGGCTGCTTCAATAGGAGCAATACTGATCATATTTATTTCGCTAGGCGCAGCTGTTTTTGTTTATCTGAGGACATAAAGAAATAAAACGGGGCGTTCAACGCCCCTGATGTGCCGGTATCGGCGATGTATACGTATCGACGGGAAAAAAGCCTATTCTTCCTCTATATGGATTACACTGACAGGACAGCTTTCTGCTGCCTCATGAGCCATCTCTTCAGAATCCTCAGGGATTTCCTCCACATAGACCTCCGCAAGGCCGTCGTCTGCCATTCTGAAAACCTCAGGGCAGGTCGTTTCACATAAACCGCACGAAATACAACCGTCTCTATCAATCCATGCTTTCATACAAATTACTCCTTTACTTATTTATTTTTATATTATATTATCAACAAAACAGGACCGCAAGATATTGCAGACATCCTGATTGTTAATTCGATCCTAAGCCTTACAACCTATGGGTATTATACCCCTGATATATTATATATAATGTGATTGAAATCAAATTATTTACCTTTATTTGCTGCATATGTGACTATGGTGACGTCATCTTCCGTTATCGGGGAATCCAGCGGATTGAATCTGGAGTTTATGAGGTCCAGAAGTTCATTTTTATGTGGCAGCCAATAGGATATACCATTTATAGTTTGAGCAACCCCGGGAAGAATATCCATATGGATGGACTCAAAGGAAAAATCTTTTACCTCATTGGCAAGCCATAACATCTCGCTGAAATCAATGTCGGTATCAACATTTTCACAAACGAGGGTCACCAGTTCGGGTATTTTGACGATGTTTTCAGCTTTAAGGGCCTGTTTTGCAAGTTCTTTCATAAGCTTCTGCTGCATGGCGATACGATCGATATCACCGTCGCGATATTGTCTGAATCTTGCAAGATTGACGGCCTGTTTTCCGTCAAGATGCTGATAGCCTTTTTTGATATGGATATACAGATCCTGGGTGGGATCATCATAATTCATATTTCGCGGCACATCAAACCAGACGCCGCCTATTGCGTCGATGATCTTTTCTACTCCGTTGATGTCAAAGATGACATATCTGTTGACATAAAACCCGGTAAGACTTGCCACGTCTTCTTCCATAAGCTCAATACCGCCGATTGAGAAGGACGCATTTATCTTTTTGTTTTTTCTGTCGGTTTCAAGCATGGTATCACGAGGTATATTCAGTATGTTGACAGTCTTATTGTCAATATCGAGTCTTACCAACATGATGACGTCGGTATTGTCCGATACCTTATCCAGCCCTGTGACAAGAAATGTATAAACCTTTTTCTTTGGTGTTTGCGGCAGATTGTCATCCTCAATGACTGTTCCAGTATTGCTGGTATCATCAGCAGCATCGATATAACTGCTGACCCTGCCCGAACGGTTTATTGTCTTGTTCCCTTCAGGGGGACGCATATTCAATGCCATTGTAATTGAAAGTACAACGACAACTGTTGCTATAATTAAACCGGAAAATAATAATATTTTCTTTACCGGATGTTTTATCTTATTCATCTGGGGCCCTTCTTTTATTTTGATCATCATTATTTTATATTAAAAAATTAGCAAATTAAAGTATTTACCGGTATATTAATTTATTTAAAAATATTTTAAAATAAATGAAATAAAAAAAACAAGATTAATTATTGGTTTGAATGATGAATATTATTCCAGGTAGTCACTATTTTTATTTTAAGGTATAATATTGTGTAATAAATATAAATGTTTGGGAGAGAGTATGAAGGAAGTTTACATAATGCTGACCCAGGTGGGGACGCTGGTGTCAAAGTCCATAAAGCTATACACAAAGGCTAAATACAACCATGCATCGATCGGCGTAGATCCTTCGCTGCGGGTATTTTACAGTTTTGCCCGCAGAGTAAGGTATTTCCCGGTCATCGGCGGATTTATTACCGAAGTGGTCAATGAAGGCATATTCAAATATTATCCTCAAACAGAGTGCGCTATATATGCAATAAAGGTTTCTGATGCCGTTTACGAAAGGGTCTGTGAAATACTGGAGATGTATAAAAGAAACTCCGGAAAGTACCATTATAATTTGATGGCTTTGCTGGGGATATTGATCAACAGGCCGTTCACCCATAAATATAAATGTACCTGTGCCGAATTTGTGGCGCGTGTGCTTCACCAGGCAGACATCTATACATTCAATAAACCCTTCTGTTTTGTCAGACCTGATGAGCTTCCTGCTATTCCGGGAACCAGTCTGGTATACGAAGGCAGGATGGTAAATCTGGATAACAGAAAAGCGGGATAATCCAGAAGCCACGGGAACTAATACAGAATTATTGAATCATGTATATAGTCTTAAATTACAAGGCGACCAATGATGATTGGTCGCCTGAATTGATTTTGGACACTCTTTTTTTACGATAAGAGTATTAGATTTCAACCTTTTGTAGTATTTGAGCTGTTCATAGCTGTGAAAGATCTTACCATGGCCTCAGTAGGCGATATGAACACTGTTATCTCGCCATCCTGGTTGAGCAGAGGATCATTAAGCAAACTGTTTGCTATGGGAGCGCTCACATGTGTAGCTGTGATGAACCAGACGATTTCCTTCTCAGGCTGTAATTCAAGATGTAAGAGAGGAAGCATTACCCTATCATGCTCAGCAGTACCTCTGCCTCGCATGATGGTCGCGCCTTTGGCTCCGGACTGACGGGCTACATCCACCGCTTTGTCAGCTAAACCCCTGTTTACAATGGCCATGATGCATACATGGTCCAAATTGACTTCTTCGACCAGGTGGGAGGAGACGACTGCTTTCTTTGCAATTGCAGGAATTTCGATTCTTTTATGCCTGAATACTGTACCGAGGATCATTATTGAAAATACAGGAGCCATCGCGACCATTGCGATGACACCGAATCCATCGACCAATACATCGGCGGTGTCTACAATGGTAGCCGCTCCCTGGGCAAATGCAAGCACGAAGGTAGCGGTCATGGGCCCTGATGCAACTCCTCCGGCATCATAGGCAATACCGACAAATACAGGATCAGATTTGAATGAGAGCAATACAGCGATCAGGAATCCCGGAATTAGGAAATACCACAGCTTGACTTCTGGTACAACGATCCTCAGCATGGACAGTGCGATGGCGATACCAACACCAATCGAAAGCGTTCCGCGGATCAGGCCGATAGGTATGTGACCACTTGTGACTTCTTCGATCTGCTCGCCCAGCACGTGCACTGCCGGTTCAACAAGCACAACTATAAGACCAAAGACAAAGCCTAAGGCAACCAGTATCCAGGGACTCATCTTTCCAATTTCGATCCCAATGATCCGTCCCATATCCATAAAGCCGGAATTTACGGCAGTAAGGAAAATGGTGAGCCCCATAAGTGTAAGGATAAGACCTTTTACTATTCCCCAAAGCTCATCGTTGGGTATTTTGAATTTAGCAAAATTATATATGAAAAACAATATAACTATTGGTAACAGTGCTATCAAAGATTCAAAAAGAATTTCGGGGAATATGTGTATAATCGGACCGAATACACCTTCGGCCATTATATATTCACTGGCTTCTCCCTGTATATTCTTCTGTCCTGATATGATAGACATCAGCATTACAGCCAGTATCGGACCAGCGCTCATGACACCGACAAGTCCGAAGGAGTTTTCTTCAGCGCTCTTTCCGCCCTTCATTTTGGAAAGGCCTAATGATATGGCCAGGACAAAAGGTGTTGTAAGAGCCCCTGTGGTCGCGCCCGAAGCGTCAAAGGATATGGCAAGGAATTCCTCTGCAACAAATGGTACAAGTATGAAAATAACTCCATAGGTTATAGCCATAAATATGCTGAAGGAAGGTTTGTCGCCCAGTAGTCTGAAAACTCCGAACGCGATCATGGTGCCAACACCGATAGATACCATGTAAACTATTACTAATGCGCTGAGTGTGCCTCCCGAAGCTTCTTCGATCTGATTTCCGAGAATAAGGAGATCCGGTTCGGCGACTGTGATCAGAAAGCCAAGCAGGAAGCTGAGAAATGCAATTTTCAGGGGCGTTTTTGAAGTGGCCATTTCTGTTGACATATGATCGCCAATGGGGTGCATGGATAGATCCACACCACACAGGAAAATCGCAAGGCCGATCAGCAGCATAATGCTGCCCACTATGAAACGTGTGAGCACATCGGCTTCAACATCGACTATCGTAAAGCACAGCAATAATACTATTATAAAAACCGGCAAAAGAGTCCTTAAAACTTCCTTGGTTTTTTCAAAAAGAAGGCTCATATCGCACCTCCTTTTTTATCTCCTGTTTTCTGTTCAACGAGGCCGCTGGCTCTGCTGATGGGAAGCGTGAATATTATGCCGTTTCCGGCTTTTCCGAGTTCCAGATCGGCAAATATCCTTTCCCTGATGGCAGCAGCTTTGTCTTTTTGTGTTATGATTATTACTATATCCTTTTGAGGCTCTATAACCAACGGATAGTAGAAATCAGCGGGTATACCGGCACCACGGCCATGGATAAGCGTACCGCCCTTGGCACCGGCTGCTCTTGCAGATTTGATGCAGGCTTTGCTTTTGCCTTTGTCAACAATGGTTACTATGCAAAAATATGATGCATTGTCATATGCAGATGCTATTTTTGTTATCTCATCATCTCCCGAACCCTGAAGCTGCCAGCGCCTGAACGGGATGGTAAAAGCGATTCCTTTATTGCTCTTGGAAAACGAAAACGCCATGTTGAGCGTATCGTGCAATTTATCAGAAAGATCGTCCGATGCCGGGACAACTACTATTTCTTTGTGGATTTCAGTAAGTCCTATTTTCTCAAGGAATTTGGATTGAACTGTACCTTCGCCTAAAAGAATGGTTCCTCCCTTAGCACCGCATTCCTGAGCTTTATGTAATACTGAATTAGCTTTTCCCCTGTTCACTATGGTAAAAAATAATGAGTCTATTTTCATCACATCCCTGTTATTATTTTTTTGAAATAAAATTCAACGCCGGTTTGCTTTATGAACAATACTGTGATAAATAAAAACCCTGTGGATCGTTGTGCAAATTGTACTTCAAATATCAAACAGATATCGCGCTCTGCTTAACAGGCAAATGGAAGGCTGTAAAGAAACGTATTATTCTTCTTCAGCTTTTGTATTCAAAAAATCACAGTATCCTGAAAACATAATTATTATAACATAAAAGAACGCATTTTCTTAATACCGTTTTTATTTTTTTGACTTTTTGCTGAAAAGAGCCCGTCGGTATAATATATGCGATTCGATCGATATACATCATGATATTTCCGGGGAATACCTGCTGGAAGAAAAAGAAAAAAAGAATCATG
>DULR01000021.1 GCA_012840245.1 Clostridiaceae bacterium
CGGTTATAGTAATATTAAACTGAGCCATGGTTCATCCTCCTCGGTTTGGTATTTGTTTAGCAACTATATTTTACCGAGGTATGAGCTTTGGCTCAACTCCTTTTTACACCATTATATAGACTTAATCCTGATAAAAGCAAGTTATTTTGTGAAATTGTTGAAACATGGGATTTTGTATGATATTATTGATGCAAGAACTGATAATCCGTGTTTTTAAGCTGCCTAGCGGTTTTTCGGATATCAATCATGTCGAAAAGAGGGGTATCCAATGAGTAGCGTGATCAAAGTAAACGCTTGTGTCTATTCCCGTATTGGCTACGGTAGAGCGAACAATACCAGTTCTTTCTACATGAACGGCAAATTCTCATCCGAATATCATATCGATAATGTTCAGGCTTCTTTGGAAAACAGAGGTTTGGAATATTTGTTTTCGGTTTCAGATAACATGGACTGCGACTATCCGGATCAGGAAATAAACGTATCCGTTCTTAAGGAATTAAGAAAATATCATGAAAAGATCACGGTAAGCAGTCAGGATATACAGGCAAAAGCAAGGGAACTGAAATCACGTGTCAGTGAAACAGAACGTCTTATCGAGAGTTTTCTTGAAATGAACAGGGTCAGCAGGAACGATCCGGCATGGAATATGGGCTTTTCAGGATTGCTTCTGACTGACGGACAGTTTGTTGCTCTGACAAGCGGCAGCGGGCGCATATACATGATGCGTGACGGGATGTTCAGGCCTCTGGCTTCAGATACTGCAAAGGCAAAAAGAGAAATAGAAAACAGGACCATAGACGCCGGTGAGGACGGCGAAATCGAGCTGCCCGGCGATGAAGAGAAGAGCAGTGTTATAGTTTCTGATATATATGATATTCATGAAGGCGATTCATTCATACTTTTGAGCGATGGCCTGTATCAGGCGCTGGGCGAAGAGAAGATCGAGGATCTGCTGGCTCTCAGAAGCGACAGCTCATACATTGCCTATCGTCTGGTTGACGAAGCCATGAAACGCAAGACTGTAGGGGATATAACAGCTATGGTGGTCCAGGTCGAGAAAGTCACCGTAAGCTCAGGCTCCGTAAAAAAGCCGTCCTTGCGGGCACATGCCAGGCAGAATGTCAGAAAAGGAGTCGACAAGCTGAACAAGGCTCCTGCCATAACATATAAGTATGACCGGAGAAATGCGAACAAATATCAAAGCACAGTATTGGTCGGAATGGTCATCGTATCGGTAATGATATTGTTCGGTATCCTGTTTTTGATGATTTCTTCCCTCATGAATACCGGCAGGGAAAATATCGGCAATAATACTCCGACCACTTCCGCGACTCCGTCAGCTACACCGACGGGTTCACCGGAAGAAACCGGATCACCGACTGATGAACCGGTTGAAACACCCGATCCAGAAGAAACTCCCGAACCTACACCGACACCGACTCCCCAGGCCAGCATCCAAACTCACATCGTCAAAAAGGGAGACAGCATGAGCTCGATTACAAGGCAATATTACGGTGACACTTCACTGATGGACAAGCTCTGCAAATACAATAACATATCAGATCCGAACAAGATCATTCTGGGGCAGGAATTGAAGATTCCTCCAAAGGAAGTATTGAAAGATCTGAATTGACGCAGCAAACAGAGATAAATAAAAAACGGTTCTTCTGTCATAACGGAAGAGCCGTTTCTTTTTTTTAAATATTTTTTTCACTCATGGCTGAAATGGTTTTGTATATGACATGCAGTTCATGGAGTGAGCAGTTGCTCAGACTGCGTTCTATCTTGCTCTGTAGTTCCCTTCCGTCGTTCCTTTCAGGAAAAAAAACAGCATCGACAGAAAAGTTGAGAGTACGGGAGAGAGAATAGAGGACATCAATCGAAGGTTTTCTTTTTCCGGATTCAAGCTGCTTGAGATGTACGGCTGTTATGCCCACCATTTCAGCAAGCTGTTCCTGCGTCAGTTTTTTCTCTGTTCTGGCTTTTTTTATAGCCGCGCCCAACAGCTTTACGTCAAGTTCCATATTCTTTCAGCCTCCCATATAGTAATCCTAAAGGCTATCAGGCGACTTGAAAATTAACCTTATGAATACTATAATAGATTCTATTAGTATACCAAAAACCAAATCTTATATAAGAAGGAGTGACGAAATTGCTGAACATTGCTTTGTGTGACGACATGCCTGTACTGCGCGGAATACTTGAGATGCTGATCCATGAATATGAGGCCGAGAACAACATCAAATTCAACATCTATCATTTTGACAGCGGCGAGGATCTTCTGGAGAAGTTTGATGAAAACAAAACATTCTTTAATATCTTCTTCCTGGATTACTACATGAAAGAGCTCACCGGTCTTGAAACGGCCCTGCATATCAGGCGGCATGACAAAAAGTGCGGCATCGTTTTTGTAACTTCTTCAATCAAAAGAAACGAGCTTATGACTGTGAATCCCCTGCGTATACTGAGTAAATCTCCGAAAAAGGAGGAGATTTTCGATATTCTGGATGGAATGATCTCCCCAGGCAGCGAATCTGTTTAGGATCAAATGAAACTGGAGGCTTTTTCAAGCCTCCAGGAAAATATCCATCAGTTTATGCCCTTCTCTTATCATAAGACCTGTCGATTTTGCGAACGCTTCTGTATAAACAGCTTCAGGATTCGTCACATCGGGCTTTCTGCTGTCATAGATGAAAAATGGCACCGGATCACTGCAATGTGTTCTTATGGCTATGGGGGTGGGATGGTCGGGAAGCACCATAAGACGATAGTCATCCAAATCCTCAAGTTCCCTGAGCAATGTTCCCAGAACTTCTTTATCTATAAGCTCGATAGCCCGGATCTTTTCTTTAAGAAGGCCCTGATGACCACATTCATCAGGAGCTTCGATATGGATATATACCAGATCCCTTCCTTCATGGAGCTCTCTGATAGCTGCTTCGGCCTTACCTTTGAAGTTGGTTTTAATATTTCCGGTTGCTCCTTCCACTTTAACCGATTTCATTCCCGAAGCGATACCTATGCCCTTGATAAGATCCACTGCAGATACTACCGAACCGCACAGTCCATACTTTTCGATGAACAAAGGCATCTCGGGTTTTTTTCCCTGTCCCCAGAGCCAAATGGAGGTTGCTGGGTTCAGACCTCTTTCGATTCGACTTGCATTGACAGGATGATCCTTTAAGATCTCGGTGCTTTTTTTCATAAGCTCCAGCGCGGTCTCACCACCGGGACCTTTGGGCAGGTGTTCGGCGATTTTCCTGCCTGTGATATCGTGAGGAGGAACAAGTTTGATATCAAGCGGCCCGTTTTTCCAGATAAGGCAATGCCGATAGCTTATTCCGGGGTGGAAAGATAAGCCATCCCTGTTCAGCGCTTCGGCTACAGCATTCATAAGCACAGTCGATTCTTCGGTCGTTATCTCTCCTGCGCTGTAATCAACCATGGTACGGTCTTCATAAGATCCTTCATCGCTTAAGGTCACCAGATTGCATCTCAAAGCCGTATCATCGGAATCAAGCTTCAGTCCCATGCTTATGGCTTCAAGAGGCGATCGTCCGGTATAGTAGGTTTTCGGGTCAAATCCAAATACCGACAGATTGGCTATGTCGCTTCCCGGAGACATACCATCGGGAATAGTATTTACCAATCCTGCAGTGCCGGACTTTATCAGCTTATCCATATTCGGCTTGAATGCAGCCTCCAAAGGAGTTTTCCCGCCTATATCATCTATCGGCCAGTCGGCCATACCATCTCCCAGGATTATAATGTACTTCATAAAAAATCACCTCAATTGGACAAAAAGCTGCCTTCTTTGAAAGAAAGCAGCCTGAATCAGCATGATTTTTCTTATAATTTTGAAGCTATATACTCATCGCGGCCGGCCACATTCCAGACCGGAGAATTTCTTCCCACACGGCGTATCGATTTTATATGAAGACCACCTTTAGCCTGATGAGAAAGCATACCCATCAGTGCGGCCATAATGACAGCCACGATTTCGCTTTCATCTGCTTTCTCTTTGACATTGAGAGACACAGCACTTTCACTTTTTGAATCATTTGCTCCGTCGTTTTTTTGTGCTTTATCCGAACCAAAAAGCTTTGCAAACAGTGACATACTTACCTCCATCAACTCGTACTTTTTGGGCTACATACATATTATAATAAAAGTAACACAACAGAATGCATCAAGTCAACAGTGGGCCACAGTGACACATTCTCAGTTGCGCATTTCATGCTATTTGTTATAATTGATTTATCAGGGCTTTTTCAGTTGAACCGGGAGGCTGCTGGTTAAAAGCATACCTCACCTAACATACAATAGCAGGTGTGGAGGTTTTTATGAGTAGAATAACCAGGGATGATATTATCATGGATGTTCTGATGATGGACAGAGGTGCGGCTGTGATTTTTATGAAGCACGGAATGCATTGTCTCGGATGTCCTTCTTCTTCGGGAGAAAGCATCGGTGATGCATGTGCGGTCCATGGAATTGATGCCGATAAGCTGGTTGACGATCTTAATGAATATTTCGATTCTAAACAGACTGAACCCCAATGAGGTGAATTATGAAAATACCGGAAATTGCACAGTTGATCAAAGCAGAAATATGCACGAAAAATCATGACCCGGATACTGAAATCCTATCGGCCTGCAGTGCCGATCTGATGAGTGACGTCATGGCTTTTTCAAAATCAAATGCTCTCCTTCTTACAGGGCTTGTGAACCCTCAGGTTATACGGACCGCTGAAATGATGGATATTAAAGCGGTTGTGTTCGTGCGTGGCAAGAAGCCGCTGGAATCCATGATAGCCATGGCCGAAGAAAAAGGGATCGCACTTCTGGCAACCGATTATCCGCTTTTCGTGGCCAGCGGTAAGCTTTATCAAAACGGAATTCGCGGACGCGGAGAATAGCCGATGAGCACCATTGTCAGAGATTACAGCATACCTGCAAATGACTTTACCATAGCTGGAGAGGCCTCAAGCAGCGTCAGAAAGCTTCTCTCCCAGCTCGGTGTTTCGCCCGATGTGGTCAAAAGGACATCGATCGCCATGTATGAGGCTGAGATAAACGCAGTTATACATGGCAATGGCGGGAAAGCCCATGTTGAGATCGATGAAAGCAAAATCTATATTTGTATATCTGACGAAGGACCGGGTATAGCGGATCTGGATCTGGCCATGCAGGAAGGTTATTCAACGGCTCCCGACAGCATAAGGGAAATGGGGTTCGGAGCCGGAATGGGGCTGTCAAACATTAAAAAGAACTCTGATATACTTTATATTGAAACAGAGATCAACAAGGGGACAAAAGTCAATATAACTGTCTTTTTCAGCAAATAAATAGTATTTGTGAAGGAAACCGATAATGGAGCAGGAATATTTTCATTCAGTCACGCTTAATACGGCAAAATGCAAGGGGTGCACGAATTGCATAAAGCACTGTCCCACCGAAGCGATACGCGTGCGCAGCGGCAAAGCTGTGATTATAAAAGAACGCTGCATTGACTGCGGAGTTTGCATCCGGGTTTGTCCTTATCATGCAAAAAAGGCAGTTACAGATTCATTGGACACGATCGAAAATTACAGCTATAAGATCGCGCTTCCTGCGCCAAGCCTTTACGGGCAGTTTGGACCCAACTATTCCAGGGAACGTATAGTACTGGCTCTGAAGCAGTTTGGATTTGATTATGTTTTCGAAGTGGCCAGAGCGGCCGAGATCGTTACTAACGCCTCTGAGAATTACATGAAGAGCAAAAACATCAAAAAGCCTGTAATCTCTTCTGCCTGCCCGGCTGTTGTCCGGTTTATACAGATACGATTCCCCAATCTCATCGATAATCTGTTGAAAATCGAATCTCCTATGGAGGTTGCAGCTGCTCTTTCCAAACAGGAAGTACATGAGAAGTTCGGGATACCTATTGAGAAAATGGGGGTCTTCTTTATATCGCCATGCGCTGCAAAGGTTACCAGTATTAAAGCCCCTTATGAGAATATAAAATCCAATGTAGACGTGGTTCTGTCCATAAAGGATATCTATCTGCCTCTTCTTGATATCATGAAAAAGCAAGGAGAGATAACAAAGGAGCCGTTTTCGCTGTCCAGCGCCATTGGTGTGGCATGGGCCTCATCGGGCGGAGAAAGCGGTGCAATAAAGGAAGGACGTCGCATTGCTGTCCATGGCATACATAATGTCAATGATATCCTGGAGCAGGTTGTTCAGAGAGGACTTGACAATATCGACTTTATCGAAGCTCTTGCCTGTCCCGAAGGATGTCTGGGCGGCCCTCTGACTGTTGAAAATCCCTTTATAGCCAAGGAGAACCTTAAAACTGAGATCGAAAAGATCAGGAAGGATCAGGCTCACAAAGTTCCCAGGACAGAAAATGTCGATGAGTTCGTATGGAAGTCAAAGGTTGAATACAGGCCGATCATGAAGCTTGATGACGATATGATGAAGGCATTGGAAAAAATGCAGATGATAGATGAGATCACCGAAGGCCTTTACGATCTGGACTGCGGTGCCTGCGGGGCTCCCAGCTGCAGGGCTCTTGCCGAGGATATAGTAAGAGGGATCGCAAAAGAGACCGACTGTATCTTCAAACTCAGAGAAAAGGTGAACATCATTGCCAATCAGCTCCATCAGATAGACAGGAGCTGATGAGTTTGGAGACGAAGACCGTTAATCTTGATTGCTTTTGTTTTGTCATTCTGAGGAGCGCAGCGACGAAGAATCTTTATCAATTGAAGTTTGTTAGTTACGGGAGTACATTAAAATGACTGTCAAGGAAATGGCCCATAAGCTGGGATATAAAATAATCAACAATACGGACCCTGTTGCTGAAAAGTTGGATGCAAAGGTAACAGGCGTATATGCATGCGATCTGTTGAGTCATGCGATGGCCAAGGTCAATGAGGGCGATGTCTGGATAACAGTACATACCAATCTCAATGTCATAGCCGTGGCATCATTGACCAATTGTGCGTGTGTAATGATACCTGAGAATATCGATATCGAAAGCCAGTCGATAGAGAGAGCCAATGACAAGGGAGTGGTTCTTTTATCTTCTTCAAAAAGCGCCGCCCATATATGTCTTGAGATATTAAGCGCTTTAAAGGATATGAAATGAAGTACTGGGTCGATCTTCACATACACTCATGCCTTTCTCCCTGCGCGGAGGATGACATGACTCCCAATAATATTGTGAACATGGCTCTAATAAAGGGCCTTGATATCATTGCCGTAACCGATCACAATTCAGTCCGGAATGTCAGGGCGGTAATGGAGGCCGGCGAGCGCAGCGGCCTTCTGGTAGTGCCGGGCATGGAGCTGTGTACTTCAGAAGAGATCCATCTCGTTTGCCTGTTCCCTGACTATGAAAAGGCTTTGTCATTCGAAATCCTTGTCTATGAAAATCTGCCGTCTGTCGATAACAGGGAGGACATATTCGGTGCTCAGATCATCATGGATTCAGAAGATAACGAGACAGGCAGAGAAACACGCTTTCTCGCAGGTGCATGCGGCCTGGACATCGAAACGTCCATAAACCTTGCAAGAGGCTTTGGCGGAATCGTTATCCCTGCCCATATCAACAGGCAATCCTACAGCATACTGGCGACACTGGGCTCGATCCCGCCCGACTATAACTTCAAATATCTGGAATACTCAAAACACAGGGGGACGGTTCCTCTGTGCGCTCAAATCCGGGATTTCATTCAAGTGAATCCTGAGTTAGGCTCCTATAATTATATCACTTCATCAGACGCGCACTTTCTGGGCGATATCCTCGAACAGGAGGTAGCCCTGGACCTTCCTGACAAATCAATTCAGAGTCTTTTGCATGAGTTTAGGGGACGGAGGCTTTGACTCATTCTGGTTTTGGCGGGCACAAGGATCTCGCTCTGTTCGCCTTTAAGCACCTGTGTCAATAAGATCAATTTGCTCGTTTACGACATTCCTCCGCCTTTCGCTCCGTCACGTCCCAAAGTGTGGTCTTTTTCTTACAGGTCGCTCATACTTCTCTAATAACGTCAATGCTTGGTGGTCATTTCCTTCGAAGTGTATCGGCGAACTGCCGCGAGACACCTTGCACCCGCCGTAAAATTCTCGTTCTCAATTCTGCCCTTGCCCAGGTGAAGTACGATTGGTATAATGTGACTAATCTTATTGCAAAGTCCAATGGAGGCTTAAATGGATAACATATTTAAAATAGCAAAATCGGAGATGCTGAATGCCGATACTTTTCTTTTGACCATAGAGTCCGAAAGGATAGCGAAAAAAGCCAGGCCCGGGCAGATCGTCCACGTTAAATGCGGAAATGGTACCGAGGTATATTTAAGAAGACCTATAAGCATATGCTCGGTCGACAGGGAAAAGGGCACCTTCGATCTGGCTATCCAGATAAGGGGAAAAGGCACAAAAATCCTTTCCAATATGAAGCCAGGAGACGAAATCGATATTATTGGCCCTTTGGGTCAAGGCTTCTCCCTTTATCCAAAACACAGGAAGATCATCGTGGTTGGCGGAGGTATCGGGATATTCCCGCTGCTTCAGCTTCTTAAGGATCATCCGGCAGATAACAAGAAGGCCATATTGGGTTTCAGAAACCGTTCTCTTGTCATATTGGAGAATGAATTCAGGCAAAGCTGCGATGGGCTTTTCATCGCTACTGACGACGGAAGCTACGGCGAGAAAGGATTCGTTACAGATATTCTTAAGAAAGAGGTTGAAAAAGAACTGCCTGATATGGTTTTTTTATGCGGTCCTATAGTTATGATGAAAGCCGGGGTCGAGCTGCTGAAGAAGTACAACGTGCCCTGTGAGGTTTCGATGGAGCAGCGGATGGGCTGCGGTATAGGAGCATGTCTGACATGTGTCTGTAAAGTGAAGAAGGGTGACGACTGGGAATATACTCAGGTATGCAAAAGAGGTCCGGTCTTCAGCGGAGATGAAGTAATTTTTGATTAATCGGAGGAAAGATAAATGAACAGCAATATAAGTCTTGAGGTCAATGTTGCCGGGATAAAGCTGAAAAATCCTGTAATCGCAGCTTCCGGCTGTTTTGGCTTCGGCCGCGAATACAGCAGGTATTTTGATCTGAACAGGCTGGGAGGGATAGCCGTAAAAGGCCTGACCAGAGAACCCAGAAAGGGGAATCCTCCGCCCCGGATAGCCGAAACACCGGCCGGTATTCTTAACAGCGTGGGATTGCAGAATCCCGGAGTACAGGCCTTCATAGAAAAAGAGATCCCATTCTTAAGAGGGTTCGATACGGCCATCATAGCCAATGCGTCAGGAAATACCATAGAAGATTACGAATATATGGTGAAAACACTCTCGGATGCCGACATTGACGGGATCGAGCTCAATCTCTCCTGTCCCAATGTCAAGGAGGGTTGCATGAGTTTCGGAAGCACGGCAAACGGTGTGTTCGAGGTTGTCTCAAGAGTAAAGAAGAAAGCCGGAAAACCTTTGATTGTAAAGCTCACACCGAATGTGACCGACATAACCGAGATCGCCCGGGCTGCCGAGGCTGCGGGAGCAGATGCGGTATCCCTTATAAACACATTGCTTGGTATGGCCATCGATGCAAAGACAAGAAGACCGATATTGGGCAATGTCACCGGAGGTCTTTCGGGACCGGCTGTAAAGCCAGTTGCACTTCGTATGGTCTGGCAGGTCTCTAAAGCTGTAAACATCCCCATAATCGGCATGGGCGGCATATCAAACGGAACAGATGCCGTTGAGTTCCTTCTTGCCGGAGCTTCTGCTGTGATGATGGGAACTGCGGGATTCGTAAATCCCATGGCATGGGTCGAGACCATCGAAGGCTTAGAGAATTATATGGCTGAAAACAAAGTAAAATCTGTTACCGAACTGATCGGAGGGCTGATCGTATGAACCGGGATTTGATCGGATATCTTTTTAAAACCAATGCCATCAGGGTATGCCCTAAGGACAAGCCTTTCTGGTATACCTCCGGGAAAATCGGTCCCTATTATGTCAACACACATTTCCTATACGGCAGCGAAGAAAAGGCAAACGAGCTTTTGGCCTTGATAGACAGGCTCAAAGACGATAAAATGTCCTGCTCAGAAGAATTTCACAGGGTTACAAAAGAAAACTACATGACTGACGAAGTTTACAGAGGAACTATCGATGCTCTTACCAGTTATGCTGTAGAAAACTTCGATATTGAGAAAGTGGACTATGTTTCGGGAGGCGAAAGGCGGGACTGGTTCTTCTCCTTTATGGTTGCCGACCTTTTAGGCAAGCCCCATATCACACTTTTTAAAGACCTTTCCGCTGTTATCTGTGAAAACGGTGAATCGAAGCAAGCAATAGATCTTGAGGGCGCGAACATACTTCACGTTGCAGACCTGATTACCACAGCCTCCAGCTATGAAAGAGCATGGGTTCCGGCAATTCAGAAAATAAACGGAAACATGAAATGGAGCCTTGTTGTGGTCGACAGGCTGCAGGGAGGCGGAGAGGTTTTAGAAAGCCTCGGCGTTGAGTCCCATACACTGGTTTCGATAGATCCGGGAGTATTCGAAAAGGCAAGGGAAGCCGGATACATAGATGACGCGCAACTTCGCCTGGTTCTGGATTACATGAGGGATCCCGAGACCACTATGAAGGAGTTTTTGAGGGCAAATCCCGGGTTTTTAAAACAGGCTCTTTCGGGAGATGCTAAGACTGCGCAGAGAGCTATGCTTCTGGTTCAGAATAACTTTTATGATGTTAAATCTTATATTAAGGATATATAAATAAAGGACAAGATGAAACTGCCAGATTTTTTCAAAGACAAATTTGAACAGCTGATGGAAGAGCATGAATATAGAGCGTTCATAGACGCTTTTGACGGCAGGCGCTGTTACGGGCTCAGGGTAAACACACTGAAGATCCGTCCCGATGAATTACTGGCCCTGCTTGAAAGAGAGCTTGAACCCATCCCGTGGGTACCCAACGGGTTCTATTATCCGGAAGGAGAGTCCTTTGGAAAGCATCCGGCATATCATGCCGGTCTCTTTTATATCCAGGAACCCAGCGCCATGATGCCTGCCCAGGCACTTGAACCAAAGCCAGGTGAAAAGGTTCTGGATCTGTGTGCCGCTCCGGGCGGGAAAACAACCGCACTGGGCGACCAGATGAAGAATACAGGCCTTCTTGTGGCAAACGATATCAGCCCCAAGCG
Source organism: Clostridiaceae bacterium (assembly GCA_012840245.1). Taxonomy (GTDB): domain Bacteria; phylum Bacillota; class Clostridia; order DSM-8532; family DSM-8532; genus DTU059. Next base: position 11,203 of record DULR01000021.1, read on the forward strand.
AGTCAAAGCATTAGTCAAGAATGTTGAACTCATGGGACTTACCAATACATTCATAGTAAATGAAGCTCCTGACAGGCTCAAAGCCATATATCCCGAATTTTTCGACAGGATCCTTCTTGACGTTCCATGCTCGGGCGAGGGGATGTTCCGCAAGGACAGGGAAGCGGTGCAAAGCTATTCCAAATATAAAAGCGAAGAGTGTGTTGCCCTTCAGAGGGAGATTTTCGATGCAGCATACGAAATGCTGAAGCCCGGAGGCACCATAGTTTACTCCACATGCACATTCAACCCGCATGAGAACGAGGAAAACATCGAGTTTTTCTTAAACCGCTATGATATTGAGGTCAGCAGGCTTGATCCGGTTGGAGGCTTCGAACCCTCCCGCCGAAACTGGACTGTGTCGAAGGATCCCGGGCTGTCATGCGGATTAAGGCTATGGCCCCATAAAGCGCGGGGCGAAGGCCACTTTGTCTTCCGCCTGTCCAAAAAAGGTGAAAGGCCGGAGAATGATAACAGCAGGCCCCGTACAGATTACACATCAAAGGAAGCTGAAGAGGCCGCTGATTTGTACCGAGATTTTGTCCATGAAAATATGAATTCCATAGAAGAAGGCATATACCATCTGAGAGGCACGAGCCTTTACAGGCTTCCGGCTTGCATGGAAGGAATTCCGCCCGTCAGATGGGAGAAGGCCGGCCTTTATCTGGGCGATTGTAAAAACGGGCGATTCGAGCCGTCACAGTCATTGCTTATAGCCTCAAAGCCGGAAGATTTCAGACGGGTTATCAGATTTGACAAGAATGACCGTAACATAATCAGATATCTGAGAGGGGAAACTCTTTTCAATAAAGGAGATAAAGGCTTCGGGGCTGTCTGCCTTGAGGATTATCCTCTGGGCTGGGTCAAGCAGGATGGAGAAATGCTGAAAAATCTCTATCCAAAAGGCTGGAGGTTGATGTGATGGCAAAGCTCAGACTTGACAAGTTTTTAAGGGATCAGGGCATTGCCTCAAGGAGCGAGATAAAGGATCTTGTCAGAAAAGGTATGGTAACTGTCAATGATACTGTCGTTAAAGATCCGGCAGCCTATGTAACGTCTGAAAGCGATATAGTAAAAGTCAACGGTGAAAGGATTTGCTATAAGGAATTTGTTTACTACATGCTTAACAAGCCCAAGGGATTGATAACCGCCACCGAGGACAAGGCTGCGAGGACCGTTCTGGATCTGTTCCCTGAAAAAATAAGACGCAGGGATGTATTTCCTGTCGGGCGACTGGACAAGGATACGGAAGGGCTGCTCATTGTTACCGACAACGGAGCCTTTGCCCATGACCTTCTATCACCCAAAAAGCATGTAACAAAGCTATATGAAGCTGTGCTGGACATTTATCCGGGAGAACAGGCCATCAAGGCCTTTGAAGAAGGCGTGGACATTGGCGGTTACATTGCCTTGCCTGCTCGGCTGAGCTTTATATCGGAATCAGATCCGGTCATAGCAAGAGTAGAGATTTATGAGGGCAAGTTCCATCAGGTGAAGCGGATGTTCAAGGCTGTCGGCGCGACAGTTCTTGAACTTAAGCGCCTGCGGATGGGCGAAGTTTGGCTGGATGAGTCCTTAAAGCCGGGGGAGTACAGGGAATTGACAGATGAAGAAGTGGCCATGCTGATGAGATGACATTAACATGTCATTATATTCGTAGCCCAGCACTAAGGGTGCGCTACCGTTACTATGTCATTCTGAGGAGAAACGACATAAAGTCGTTGCGACGAAGAATCATTGAACGGAACGAAGTGAAATAAAATGCTTCGCATGTTATTGTGTAGAATTTTAAATGAGGTTGATTCATATGGATAAAAACTCACTGCAAAAGTTGAAACTTATACTCCAGGGGATATCCGCCAGGCTAACGGATGAAATGGATTATTTTGAAGGTATGACCGGTGAATTCAAGTCCGGTGTAAAGGTTTTCCCGCTAAGCTGCTTGCCCGATGGAGAAGAGCTTAAAATAAGCTTCGAAGGCAGAAACATAACTGTTAAGCCTGATGAGATCCCCGATCTGATCTCCGGCTATGCTGCGCCTTATGAGAAGGTCTCAATCCGGTACAAAAGCCGTGGAGAGCTTCTGGTCATCGAGGCTGACGGCAAGAATGTGTCAATGAAGACCAAAGCGCTGGAAGAAGCAAAAGATGATACCATAAAGAGCCACGCAGATACAGGCATAGTTACCGGGCGCAGTTATCTCATAAGACCGGGAAAGGCCGACAGGCTTTTAAAGGCAATCGGTATCATGGCGGATAACGGGAAAATAAAGAACGACATGATCCGCAAATATAATCAGATCGACCATTTTGTTGAGCTTGTCGAACCCATGCTTAAGGATCTGACTAAAGACCGCAGCGAACTTAAGGTAGTGGACTGTGCCTGCGGGAAATCATACCTATCATTTGTACTGAACTACTATCTGAAGGAAGTCATGAAGATCAACTGCAGATTTACCGGTATCGATATATCGGAAGGTGTTATACGATCCAGCAGAAAGATTGCCGAAGAGCTTAATTACCGTAACATGGAGTTTATAACCGGAGATATCCGGACGCTTCTTTATCAGGATGAGAGAGGAGCTGCCATTCAGCCTGATTTGGTTATAAGCCTGCACGCCTGTGATGTAGCCACCGATTTTGCTTTGGCTTATGGTATCCGTAACCGCGCCAGAGGGATAATAGCTGTTCCCTGCTGCCACAGCGAGCTTCTGAACCAATATTCCTATAAACCTTTCGAGGACATTATAAAGCATGGGGTTTTCAAAGCACGACTGGCCGATGTACTGACTGACGGACTAAGATGCATGATTCTTGAAGCCTTCGGTTATAGCGTTTCGGCCGTTGAGTACGTCTCTCCCCTTGACACGCCGAAGAACCTGCTGATTCGATCAGTTCTTACAGGAAGATTCAACTCCGGGAAATATGAAGCATGTATAAATATGGCTAAAATGCTCGATTCAGAACCTATGCTGATAAAGGAGACGGCAAAAATGCACAAATAATAACTATGTCTTATGTGCAAATTTACCCATAGCTACAAACTTTTATACATTGCTTTACATCAAAAAAGGCTCAGGATATAATTTAATTGAATAATAAGGAAAAGATTTTAAGGAGCGGATAAATAATGAAAAAGGGCATTTATGAAGAAAATGGTGTAAAGCTTTCAAAAAAGACCCTAAAGGCAGGAGATACCATCGAGCTTTCATATACCGGACTTCTTAAAAATTCAGGAGCAAAAGATGTAAAAGTTCATTTTGGTTATAATGAGAGCTGGGAAGATTCTCAAACTGTTGATATGGAGCTCAGGGATGATGCTTTTGTCGTCAGCCTGACGCTTGCCAAAGCAGGAACTTTCAGTTGCGCATTCGTTGATCCGATAGGCAACTGGGACAACAACTCGGGAATGAACTACAGCTTCAAGGTTGCCAAAGCAGCAGCCAAAAAGACCACGAAGACCAGATCAGCTTCCGCCAAAAAATCTTCCGAAAAAGCGAAAAAGTCAACAGAAGCAGATGATTCGGAAGTCGCAAAGGCAAAAACAGAAGCCGCGCCCGCAAAAAGGACAGGCAGGACCAAAAGCGCTTCAGCTTCCAGAAAAGCAGCCAAAGAGACAAAATAAACCCGGATATATTAAAGCTGTGATTCGAAACCTGGTTTTCCCTCAGTTTGAAACCATGGAAGACCGAAGGCCGCCGATTAAATCACTTGACGAATCGCTATGTTTATTGTAAACTTTATCGTAACTCAATAATTAAAAAGCAATGAAAAGAAGAGTAAGTAGTATGAAACGGCAAAGAGAGCCCCGGTTGGTGAAAAGGGGAACGTGGAGTATTACCGAAGATGGTCTTGGAGCTTCGTACCGACTGCTTATGCATTGTAGCAATGCATTCTGCACAAGGCTACGACGGGTGTGCCCGTGACAGCACAGGAGTATCGACTTTCTGGTCCGTACTCATTGAGGCCCATATTGCAAGGTATGGGCGAAACAAGGTGGTACCGCGAAGCCTGAAGCTTACGCCCTTGATGTTGATTCATCAAGGGCTTTATTTATGCATTGAAGTATACAACAGAAGGAGAGAGGGGAATGACGCAAACTCCTATCATAGAACTAAAAAATCTGAACAAAACTTTCGGGACCGGAGAAGAAGCCGTAGTGGCGTTGGATGATATCAATATATCCATCTATCCGGGTGAGATTTTTGGAATAATAGGATTGTCGGGAGCCGGGAAGAGCACTCTGGTAAGATGCATGAATCTTCTGGAAAGACCCACTGCCGGAAGTGTCATTTTTGACGGAACTGATATTACTTCTCTGTCAGATAAAGCGCTTCGCAATATCCGCAGGTCCATAGGCATGATTTTTCAGAGCTTCAATCTGCTTATGCAGAGAACTGCTCTTGATAACGTTTGTTTTCCGCTGGAGATAGCGGGAGTACCGAAGAAAGAGGCACGGTCGCGTGCAAGGGAGCTTCTCAGAACAGTAGGACTGGGAGATAAGGAGAAGGCATATCCCGCACAGCTTTCGGGAGGTCAGAAGCAGCGAGTGGCAATAGCCAGAGCTCTGGCGACTAATCCCAAGGTAATACTGTGCGATGAAGCTACAAGCGCCCTGGACCCTACCACGACCCAATCGATACTGGCTCTGTTGAAAGAACTTAATCAGAGACTCGGAGTGACCATAGTGATCATTACCCACGAAATGAAGGTAATCGAGCAGATATGCAACCGCGTGGCCATAATCGACAAAAGCCATATCGAAGAAATGGGGCCGGTAGATGAGGTGTTCCGGCATCCCAGGACTCAGGCGGCCAAAAAGATGATTTTTCCCTCGGGTGATGTTGTCGAGGAAGTGACCGGCTACGGAAAACTGCTGCGGCTGGTATTCGACGGCAATGCCGCAAACAGGCCTATAATAGCCAATATGGTCTTAAAATGCGGTTCGCCTGTAAATATAGTATTTGCCGATACCAAAAGGATCGATGACAAAATATACGGACACATGATAGTACAGCTTCCGGAAAACGAAGAAAAAGTCAGACAGATATTGACCTATCTTGACATGGAAGAAATCGCATATGAGGAGGAAGAATACGATGTTCAGTGAGGGTATGTTTTCATTGATGGGCACAGGACTCCTCGAAACACTGTATATGACAGTCGTTTCAACTGTCATGGCATATTTGATCGGGCTGCCTGTTGGAATGATCCTTGTGGTCACCGACAAGGAAGGAATAAGACCCAACCCAACAATAAACAGGATAGTGGGAAGCATAGTCAATTTGCTGAGATCAGTACCGTTCATTATTCTGTTGGTGGCAGTAATGCCTGTAACAAGATTTATTGCGGGCACAACTATTGGATCTACGGCAACAGTAGTACCTCTGGTGATAGCTGCAGCTCCTTTTGTTGCCCGTATGGTAGAAAGTTCGGCAAAGGAGGTCGATCGGGGCGTTATAGAAGCGTCCCTGTCTATGGGTGCCTCAACTTTAGAGGTGGTTTTAAAGGTGATTATCCCCGAGGCAAAGCCATCTCTGATAGTCGGTGCAGCAATAGCCACCACTACAATTCTGGGTTATTCTGCAATGTCCGGTGTTGTAGGAGGCGGTGGCCTTGGAGATATTGCGATCAGATATGGTTATCACCGCTCCCAAACTGATATTATGCTTGTTATGGTCGTGATCCTGGTTCTATTGGTTCAGATTTTCCAGGAGATCGGAAATATAATAGCCAGAAAATGCGACAAACGCATTAGATAAAAATAATGAAGGAGGAGAATTCAATATGAAGAAAAAAATAATCCTTGTTTTAGCTTTTACTCTTGCATTAACACTGTTTACAGGCTGCGGGGCCAATTCTGTCAAAGGCTCCACCATTGTTGTGGGAGCAAGTGTAACGCCGCATGCTGAAATACTTGGTGTTGCGAAGGAAATTCTTGCTGAAAAAGGTATAACACTGAAGGTCGTGGAGTTTACCGATTATGTGCAGCCCAACCTGAACTTAGAGTATGGTGAAATTGACGCCAATTATTTCCAGCACGTCCTGTACTTAAATCAGTTTAATAAAGACAACGGAACACATATCGTACAGGTGGCGGCTATACATTATGAGCCCTTCGGAATTTATGCAGGCAAGACAAAATCACTTGATGAACTGAAGGATGGAGCCATAATATCGGTTCCCAATGACGGAACCAATGAAGCCCGCGCTCTAATGCTGCTGGAAGCCCAGGGGCTTATCAAGCTGAAGGAAGGCGCTGGTTTCTCAGCAACTGTTCTTGACATAGTCGAGAATCCAAAAAATCTTGTTATAAAAGAACTCGAAGCAGCACAGCTCACCCTGTCGCTTCAGGATGTGGATATGGCAGTCATAAACGGCAATTATGCCATCCAGGCGGGACTCAACGCCTTAACAGATGCTCTTGCGATAGAGGACAAGGATTCCGACGTTATAAAGAACAACTATACAAATATTCTCTGCGTAAAGGAAGGCAACGAGAACGATCCGGCGATCCAGGAGCTTATTAAAGCGCTCAAGAGTGATAAGGTAAAGAATTTTATGAATGAAAAGTACAAAGGTGCCGTAGTGCCGATGTTCTGAAGGCATGAAGGAGCGGGCAATGCCCGCTCTTAGCTTTTTTACCCGTTTATTCCGGACTAGCTGCTTCCTGACCGTTTGGAACCTGGTCCTGTTCCTGCTGGAGAAGTCTCAGCTCCCGGGCGGCTTTAACGCCCATGGAAAGAGAAAGAATGAATGTGGCTATATCTGCTATAGGCTGGCTTGCCTGTATACCCAAAAGACCGATCATATGAGGAAGGACAAGGATCACCGGAAGGAAAAACAACCCCTGACGGGACAGTGATAAAACAGAGGCTTCTTTTGGCTTTCCTATAGTCTGCAGCATCATATTGGTGATGATGATCCAGGCCGATAAAGGCAAGGTTACGCATTGCAGCCTCATAGCCATTGTTCCGATTTCTATGACGACCGGGTCGGTCCGCCTGAAAAGGGCAACGATATCAGGTGCCCATATAAAGCCTATAACGGCTAATATCACAAGACCGACAGATGCCGTTTTTATACAGAAGCGAAAAGCCTCGATCACCCTTTTATAGAGCCTGGCTCCGTAATTATAGCCGCAAACGGGCTGAAAACCCTGGCCAAAGCCTATTAGTGCCGAGACTGCAAAAAAGAACACACGGCCTACTATAGACATGCCGGCAATGGCAGCATCACCGAAAGGTCCGGCAGTCTGATTGAGCACTATTCCGGTTATGCTTGCAAGGCCTTGCCGATAGAAGGAAGGAATGCCAGTCCTGATTACTTCTTTGTAGACTGCCCATTCAGGCTTGAAGTTCTTTATATTTATCTTAATGTTACCGCCCTTTCCGGATGCGTACAATAATATGCAAAATCCTATGAACTGGCTTATGGAGGTTGCCAGAGCGGCACCGGCCGTACCCATTTCCAGAGTGAAAATAAAGATAGGATCAAGAGCTATATTGATTATTGCGCCGATACTGATGCCGAACATTGAATACAATGCACTTCCCTGGAATTTCAGGATGTTGTTGAGGACATAGGATGACATGATAAAGGGCGCTCCAAGCAGGATAAACAGGGTATAGTCTCTTGCATACGGGAAAATGGTCTCGGTGGCCCCAAGCAGGCGCACCAATGGATTAATGAAAATAAGGACCAGCAGGGAAAACAAAACCCCGAGTCCTAACGTAGTATAAAAGGTTGTCGCGACTACTTTGGAGGCTTCTTTGGGATCCTTCTGACCAAGCAGTTTTGCTACTAAATTTCCGGAGCCCATCCCCATGGTAAATCCAATTGCCTGAATGATCGCCATAAGGGAAAAGGATACACCTACAGCGCCTGATGCGCTGGTATTGATCTGACTTACGAAAAAAGTGTCTGCCATATTGTATATGGCTGTAACCACCATACTGATTATGCTGGGGATGGCAAGCTTCACAACAAGCTTTGGGACCGGTGTTTGTGTCATCAGTTGATATTTGCTGTCAATGCTGTCCATAATTCTTCCTCATATTTCATTATTGTTCGCCATAAAGGCCAAATATATAATACAATTGTACTATATAATCAATCGCTTCAGACAGATTAATTTTTGAGGTGCGAAACATGCAGGGACCGACGCGGGAAAGAAGAATGTCGATTGATGCTCTGAAGGCTATATCGATATTCGGAGTGCTTGTCATACATACTTTGGGAGGTGGTTTTTCAAACCTGGCCATAGGATCGTTTGACTGGTATTCGGCAGTTTTCTGGGGGTCACTGATACGATTCGCCGTACCGGTATTTTTTATGTGCAGCGGAAGCCTCCTTCTTGATCCTGAAAAAGAAATTTCGTTCAAATCTCTGTACACCAAATACATCCCCAGGATCCTGGCAGCCCTTGTTTTCTGGGCTCTGGCATATGAAGCCTATGATATAGGCAATGCAGCTATTGCTGCAGGAAGCTTTGACTATAACCTGGTTATAGCTTCGCAGAAGAACATGGTCCTGTTCAGGCATCATTTTCACCTTTATTTTTTGCATATCATGATCTTGGTATATATATTTCTGCCTGTTACAAGGATTCTCGTAAAAAATGCATCTAAGCCAGAACTCAATTATATTCTGGCAATATGGTTCCTTCTGGGGATAGTGTTTCCCAGACTCAGGCAGTATTATCCCTTCAGCCTTCTCTCGGGCATACCAGCGCAATATGGCATCAACATGACATATTCGGCGGTCGGTTACGGGATCCTGGGGTACTATCTGCACAGATTCAGGCCGAAAAAAGTGCTCCCGATGCTGCTCATATTCCTTGCCGGTTTTGCGGTCACCTTTGGCGGCACCATATATCTTTCACTGGCAAACAACAGGAATATGACATTGTGGGAAGGGATGTCCCCCGGTGTTGCGCTTATGGCAACAGGTCTTTTCGGTTTTTTGACATGTTTGTTTGACGACAAGAGCAGTCCCGGCCCGGTCAGGGAATTATCCCTGGCATCATTCTGCATTTATCTGGCACATGATTTTTTCAACCAGATTTTACGATATAAAGATATTATGATCCACAATTTCAAGCCGGTCCTTGTTTCCATACCGGTGATATCATCGATAGTTCTTTTGGCGAGCTACCTGGTCTATCTGGTATTAAGGAAGATCCCTCTGGTCAACAAATATTTGATATAAACATGTAAGGCGAAGGTGGAAAAATGATATTAACCGTCACTCTTAACCCTGCTGTGGACAGGACAGTTGAAATCGATGATTTCGAAATAGGCGCGGTGAACAGGATAGTTTCAGAGAGGATCGATGCAGGCGGGAAAGGTATAAATGTCTCCAAGACAATAAAAAATCTGAATGGGGCAAGCAAGGCTTTAGGCTTGATCGGAGGCAGAAGCGGACTTTTTATAAAGGACTGTCTGGATAAAATGGGTATAGAAAACGAGTTCGTGCTGATTCAGGGCGAAACGAGGACCAATCTGAAGATAGTGGACAAGGTAAGAAGAACAAATACCGATATAAATGAACCCGGACCTGTGATCACCTCAGAAGATATTGTTAAAATAGAAGATCTGATATTTAGGAATCTGGATCGAAATTCCACAGTTGTTTTTTCAGGAAGCGTTCCCGCAAATACTGACAAGCGGATCTACGGAAGATGGATAAAAAGATCCAAAGCTGCAGGAGCCAGGACCATACTTGATGCCGACGGAGATTTGCTGAGATACGGCATAGCAGAAGGGCCATATCTTTGCAAACCTAATGTCAGAGAGCTTGAAATGCTGACAGGAAGGAGCATTGAAGACCCGGATGAGGCCAGATCGCTGGGAGAGAAGATCGCCAGGGAAAATGGGATCGAAATAATGGTCATTTCAATGGGCGATAAGGGAGCGCTGTTTATAGATAAGGGCGGTACTTATTATGCAAAAGCCCCCGAGGTGGAAGTAAAAAGCACGGTCGGAGCCGGAGATGCCATGGTAGCAGCATTGGCATATTGCTTGGACAGGGGCTGTGACATGGAGGAAACCATAAGGCTGTCAATGGCTTCGGCAGCGGCTGCAGTCATGTGCAGCGGATCACAGGCGGCATCCTATGAAACCATAATGGAGCTTGAAAAGAGAATATTATTCTCAGAATAATATTCTAAAAACCGAGTTTTAAAATATTAGTTTAGAAGGCTAAAATAAAAGACATGCTTGCGCTTGAAAAGAATGATCGGATATAATTGAGAGCAGTCTGGTCATTTGGAGGATACAATGACGATTCTTGAATTGTTTATACTTGCTGTCGGCCTTTCGATGGATGCGTTCGCCGTGGCCGTTTGCAAAGGCCTGGCAATGGAAAATGTCACATTCAAAAAGGCCTGTATAGTTGGATTATGGTTCGGTGGATTCCAGGCTCTCATGCCTCTTGCAGGGTATTTTCTGGGCACGCAGTTTCAGAATGTCATCTCTGCCTACGACCACTGGATCGCATTTATACTTCTTTCGCTCATCGGGATCAACATGATCAAGGAAGCTCTTACAAAAGGCGACTGCTGCGATGTTGAAAGCGGTTCTCTCGCACTAAGACCGATGTTCATGATGGCTGTAGCCACAAGCATAGATGCACTGGCTGTCGGGGTTGCCTTTGGTTCCCTGAGGGTAGATATCATTCCGGCGGTAAGCTTCATAGGCGCTACCACTTTCACGTTGTCATTCATAGGCTCAAAGGCAGGCGGCGTTTTTGGAATGAAGTACAAATCTAAAGCCGAGCTGACAGGCGGCGGTATCCTGATATTACTGGGTCTGAAAATACTTCTGGACCATCTGGGGGTCCTGTAACAGGCTCTTTAATACAACTCTGTAGGACGGATTATAGGCCTTTTTATATTCATCGCTGTGAGAGACAGGTTTGATTCCGGAGCTTATATACTCATCCATATATTGCTCAAGATCATTTAGACTGAATCTGAAAATGCCACGACCGGTCTCCTCCTCCAAAACCCGGAGCTTTTGAATGAAGGATCCTTTCGATCCTGTTATAGTGCCGGAAGAGAGTACGAACATCTCGTTCAATTCCCTGATACTCAGATTATGAGCATCTATTGAGGCGATATTGACCCTGACGATACCGTTTCCTATATCTTCATATAGAGGCATATTTTTCTCCTGGGGTATGGATCCATACTCACAGGCCAGATAAGTCAGGCTATGTTCTCTGTCAGTTATAAGGTGGCCGCCGCCAAACTCATTCTGGAAAATGAGCTTGACGGCGTCACAAGGCTGCATTTCGGGATACCTTTCCGCATGGTGTTTTATGATTCTCCGAAGTTCATTCATTAAGCATCAGCTTGGCTTTCTTCAAAGCCATCACAGTCACCGGTATCAATACTATATGGAGTATGATGCCAGGTACGGCTTTGACGAAATAATCTGTCCAGAATATAGCAAGACCGAACGGTATATCGGGCGCAAAGAAAGTAACTATTATAAATTTTACTATACCCCCGGCAAGTCTTCCGATCAGCATAGAGAGTATCAGTGTGACGTAAATATTATGTACCTTTTTGGGCAGTATTTTATAAAACAGACCTGCGGCAAGTCCGTACACGGCAAGCTCGAAGGCCATAGTCGCACCTGTCGGGAATATAGGAGGCATGCCGAACAATACATATCGGAGCGGTGGAGCAATGAATCCCAAAACAAGTCCATAAGGCCAGCCGCATATAAAGCCGCAGAGCAGCACAGGAATATGCATTGGGCTGAGTGCATTGCCTATTTGCGGGATCTGGCCTGTAATAAAAGGTAAAACAAGTGCCAGCGCAAGGAACATTCCGGCGAATGTGATTTTTTTTACTTTTTTTGATGTCATACTTCCCCCCCTAAAAAGTGAAAAAGGCATCAACTGTCTTCGGACAGTCAACGCCTTCATGGCTGATTTTACTTTGATCGCTTAATAAAGTTTGACGGCTTCATACCGACATTGATACCAATATACCATATAACACGGGGCCAATCAATAAATAAATGACATAAAACTAATCGGCATCAACAGAAACTTCTTCTCCGTACACTGCCGTTGAAAATTCCTTTTCTGCCTGGATCAGGGGTATTCCGTAAAGATTCATTTTCAGAATATCGGTCTGGCCGATACCACGGTTCCCGCCTTCATAAAGATAATTGACCGCCTGAGGCTTGAATCCCATGAATCTTGCTCCTACAGTATCAACACTGAAGGCATCTGTTCCGGTGATCACAAATCCGGTATGCTTTGGAATGCCTTTGGATGGACCTGTACCGATCATGGCCGGACTGGCGCTTAAGATGGCCAGATCTACAGGCAAAATTTCAGACATGGCAACGATGAAACCATGAAGCTTATCATGAATACCTTTGCTTTTTTTGGGAAACCCGTGCTCTTCGGCCGGTGGCCAGGACAGTGCTATATTTTTGATGGTGCCCGATATGGTCGCTTCCTCGTGGATCTTGAGCTGGGTGAAAGAAATCAGGCATGTCATCTGCTCAAATATTTTGTTTAAGGAAGTGATCTCAGGTTTATCATGATTCAGCCGGACAGTGACAAAGGGCCCGTAGTTCAGATCGATAAATTCAACGCCTTCTTTTTCAAGGACCTTATCAAACGAGCCCTCATTGATGGAATCCAAAGTTTCGTTTCCGCCGCTGCCTGAAGCTACCACCAGTCTTGCCGGGTTTTTGGCTTTCACATATTCTATGACGGTTTTTAGACTTTCATTTCCAACAACGATGCCTTCCTCGGGACGGGATTTTTTTACCCAGTTGGGGGTGATGACCACCACATCATGTTCTGAAATGAGCGAATCTGCCTTGATCAGATCCAGACCTTCCAGTATTGCTGATGACTCGCAGTCATTACGGCATATGGCCACATCTGAAGACACCCTTTTTCTTGTTCTCATAAATATCACCTCATATGATATTATGAGCTGTTTGCCTGATATTTAGTTGGAAGAAATGAAGCAGGGATCACTTGTTCAGAAGCTGTTCCACAATATTGACCGTGTCGGTAACCAGCTTTGTGATCGAAAGGTCGGGAATGCCAACGATAATATTGTCACATTTGTTCACGGGAATAAGCACCTTAACGGCATTACTGCGTCCTATTGCCAGAGCCATTTCAGGCGTGACCTCCCCAAGGAGAGAGTCTGCGATAACTATTCCCACCGGACCAATTATTATATCAGCGGTACGGCTGCAAACCACCACAGGATTTTCTCCTGTGGCGCCGTTGTCGGCTCCGCCCTTGATCATGGTGGCGGTTGCAATACTGTTGGTTCCTATTGCTGTGACCTCTACATTGTCAAATCTGGCTTTTATGGCTTCGATGATCTGTTTGCCTATTTTTCCGCCCTGCCCGTCTATTACAAGGACTTTATAATTATTCTTCTTTTCCATTACTCCCCCAAATGACGCCATATTCTTTAAGTTTAATTATACCATAGCTTTTAGGTCCATATCATTTCCGAAGATGATAGTGAGAACGGCTCTTGGCAAGGCGGATATCACCTGTTCTTGATGAAACTTTTATAGGCCTGTCCAATCCTTTTGCTCTCATAAATGCTCCCCTGCCTTTTTCCGCGTTGTGTTAATCTATTTTAAATATCAATAGATTCAAATGTTTTATTTGTAAGGGTTTCAGAGTTTTTTCGTATAAAAAAACAATGACCCCCCTTTTTTTGGTATAATTGAGTCGACTAAAACACC
>DULR01000094.1 GCA_012840245.1 Clostridiaceae bacterium
GACCAGCTATTTTATGTCTACTTCACCTGGGTGGTCTTGTTGTCATGCCTTTTTTAGCTCATGTGTTTTTTGAAAAATTCTTTTATTTTTCAAAAAAAGCTCTTGACTTTAATTAGCTGGTCTTTTTAAACTTTGGACTATAAGTTATTCTGTTTGCATGAAATTGATTCCGGAAGTGCAAGTCTGAAAAACAGCAAGCAAGTAACGAAGCAATTCTGTTGCTGCCAGTGAATAAAGATTGTAATTTTATTCTATTCATGAAATATTATAATTCAATAGACTGGTATTATAAAATATATTCACTGCTGATTGAAAAATCGACAGATTTCTAATATGTATATAAGTTTAATCCATAATTGATCGGGCAGGAAGGAGAAAATTCCCTATAATTCAGTCTTTCCTGAGGGCTTCCTCATAAATACACTTAACAGCTTCATAATCAAATGACCCGGAAGAAATAGTGTAGTATTTCCCGTCTATCATAAATACATCATACTCGTCAACATAAAATGATGCAACTTCTTTATCTTTATTATAAAAGTCAAAACCCAGCATCGTTAAAAGACTAGTCGTTTTTCCTGTTTTTTCAAGCATTGAGGCCACTGAATTGCCCGGCCAGACTCTTTACTGTCTCATAATCATCAGTAAATAAGTTATTGCTGCTTAAAACATAACCAACACTTAAGCGCTTTAAAACACGGAATTTATCTCTTTTTAATAAAATTATAATAAATTTTATTACTAAACATAAGATTATGCACCGCAACACTTTTTATATTTTTTACCGCTTCCGCAGGGACAGGGATCGTTACGCCCGACTTTTTCATCTTCACGTTTTTTCGGCTTTCTCACACCGTCATCTCCATGGGAGGCAATGGTCGGTTGTGCTACCTGTTCGCGTTTTACCGTAATGTTTTCCTTCTTAATGCGCAAAAGCATTTTAACAGTGTCCTGCTGGATGTTGCGGATCATCTCATCGAACATATCGAAGCCTTCACGCTTGTATTCGATGACAGGATCGCGATGGCCGAACGCACGAAGACCAATGCCGTGTTTCAGTTGATCCATGGCATCGATATGACCCATCCATTTTTCATCCACGGTCCTCAGAAGGACTCGTCTTTCCAGTTCCCTGAACAGCTCTTCGCCAAATTCGGCTTCTTTTTGCTCATATATCTCACGGGCTTTTATGATTATCATTTCCCTGATGTCTTTTGCTGTAACGGTTTCCAGATCGATGGATCTGATGTCGATTGATCCTGCCGGCAAAATAACGCTCTCGGTATATGAAATCAGGCCTTTGAGATCCCAGTTGTCCGGGATATCACTTTCCGAACAATACATGGCAACTATATTGTCAGCCACATTGTCGATCATTTTCATGATATACTCTTTTATGTTCTCGCCGTTGAGCACCTTTGCGCGCTCAGAGTATATAATCTCGCGCTGCCTGTTCATGACATCGTCATACTGGAGCACGTTCTTACGCCTCTGGAAGTTGATTCCCTCTATCTTTTTCTGGGCACTTTCAATGGCATTGGACAAAAGTCTGGCTTCTATGGGCTGGTCTTCAGGAAGGCCCAGGGCTTCGACCATCCTCTCCATGCGCTCCGACCCGAACAGCCTCATCAGATCATCTTCCAGCGAGATATAGAATCTGGATTCGCCGGGATCTCCCTGTCTTCCTGCACGTCCTCTCAGCTGGTTGTCTATGCGTCGGGACTCATGGCGCTCGGTTCCTATTATTTTAAGTCCTCCGAGTTTTATGACCTGTTCTTTTTCCCTGTCTGTCTCGATTTTGAATTTATCATAAAGCTCCTTGAATATCTGACGGGTCTTGAGTACTATGTCATCATCGGTGTCGTCATAGCTTATGGAGGCCATTATCAGCTTTTCATCGATGCCCATCTTCCTCATTTCCTGTCTTGCGAGAAATTCGGGATTACCTCCGAGCATGATGTCGGTACCACGGCCCGCCATATTGGTGGAGATCGTTACAGCGCCCAATTTTCCTGCCTGGGCAACTATCTCAGCTTCCTTTTCATGATATTTGGCATTGAGGACATTATGCTTTATTCCTCTTTTCCTGAGCATAGCGCTCAGCATCTCGGACGTTTCAATGGAAATGGTACCCACCAGAACCGGCTGGCCTTTTGCATGGCTTTCTTCTATTTCCCTGACGACCGCCTCAAACTTGCCTTTTTTTGTTTTGTAGACAACGTCATCATGATCGATCCTGATGACCGGAAGATTGGTTGGTATGGGAATTACATCAAGCTTGTATATTGCACGGAACTCCTGTTCCTCAGTCAGGGCGGTGCCCGTCATGCCTGCAAGCTTTCTGTACATTCTGAAATAGTTCTGGAAGGTGATGGTGGCAAGGGTCTTGCTTTCATGCTCCACCTTGACTCCTTCCTTCGCCTCGATGGCCTGGTGCAAACCGTCAGAATACCGGCGGCCATACATCAGACGGCCAGTGAATTCATCTACTATTATGATCTCTCCGTCTTTGATGACGTAATCTACATCTTTTTTCATAAGCCCATGGGCTTTGAGGGACTGATTGATATGATGTGACAAGGTCATGTTCTCGATATCAGACAGATTCTCGACACCGAAATATTTCTCGGCTTTTTCCACTCCCCTTGCCGTCAATGTTGCGGTGTGCGCCTTTTCATCCACAATATAGTCGTAATTACCTTCCTCAAGCTGCACTTTATCGTCGGTTTCCTTTACCACAAGCCTGTTGAGCCTTCTTACGAATGCGTCAGCCTTTTGGTAAAGATCGGTGGATTTTTCACCCTGACCAGATATTATGAGAGGAGTCCTGGCTTCGTCGATAAGGATGGAGTCCACTTCGTCCACTATCGCATAGTTGAGGCCACGCTGGACCATGTTTTCCTTGTATACCACCATGTTGTCGCGAAGGTAGTCGAACCCGAACTCGTTATTCGTTCCGTAGGTTATGTCGCATTTATATGCCGCCCTTCTCTGCTCATTGTCCATGTCGTGCAGGATCACACCTACCGACAGGCCGAGGAAGTTGTAGATCTTCCCCATGAGTTCAGACTGGTATTTGGCCAGATAATCGTTTACCGTTACCAGATGGGCTCCTTCTCCCAGGAGTGCATTGAGATAAAGGGGCAATGTTGCCACGAGGGTTTTTCCTTCACCTGTTTTCATTTCCGCGATCCTGCCCTGGTGGAGTATGATCCCGCCTATCAGCTGGACCCTGAAATGGCGCATCCCCAAAACCCTCACAGAAGCCTCCCGTACTACTGCGAAGGCTTCAGGAAGGATGTCATCAAGTGTTTCGCCCTTTGCGAGCCTTTCCTTAAACTCTCTGGTTTTCCCCTTCAGCTGCGCATCAGAGAGCTTTTTCATTTCAGGCTCCAGGCTTTCTATCTTATCCACTACAGGATTGATCCTTTTTAGCTCTTTTTCAGCATAACTGCCGAATATCTTCTCTAACAGACCCATAATTATTTCTCCTCTTCGGCCAGACGCTCGAGAATGAGGCGATAACCTCCGGCTCCATAATTCAGAGACCTGTTGACCCTGCTTATTGTTGCCTCACTGGCCCCTGTTTTTTCATGTATTTCCTTGTATGTTTTCTTTTCGATCAGCATCGATGCAACAGCAAAGCGCTGTGCGAAGGCTTTTATCTCGTTTATGGTTCCCAGATCCTCGAAAAAATCATAGCATTCTTCGATATTCTCAAGTTTCAGAATGGCATTGAACAATCTATCTGTGTATTCATCCTTAAGTTTTATGTTCATATCATCATCTCCAGTTCATATAATTCATATAAAATGATATCATCCTTTAAATTATCTCATTAGAACCGGTTAATTGCAAGGATTTGCCAGCCGCTACGGTACTGCTTTCCCATTATTGATCTTTATACCCTCAATGGCAAGCAGCCGCATCTTTATTTCCAGACCGCCGCCATATCCAACCAGATGACCTTTGGATCCGATGACACGGTGGCATGGAATAATTATGGCAACCGGATTTCTGTTGTTGGCCATCCCAACGGCACGGCAGGCCTTCGCTTTCCCAATCTGGACCGCTATATCTTTATAGCTTCTTGTTTCCCCATAGGGAATAGTTCTGAGTGCTTCCCAGACCAGTTTCTGAAATTCGGTACCTTTTGTGGAAACCGGAAGATCAAAGACTTTTCGTTTGCCTTTGAAATATTCATCCAACTGCCGCTTAGCTTCCTTAATAATATCTGTTTCATTTATGGCAGCTTCAGGCAGCTTCGCTTCCCCGAAAAACAAATCGGTAACGGCCCCGTTTTCTTCTCCGATGCCTATTTTCCCTATCTCGGTCTCATAATAATATAGATTTTTCAAGAGACACCTCCTGATCTGCATTATAACAAGCATATCACATTTGATCATTATTCTTCAACCAGGGGAACAGCTCTTCCTGTCTATCTTAACAGATCCTTCTCTTCGCTCAGATGATATGTACGGGTTCCAAATGCGGGTGGAGGATTTGGAAGCAGATGGACCGTCACACTGTTTCCACCATACACATTATTGCCTAAATAATGCAATTAAGATAAAATAAAATGAAACGGAGGGCTTAGATTATGATAAAAAGCGGAGTTACGGCACCTGAGGGGTTCAGGGCATCAGGAGTGGCCTGCGGGCTTAAAAAGAACGGCAACCTGGATCTCGCCATGGTTGTATCGGATAAAACCGCAGCAGCCGCAGGCATATTTACTGCCAATGTTGTAAAAGGTCATTCTCTTAAGTGGACCATGGAAAAAGTAAAAAGCGGAGCTGCAAGAGCAGTGGTCATCAACAGCGGCTGCGCCAATGCATGCCTGGGAGAGCGAGGCGATGCGGACGCTGCATCGATGGCTGCATATGCTTCCGGTTTTATCGGCTGCGAGCCTGATCTGGTATTGCTGGGCTCGACCGGTGTAATAGGCTTCCCTCTTGATATGAAAAAAATAAAAGCCGGCATCAGGAAGGCTTATGATTCTTTGTCTTATGAAGGAGGAAGCCTGGCCTCAAAGGCGATAATGACTACCGACACCTACCCGAAGGAAGCTGCCGGAACCTTCATGATCGGAGACAAGACAGTAACAATAGGTGGAATGGCCAAGGGCTCAGGTATGATCCATCCCAATATGGCGACCATGATTTCGGTGATCACGACCGATATCGCCATAAACCCGGAGCTTTTGAAAAAAGCCCTTAAGACCGCCGCTGACAGCTCCTTCAACAGGATCTCCGTCGACGGTGATACAAGTGTTTGTGACAAGGTCATTATCCTGGCGAACGGAATGGCCGGGAATACTGTTATAGATAAAGAGGGACCGGAATACGATGCATTCCTGTCGGTTTTGCTCGAAGTTTCGGAATCGCTCGCCAAAATGCTTGCCAAAGACGGCGAGGGGGCGACCAAGCTTGTTGAGATCCGTGTCAAAAATTGCAGCGACAGAGAATCCGCTCATCTTATCCTCAATGCGATTGCGAAATCACCTTTGGTAAAAACAGCCATATTCGGTCAGGATGCCAATTGGGGCAGAATTTTCACTGCGGCAGGATATTCTGGTGCTAAATTCGATCCCGATAAAGTCGATATTTTCATAGGAGATCTGTTGGTGTGCAGAAACGGCACCGGACTATGCTTTGATGAGGATAAAGCCGCTGAACTGCTGAAAAAGGATGAAGTAGTCATAACCCTGGACTTCAAAGACGGCAGCATCGATGACAGAATATGGACATGCGACTTTTCCTATGATTATGTGAGGATAAACGGTTCATACAGGAGCTGAACATCAAAACCATGTTAGTTCGCTGTTTTATTGGGTAAAAATTAGTGAGATATATTTTGGAGGGATTCTCATGGCTGTTCAACAACTTGTCAAGTTTCATATTGCCGATGAAGTATTCGGCATTGAAATCAAGCAGATATTCAAGATCCTGAAACCCCAGGAGATTTTCAAGGTTCCTAACACTCCGCCTTTTATCGAGGGGTTGATAAATTTAAGGGGCAAGGTCCTTACAGTGTTCAATCTCAGAAAACGCTTCAACATGCCTGAAAAGGCAAACGATGAAAACACAAAAATACTTATCGTAAACCATAATGATCTTCTGCTGGGTTTCACCGTTGACAGCGTTTCAGAGATTGTCCGCGTTCCGGACGAAGATTTCGTTGAGACTCCCCCGGAACTCAGAAGCTTTGACAGGAGATTTCTTTCGGGAGTGGCCAAGGTTGGTGAAAAGCTCATCCTTCTTTTGAATCTGGAAAAAATACTGACTCCGGATGAAGAACTGCAGGTCAAGGAATTTGTGGATGAGCACGGAGCTGAGGTTATCGAGAATATGCCCGGATAAAACCGTCAAGAAAAAAGGCGAGGTTTGAAAATCAATTCATGAAGGAACTGATTTTCAAACCTCGTCATTTTTATATCCCTTTTTTTTGGCAACTCTGACCCTGTTCCTTCCCGCGTTCTTGGCTTCGTAAAGCGCATCGTCGGCCGTACTTATAAGCTCTTGCATCCTGCCTGCTGTTTCAGGATAAGTAGATACGCCGACGCTTATGGTAACAGAGGCCGAAACGACACGGTCGGTGATATTCAGCTGTGAAATCCCGATCCTGAGATCCTCAGCCTTTTCTCTTGCCTGCTCCAGCGATGTATACGGCATCAGGATAACGAATTCCTCACCGCCGTATCGTGCAAATATATCTTCTTTCCTCAAAGTTTTCTTGATATACGCTGAAAGAGTCTTTAGAACAAGGTCTCCAAACAAATGACCATATGTGTCATTGAATTTTTTGAAATGATCTATGTCAAAAATCAGGAGCGACAGGTCATGGCCCTTGCTCTGGGCATTTTTGAACTCTTCCTGGAACCTGTCGTTGAAATACAGTCGGTTATATGCTCCGGTCAATCCGTCCAGGGTGGCCAGATCGTGCATCTGCTGGTATAACCGGGCGTTTTCTATGGCTATACTTACCTGCTGGGAAATAACCTCCAGAAGCCTCATGTTCTCGTCGTCGAAAGCATCTTTGATGCTGTGCTCTATAATAACGATCCCCAGAGTTTTGCCCTTGGCCAGAAGAGGAACGCATATCATTGACTGTATGTTGCGGCCTTTGGTAAAGGGATAGTCCTCAGGGTTCACATTATTGTCTATCATCGAACGGCCTTCTTCGGTAGAAGGTTTAAGAGTATCACAGTTGATGTAATCTGAAACGATGGCCAGATCCTTTTTGTCAAAGATGCTTGAAACTTGTACCTTCAGCTTGTTTTGCGGTCCGTGGCACAGGGCGATGGTCGAATGGTATACACCCATTACTCCTATAATAACGTCATTAACGAATTTCAATAATTCATTCATGTCGAATATGGAGGTTATGGCCTGAGAAATCTGCTGAAGCGTATAAAACTCAGCCAGGCTTGAGGTAAGCTTTTTATTGGCCTCCTCCAATTGGTTGTTCGACTCGATTATTTTGTCGTATTGGTTCTGAATCTCTTTTTTTGCCTGCTCAAGCTGTACATATTTGTCACCGAGCCGGTCTATCAGTATATTGTTTTCTTCCTCGCTTCTCAGATATTCGTTATATACTCCGCCCCATACATAGCAGAACACGGTAAAAATGACATACTGCAATGTGATCATGGCTACAAAAAGCATGCCGTTGTCCATTATGCTGGATATCCCTGAATCCGCAAGCCATCTGAAGACCCCATACTGGGAGACGATCTGAAGCATCCAGCTGAAGATGATAAACGGTATGGTTTTTTCGAAACCTTTGGTGAGGCTGATGAAGGTGATGGGCAGCAAAGCGACGAAATAGAAGAAAACACTATGGTGTAATGTACTTATAAAGCAAACTGTTATAACGACTTCGGCAAGTTTTATCAAATCTGCTGCTTTGCTTCTGTTTTCTGAATTCTTTTTGAACTCCTGGGCTTTGATAATGCTTGCAGACAAGCTGAGGAAAAGCAATATTCCCTGCAATACGACGATCTCAATGACAAAAGGCTGTTTGACGAGATAGCTTCTTACGAATAAATCCTCAAAAATCAGGCATAGAAAAATAAGCCATCCAAATTTCGTGATGTTCTTTTCATACTTTACATAATCTGAAAATGATTTATGGATGTCGTATTCGAATGTTTCCAAACGCTACCTCCGCATAGCTTTCAGGATTATTTATTCGCCCCAATAAATCTCAATAATGTCTCCGGATTTTATACGGTCGGTAAAATTGGCGTCATTTCCATTGAGCTTCAGCATCAAAATCCCTTTGGGCGATGTCAGGTCAAAGTCAATATGATTAAACACATCTATGAACAAATAATCGGTTTTTTTTGGCGGCAAGTTAACAGACTTTTTATTAACAGTAACAGTAATTCCGTCTCTTATGGCAAGTTTTTGCTCTACTTCTTTAAGAAGATCCTGAATATTGGCGGGTTTTGCCGCTTCCTCAGAATCGCTTTCCCTTGAAGAATTTTCTTTTGCCTCTGCATTTGAACCTGTATTTAGACCTGTAAGGGCTCCATCATACCGGACCGGATTCTTTGCAGGTCTGCCGACTATCTGCACACCAGGTTTAAGTTCGGTATAAAGATCATATGGAGCTCCGTCAACGGTGAACTCCCAGGATGACAGGTCCATTTCGAAAAGCTTTGCGATATCAGAAAGGGTATAGCTGCTGACTATTTCTACTTTATCTCCATTATTGACTACGGCTTCCTGAGAAACCTCCTCATCGTTTATGTACACCCTGGGCCAGATGGTCGCTGCCTGATCATCGTATTTCAGATAGATGGGCTCCTGATCCTTCAGCAGATCCCTTACAAGAGCCTTCCCGTCTGAGCCTTTTTCAGCCGGAATGACACGGAGTCTGTCCCCTGCGGTGATATATGCGTTAAGGCTGGACAGTTTGTCGTTGACATATATCTCGGCGGGTTTTCCGAAGCTTCCCCTTATGGTCTTATCCTTTCCGTTCAGGGTGAACTTAAGATTTTTACCTGATTTGCATATTAACTGCTCCGGATTGAAGCCTGCAAGGATAAGCGCGTCAGAAACAAGCATTTTTCTTGAGTTATACATTCTGACCTTCTGGTCGTTGACCGTAACATAATAGAAATCCTGTCCCCTTGTCAATGCGGTCGTGACCAGTATCCCTATTGGAGTTATGCTGTCAGGTCCATCCAGTATTTTTTCATCGGTGACAACGTTTTTGGCTATTTTCCTGTCTCTTACGGCAACCCTGTCTTTTGGCAGACCCAATGCTTCAGCCAGAGCTTCACACAAACCTTCGGACTGGCTTCCTCCGCCTACCAAAAATACGGCATTTGGAGCTTTCCCGCTATTCAGCTCCAGTATCTTCTCTGAAACCGTTCTTGCAAGCTCCTCAACAACAGGCCTTGTAACTTCCCGGACTTCTTCTGCCGTGGTTGTTACCTGATTGTCAAGTATATCAGTAAATGTTACATCTTTTTTATTTAGTGATATCTCTATTTTTATTTTTTCAGCGGTCTCAAAATCCACCAGGTAATTCTGCGCGATTGCTTCGGTGATCTCATCCCCGGCTATCGGGACCATGGCATAGGCAATTATGGTGCCTCCTTTTGTTATGGCAATATCGGAAGTTCCTGCACCCACGTCGACAAGGGCCAGGTTCAGCAGCCGCAGATCCTTCGGAATGGCCAGATTAAGCGCTGCTATGGGTTCAAGGGTAAGAAAGCTGACTTCAAGATTTATTCTTTCCATTACCGTATACAGGCTGTCTACGACTGTCTGGGGCAGGAAAGTTGCAAGCACTTCCACACCTGCTTTATGACCTTTATGGCCCAAAAGGCTGGAGATGACATAATCATTGAGATAATAACTTACAATGCTGTATCCTACACAATAAAACTGATTTCTTTCATTTTCGGGAGAATTCTTCTCAATTTCGAGCTGGGCTTTCTGAATGCCTTCCATTTCCAATGCGCTGACAAACTGGGCATCGATTTCCCTGCCTTCTTCCACATCCCGCTCGACTTTGACCTGACAGGTCTTAAGGACTCGTCCTGCGGCAGCTACCGATACCCTTGTCAGGGTGTAGCCAAGTCTTTTTTCCAGTGCCTTCTTAACTTTTTCTGCCCCCTGGGCGACCTTGGCTATATCATGGATCTGGCCGTCGAGCATGGCGCGGCTGTCATGCACGATCATTTCTGCGGCTTGTATAAAAAAACGGTCCTCATTTTTATATCCGACCAAACCGATTATTGTACGGGTACCGATATCAAGAGAGAATACAACATCTTCGGGCATTGCGCCTTTTGTCAGTTCCTCATTCAAAAGCATTTACAGCCCCCAAAATTAAATTATATTGATATACCCCAGAATACTATTTTATATTTTTTCTTCCATAATCGCAATATGACATAATGCTGCATCTTTCACATTTTGGTTTCCTGGCATGACAAATTTCTCGTCCGTGATATACCAGACAGTGAGAAAATGTGGCCCATTCACTTTTCGGAAGGATTTTCATAAGATCCCTCTCTATTATGTCCGGGTTATCAGATCGGGTCAGCCCAATACGGTTTGCCAGTCTGGAGCAGTGTGTATCTACAATGACTCCGGGCTTTGAATAAATGGTCGATAAAATGACATTGGCTGTTTTTCTTCCCACTCCGGGCAATTTGAGAAGCTCTTCCATGGTATCGGGCACCTTGCCGTCATAATCCCTGAGTATTTTGATGCAGCATTCTTTTATGTTTTTTGCCTTATTTCTGAAAAAGCCTGTTGATTTTATATCCTGTTCCAGTTCAGCAAGATCTGCGGCCGCATAATCTTCGGCCGTCCTGCATTTTTTGAACAGATCCCTGGTGACTATATTCACTCTCGCGTCGGTGCACTGGGCTGCCAGCTGTGTTGCTACCAACAGCTCCAGCGGAGTCGTAAAATCGAGTGAGCATCGGGCATCGGGATAAAGTTTTTTTAATTCTTCCAGAACCAGTGCAGCCTTCTCTTTCTTTCTCAAATCAAGGTCTTCCTTCCTTTGCTTTTTCTTTTATTATTATTTGATTCTGCCTCATTATAAAGAGACAGATATTCATGAGCGGCCCTGTCCCATGAATGATCGCTGCTCATTGCCCTTCTGGCAAGCTCTTTCCAGGCTTCCCTGTCCTCGAACAAATCTAAAGCCCGTTTTATCGTCCGTATAAACGATTCTCTTGAATAGCCTGAAAAGACAAACCCATTTCCGGTATCGGGTTTTTTACTGACATCAATGACAGTATCGGCCAAACCACCTGTTTTATGAACCAGCGGAATGGTTCCGTAGCGCATTGCGATCAGCTGGCTTATCCCGCAAGGCTCGTACCTTGACGGCATAAGCAGGATATCGCTTCCTGAATATATTTTGCGAGCCTTTTCAGCATTGAACTCAAGATTGACCGAAGCTGAGCCGGGATATTTTCCGGCCAGATCCATAAAGATATTTTCATAATACTTTTCTCCGCTTCCCAGAATGACCAGCTGGCAATCATTCTTCAGAATGTACCTAAAAGCAGGCTCCATCAGATCCAGGCCCTTGTTGGGCACCAGTCTTGAAACAACAGCAAACAGCGGGACATCCTTTTCATGGAGTCCCAGCTCTTTCTGCAGCATCTTTTTGTTCTGCTTCTTTATGTGAAGGCTCTCTTTATTATAATTGGAATAAATGACCTTGTCGGTTTCAGGGTCCCAGTTGATCGTGTCCAGACCATTTACGATGCCCCGGACGGCCTGTTTCCTGTTCAAAAGAACTCCTTCCAGTCCAAATCCGAATCTGGAAGTCAGCATCTCATGGGCAGAAGTCCTGCTGACCGCATTTATGATGTCGGAATAGTTGATCCCGGCTTTCATTGGATTGAAGCAGCCATAATACTCGACCTTGTCCACCATGAAAACCGAATCCCTGACGCCGTACAGTCTGAAAACGCTGCGGTCGCATACTCCCTGGTATTCTAAGTTGTGGATGGTATAAACTATGGAAATATTTGAGAGCTCGGAATGCTCTCTTTCGTTTTCCCGGATCACCATGGCAAGGGGTGCCGTATGCCAGTCATTGAGATGCAAAATATCCGGGGTAAAATCAAATCGCCTGATCAATTCATAAACTGCAAGACAAAAGAAGGCAAACCGCTCAGCATCGTCCCTGTGGCCGTACACTCCCTGCCTTCCAAAGTAATGATAATTGTCAATAATATAAGTACTTACAGGCGCATTCATTATTTCCCTGACGATGCAGGTTTCAGTCCTGTTGCCCATTTCAACGGGGTAATCGCCTATATATCTTGTCGGTACATCTATGTCTTTATTCCCGGGAATGACTACCCGAACGTCTGCGCCCAGTTCGGCAAGCTTGACCGGAAGTTCTCCGGCTACATCGCCAAGCCCGCCCACTTTGATATATGGTGAGCATTCAGCCGCTACATATAAAACCTTAGGCATTTTTCCCATACTTCACCTCATTCTCTTAGATTTTACCATGTTAGCGGCCAAAATAAACACAAATATCTGTTATTCAACCTGCAAAAATGGGCTGTCATAAAATATTAACTTCGCCATGCTGTTCAGATCTTCCAGCTGTCCTCGTCGCAGGAAGTTGTAAATGCTCAAGTTTGCTCTCGCGAGGTCGCTGGCAATCGCGCCGTCCGGGCGCGTGCCGGTTAAAATCTGCGTCCGGCAGATTTTACCTCACTCGAGCTGCACTGTTAACATTACAACATTCAGCTGCTCCTGCGGAGGCAGTTCATCTCTGAACAATATGCCTTAGAACAAGCTTTTTAAGACAGCCCCTGGCAATCCTTAACGCTCGAATATGATCAGATTCATCCCTTGAGAGCGCCTGCTGTAAGTCCCTTGATAAATTGCTTGCTCATAAAGATATAAAGCAGTATGACCGGCAGCGCGGACAGGCTCAATACTGCCAGGACCATGGACCAGTCGGTCTGGTATTGGCCGAACAGACGCGTCACACCTAACAGCAGGGTTTTCTGATTCTCCTCACTGATCATAATAAGCGGGAACCACAGATCGTTCCAGAAAGGAACAAGGTTGTATATGGCCACAGTGGCCAGCGCAGGGCGCATCATGGGCATTACCACTCTGACAAGGATCTTCAGCCTGCCTGCTCCATCCACATGGGCCGCTTCCATCAATTCCTTCGGGAACTGGCGCATATACTCAGTAAGAACGAATACTGCTATCGGCAGCCCCATCGCTGTATAGATGGGCAAAAGCGACCAGATGGTATTTATGAGCTTTATACTCTTCATTATCCCAAGCAGTCTGATGGAGGCTATTCTTATTGGCAGCATCATTCCGGCGATAAAAATGAAATATAAAATATTAGGGATCGACCCCTTCCAGTTTGCAAGCGCATAGGCAACCAATGAGCCCAGGACCAGCACTATGAAAATGGACAAAAATACGACCAGGAAACTGTTCCTGAAATAGACCAGATAATTCCCTTCCTTTAAAACATTCGTATAATTTTTGAAATTCCACTTTTCCGGAAGCCAGAAGGGATTTTTATATATGCTAAGCCGGTCCTTAAAGGAGTTTATGAACATCACCCACAACGGGAAAATCACTATGGCCGACCAGACGAACAAAATAAGGCTGGATGCGATCCCGGCTTTTTTCCCGAACAATCTCGATTTTTTTCTTCTCACAGAATCCATATCGCATTACTCCTTCGTCCTTGTTTTCAGCAGTACCGGAATAACGCCTGCAATGAGCATCAGGAAGGTAATGGTGGCGATCGCCGCACCTAATCCGGGGTTAGGTATCCCTATGGGATGCTGTCCCGCGATCCCGACTCTGTAGAACAGGGTCCCAAGTATGTCTGTCGAATATCCCGGAGCTCCGTTTGCCGTTTCCATTGCAAACACAACATCGAACGCGTTGAAATTGTTGACGAATGTAAGTATGGCAACTATTCCGACTACGGGCTTTATAAGTGGAAGCTGAATACGCCAGAATACCTGCCATCTGTTAGCTCCCTCAATATTTGCCGCCTCAAAGATATCCTCGCTTATATTGCGCAGCGCAGCAACGAACATCATCATGGGGATCCCTACCCACTGCCAGCAGGATACAAGTGATACTGCGGTAAGGGCAGTGGATTCCTTGCCCAGCCATGGCTGCGCAAGTGCCGAAAGACCTATGGCATCAAGAAGATTCTTTGACCAGACAGGATTTAGGATGAGCTTCCACAGATAACCTGTAACCAAAATAGCAAGTGTTGTAGGAATGAAGATTATAGTCTGGTAAATGCTGTTCCGCCTTTCCTTCCCTCTTTGTGTCAAAAGCACTGCAAATATGATCCCCAGTACGTTTTGAACCAGCATATGATATAAAAAGAAAACAACGGTGTTTAATAAGGCATTGACATAACGTGTCGAGACTTCGGAATCAAAAAATATCTTCCGGAAATTTTCAAGACCCACGAATGTCATATTGCTGTATGTGCCGGAATACATGCTAAGTCTAATTGAATCCAGAAGAGGATAAGCCATGAAAAATATGTACACCAATAGTGCAGGTATTGTATATAAAAACCAGTAAAAGCCGCGGGGCTCCAGTCTGTTGTAAGAACTATGCATTATATGAATCTCACCTCACTTGAAGAAAAAAAACCTTCGCAGAAAAGCAGGGCTGTCTCATAATACTATTATTGGCATGCTTATCAGATCTTCTTGCTGTCATCTTCGCATATCCTGCGGAAGGCTGCTCAGCTCTGATAAGCATGCCTTAGACATACCTTTAAGACATTATTTGTGAGACTTACTGCCTGCTGTTATTCACGTTATCAGCAGCCTGCTGAGGTGAAATATCACCTTTTATGACACTTATGACTGCCTGATCCATTGGTGTATACAGATCCATAAGAGCAGGCCATACAAATCTCGCATCTGTCTTCCTTCCATTGTTCAGTGCAAGGAACTCATTTGCGTGAACATCTTCAAGAGTTATCTGGAACTTGATCATTGGGAAGAATCCGGTGGGCAGGCTTGCAGAAGCTTTCTTTACGCCTTCTTCGGTGCAGAGCCATGCAAGGAAATCCATAGCTTCCTTCTTGTACTTGGATGCGTTATTATATGTGATTGCCATGTCAGGATGGAATGTGATGAGAGTTTCTTTGCCTGCTCTGGCCGGTATAGCGAAAACGCCCCAGTTAAAGTCTACATCATCATACACGCTGATGGTCCACGAACCGTCAACGAACATGGCAGCTCCCTGGGAACTGAACAGAGCCTGGCTGTCGTTATATGTAACAGCTTCGAAGCCGGAAGGCAGGTAAGGCTTTATACTTGCTATGTCAGTGTAGGCATCGACAAAATTCTGGTCGTTGAGAGCTTTGGTTCCGTTTTCATAGAGGACACGCTGGTCAGCTCCCCCAACATAATTGGGAAGCATTCCAAGGAAGAAGCATTCAAGGATATCCCACTCATCGGCAAGGCCGTTGGCCAGCGGCGTGTAGCCTTTGCTTTTCAGTGTTTCGCAGACCTGTATGAATTCTTCCCAGGTTTTCGGTATGCTCACACCGGCAGCATCAAAAATATCCTTATTGTAGTATACGGCATGTGAAACTGCTGCGAATGGAACTGCGAACATCTTCCCGTCGGGTGTTCTCCAGGGTGCAAGATTCGAATCGGAGAAGTTATCCAAAATGCCGGGTATATTTGTGCAATCTCCAAAATAACCGGCTTCAAAAAGCTCAAGACCTGTTGCATATGAACGGGCATACATAAGATCCGGACCTGTTCCGTTTTCAAGCTGCAGGCGCAGTGTTGCATTATAATCGGGAGGATTGGTGGGTTGGAATACGATCTCGACATTTGGCGCTACCTCTGCAGTATATTGCGCCAGAAGCTTATCCATCTGTGCCTTGTCGTCGGCTCTCCAGGAACCCATGGTAAGTACGACCTTTTCATCGGCTTTGGGCGTATCCGGCTGGTTTGGCGCAACTGAAGTGGTATCAGGCTTGATCGTGTTCTCGCCTTGTGTCTGTGTTTGACCGCATGATGTCAAAAGAGGTACTGCAAGCAGCAAAATCAGTATCCAGGATAGCAAGCGTCTCTTCATTGAATATTTCCTCCTTGTTTTTAATTTTTTGCAAGTAAAATTCTAATAAGGAGGATCATTTTTTAGAATGAACATTCTATCGCAAACCTTGCATTTTCTTATGAAACACTTCGGAATAAGATGATATGATTTCTGATATCATTACAATGACCGGGTATATTAAATGATTTTCTTTTACAGTTACAGTAAATATATATTATAATATTTATAAATTGGGTATAACCGTTAAGTCCTTGTATAATGACCCAATATGAGTTTGGGAGTGAGGAATAATGACTGTTCGCAGGTTCCCGTTGATAGCCATATTGTTGCTCTCCGTTACGCTTGTACTTTCCGGTTGCACTTCTGCTGAAACCAACGACTTATCCGATCCTGACAACCTGACTCAGTGGGGATTTTCTGAACACTCAACAGACAAAAAAATCACCATCGGTCTTGCCCTTGGAACACTGAAGGAAGAAAGATGGGCCAATGAAAGAATGTTTTTCGAGGAAGAAGCAAAGAAAAAAGGCGCGCTGGTGATAACAGAAGATGCCAATATGGATGAGGAAAGGCAAAAAGAACAGATCAGAAGCCTGATAGAAAAGCAGGTGGATGTCCTCGTCATTGTGGCGGTAAACGAAAAAACAGCGGCCGAAAGTGTCGCCGAAGCAAAAAAAGCCGGTATCCCGGTTCTTGCTTATTCACGTATGATACAGAATGCCGACCTGGATGCTTTTATAGGATTTGATGCAGTAAAAATAGGTGAGACTCTTGCTAAAGCAGCAACAGAAAATGTTCCGAAGGGAAATTACATGATAATAAACGGTGCCCCCATCGATAACAATGCAAAGCAGCAGAAAATAGGATATAACAATATTCTGGGAACGCTTGCAGACAGGGGCGATATCTCCATAATATGTGAAGGCTGGTGTGAAAACTGGTCGCCTGAAAAGGCATATGAATTGACAAAGGCAGCGCTGGACGACAACGGAAGCAGGATCGATGCAATCATCGCATCCAACGACGGAATGGCGGGAGGCGCTATACGAGCTCTTGAAGAATATGGTCTGGAAGGCAGTGTTTTCGTCACCGGTACCGACGGTGAGCTGGCTGCTCTGAGAAGGATAGCAAAAGGCACACAATCTGTGACGCTTCTTTTCCCGCAGAAGGAATTCGCCGAGGAAGGGGCACGGGCTGCCATAAGCCTTGCCAACAAAATGATCCCTGCCGACGCTACAGGGAAAACCAATAACGGATTTGGCGATATCCCCACGATATTTGCAAGATTCGTTCTGGTTACCAGGGACAACATAGACAAAGTCATATCGGAACAGGGCCTGTACAATCGTGAAGAAATATATCAGGAACCCGGCAAATAATCATTATTTCAGAGGTAATGATGAAAAAACCGACTACACCCATAAAGCAGCCATTTGAAAAAATAAAAGTCCTGATAATGAACCAGGGCATAAGATTCAGGCTTGGGCTTTTTTTTCTGCTTGTATCATT
The DNA here is from genome assembly GCA_012840245.1 of Clostridiaceae bacterium. GTDB lineage: Bacteria > Bacillota > Clostridia > DSM-8532 > DSM-8532 > DTU059. The sequence continues at coordinate 17,601 of DULR01000094.1, forward strand.
GCTCCCTCTCCTGGCTCTCGGTTTTTTCTCCTACTATAAGTCTTCCAGCACAATAAAGGAAGTCACAACCCGCTATTCGAGCGAAATAATCAATGAGATCTACAACAACCTGATGCTTAAGTTCGATAATATAAACAATATCGGAAAGGTCCTTCTCAACAGCAATACGGTCAAGGAGATACTCTCCCGGCGCGGGAGCGATGCCGACAGTTATTTCAGCCAGGATAATGATAAGATGGAGCTTTTGCTTGAAACCATCAGAGACAGCAATGAAAACATACGAAGCACCTATATCCTATCCCATATGAACGACAATATATTTGCCGTAGGCGATATCACTGAAGAACGGGGCCTTGTTTTCCTCAATGAACAGTACCGCAGGAATTACAAGTCCTCAGCCTTATATCAGGAAACCATAGATTCGGAAAGCAATTACATCTGGTGGCCTACACAGTACGTGCTGGGCAATCCTGTTTTCATACTATCTGAAAAGCTGCGCGACCATGACGATACTGTCCTGGGTGTACTTGTGATCCATGTTGGCGTTGAAATCATGGACGAAATATATAACAGCATCAAAACCAACCACAATTCTCTGATGTATTTGATGGACGGCAGCGGCAGGATCCTCTTTCACCCCGATAAAAACATTATAGGCCAGCATTTCGTAAACAAGGATATTATAGAAACAATACAGATGTCTCAGGAAGGCAGCTTCATACATAAGGAAAAGGGCAAGGAAATGTTTGTCGTATTCAATACCTTTCCGGTTACCCAATGGAAGTTCATTGTGGTCACAGCCTACAATCAGCTGATATCCGATTCTGTCAGGATCCGTGATATGACTCTGCTCATTTCCGCCGCCTGCATCTTTTTTATACTGCTGGCATCGCTGGTTCTGACCAGGAGCATGGCCAAACCCCTATACAAGCTCATGGAACTGATGGAAAAAGGAGCCCGGGGAGATATCAAGGTACGATTCAATGTCAGGTACAATGATGAAATCGGACAGTTGGGCAACTCCTTCAACATGATGATGGCAAATATAGAGCAGCTGATCCAGCTTGCAGAAACAGAGAGCAGGCAGCGGGTCGAAGCCGAGATCAAATCCATGGAAGCCCATATAAATCCGCACTTTTTATACAATACTCTGGCCTCGATATACTGGAGCGCCATGGCTAAGGGAAACCATGAGATCGGCAAAATGGCCGCTTCACTTTCGAGATTTTTCAAGCTCGGACTAAATAAGGGTAAGGAATACACAACCGTCAAAAAAGAGGTCGAGCATGTCAAGGAATATCTGACAATTCAAAAGATGCTCTATAAAAACCTCTTTGACTATGAGATAAATGTTGATCAGGAGATCCTGAACCATAAAACCATAAAGCTTATCCTCCAGCCTTTGGCCGAAAACTCCATAGTGCACGGGTTCGGTAATATGACCGGGGACGGGTTCATCAGGGTCGATGTTTTCAGGCGGGACGATCGCATAGTGTTCAGGGTGACCGACAATGGAGCGGGAATAAAAGGCTTCGGACAGAAAAGCACTGATGACATCATAGGCTGCGGTTATGGCCTGAAAAACATTCGAGAGCGCCTGCGCCTTTATTTCAATAACGACTATACCATTGAGTGCAGCAGTTCCGATACAGAAACGACTTTCGAAGTTACCATTCCGGCGATAAAGGAGGCCGAAAAATATGTACAAGCTCCTGATAATAGATGACGACGAGCTTATTCGCGAAGGTATAAAAAACGCCATCGAATGGGACCAGCAAGGTATTTCCGAAGTAAAAACAGCCGACAACGGAGAATCGGGCTGGCAGATTTTTCAGGAATTCGAACCAGACATAATCCTGACTGATATCAGAATGCCCGTTATGGACGGCATAGATCTGCTGAAAAGGATCAGACAAGTCCGGAAAAATGCAAAAGTAATAATCCTGAGCGGCTATGATGATTTCAGCTATGCCCAGACGGCTGTAAAAGAAGGTGCCTTCGATTACCTGCTTAAAACCGCCGATATAGATGAACTGCTCAATGTTATAAGTAAAGCGAAGGCTGAACTGGACAGAGAAAAGCATGAAGCTGAAACATACAGGAAGCTTAAGGAGCAGCTCAATATGAGCCTTCCTCTCCTGAAATACAGATATCTGAACGAACTGATATATGGCTGTACCGATATAAACCAGCTTATAAAACGAATGGAGTTCGTTGACATACATATAAAGAGCGACTGTTTCATGGTCGCAGTACTGGTCATCGACGACTTCGATCTGCGGTTGGATGAGATAACCGAAGAGGAACGCCTGCTTTATAAACTCAAGATAATCAATATCATGGAGGAATACTCAAAGGATGACGGTATCTGCTTCGAAAGCAAAAATGAAGAATTTATTTATCTTTACATGTGCAATAATGATCTGAGCATAAGGGAAAACAAAGAGATACTTTGCAGCAGGTGCGAGGAAATATGCCGAACACTGGGCAGGATCATGGATTTCAAATTCAGTGTAGGCTTAAGCAATATCGGTTACGGACTGGATTCTGTGAGAAATTGCTTTTCGGAAGCGAAAAAAGCACTGGATCACAGACTCTTTTATGTTGACAGCATTGTAGACATTCAGGATATAAACCCTTACACATCTGCCAGCTTCAATCTGGACTTTGAAACTGAGAACAGGCTGATATCGGCCCTGCGGGTCGGAAACAAAAATGAAGCTCTGGGCATTATTGAGGATATATTCAGCAGGATGCGCCATAACAGAAATCTTGAAATAGGCAACTTCCATCAGGTGTGCATCGAGCTTCTGAGCATAGCATCACGAGTTTTATGCGAATTCGATGCCGGGATGGATAATGTGTTCGGCAAGGATTTCCTGTACTTTGAAGAGATAAGGAAATATAAAAGCTCTGAGGACGCCATAAAATGGATGGTCGATATCTTCAACACCCTGCTGAATTACATACTCAATACCAAAATACTCAAGGCAAAAAAAATAGTTGAAACTGTCAAGCGGTATATCGACGAGCATTATAATGAAAACCTCTCACTTAACATGCTCGCCGACATGGTGCATATAAGCCCGAACTACTTCAGCTATCTGTTCAGCAATACTGTTGGGCAGAGCTTTATGGAGTATGTGATGACAAAAAGGATCGAAAAGGCAAAGCAATTGCTGGGGGATACCGATTCCAGGGCATGCGAAGTCGGCGAAAAGGTTGGGTATGATAACCCGAATTATTTCAGCCGCATATTCAAAAAATACACCGGTCTGTCCCCTTCACAGTATAAAGAGAGTTTAAAATCGAACGAATAGTTGAAAAGAAAGCAAAAAGGAAACCAAAAAGCCCATCTTCTCAGATGAGCTTTTTTGCAAAAACTATTATTTATTTCAGATCAAATATCAAGCAGATTTGAAGATTCTTCAGTCGCTTTGCTCCCTCAGAATGACAGTGAAGGTTCGCTAAGAATATCAATGCAGCGTCGCTCAGAATGACAATAAAAATTTGCTCAAAATGACCTTAAAGGTCTTTATCATGAAGGTATCTCAGCCAGGGCATCCTTTCTTGAGAGGTTTATACGGCCCTGCTTATCGACTTCCATGACCTTGACGAGGATCTCATCTCCGACATTGACCACGTCTTCAACCTTATTCACACGTTTGGTGTCGAGCTTGGATATATGGACAAGCCCCTCTTTTCCAGGCAGGAACTCCACGAATGCACCGAACTGCATTATACGGGTGACTTTTCCAGTGAAGATCTCCCCAATCGGAATATTGCCGGTTATTCCTTCTATTATTCTTATGGCTTTCATGCCTGCTTCTTCATCAGCAGTAGCCACGTAAACCGAACCGTCTTCCTCGATATCGATCTTGACGCCGGTTTCAGCTATGATTTTATTTATTACTTTTCCTCCCGGGCCAATAACCTCACGGATCTTGTCAACATCAACCTTGGTCTGGAATATCTTCGGAGCATGTGGTGAAAGAGATTCTCTGGGTTTTGATATAACCGGCAGCATGCATTCGTCAAGTATCTGAATGCGGCCTTTTCTGGTTATCTCAAAGGCCTGGCGTATAATTTCATAGGTAAGCCCTTCAACTTTGATGTCAACCTGGATCGCGGTGATACCGTTCTTGGTTCCGGCTACCTTGAAGTCCATATCGCCGAAGAAATCTTCTATCCCCTGTATATCCATAAAGGTAATGAATCTGTCGGGGTTCTCCTCATCAACAACAAGACCTGAAGAAATACCTGCAACTGGAGCTTTTATAGGCACACCTGCATCCATCAGCGCCAGGGTGCTTGCACATACGCTTCCCTGTGATGTGGAACCGTTCGACATAAGAACCTCTGAAACCAGACGTATAGCATACGGGAACTCCTCCTCACTGGGGATCACAGGCTCAAGTGCTCTTTCAGCAAGCGCACCGTGACCGATCTCTCTTCGGCCGGGCCCTCTTGAGGGTTTTGCCTCTCCGACTGAGAAGGACGGGAAATTATAGTGATGCATATAGCGTTTTTCTTCTTCCATGAGATCTACGCCATCCAACTTCTGTCCTTCACCCAGAGGACCTAAGGTAACATTTGTAAGCACCTGGGTCTGTCCGCGTTGGAACAACGCCGAACCATGTGTTCTGGGAAGAAGTGAAACCTCAGCTGATAAAGGCCTTATCTCCATCAGTGAACGGCCATCCACACGCTTGTGCTCATTAAGCAGCATGGACCTGACGATCTTTTTCTGGAGCTTGTAGAGAGCTTCTCCTATTTTGGTTTCCTGTTCGGGGAAAGCTTCGGCAAGCTTTTCTTTGACACTCTTGCAAACCGCTTCGACATTGTTTTCTCTGGTTTCCTTATCTGCATTTGTCAGGGCAGCCTTCATATCATCCCATGCCAGATCATAAACGGCATTCCATATTTCCTCGGGCACTTCGGCCGAAACATATTTGAATTTGGGTTTTCCTACTTCCTTAACGATGTTTTCGATAAACTCTATCAGGCGCTTGATTTCTTCATGGCCCTGCTTTATTGCATCAAGCATGACATCCTCAGGAACCTGGTTTGCGCCGGCTTCGATCATTACGATCTTCTCCTTGTCAGCCGACAGGGTCACATACATGTCGCTTTTAGCACGCTGTTCGGCAGTCGGATTTATGACTACCTCTCCGTCGACAAGGCCCAATATTACTCCTGCTATGGGTCCGTTGAACGGGATGTCGGATATGCACAGAGCGACCGCTGTTCCTATAATAGATGCAAACTCGGGAGAATTATCCTGCTCGACAGACAATACCGTATTCACTATAACCACGTCATTTCTCAGATCCTTAGGGAATCTGGGACGCATCTGCCTGTCAATGACTCTTGATACCAAAACTGCTTTTTCGGTGGGCTTCCCTTCACGCTTGATAAATCCTCCGGGGATTTTACCGACTGAATACAGTTTCTCTTCGTAATCGACGCTCAACGGGAAAAAATCAATTCCTTCCCTTGGTTCCTTGGATGCCGTAGCACTCGACAGAACGACTGTTTCACCGTAACGAACAAGTGCAGAACCATTGGCTAACTGTGCCAACTGGCCAACCTCAACCGAAAGAGGCCGGCCGGCCACTTCAGTAGTATAGACTTTTTTCATGCTCTTATCTCCTTTTCTCTCTGCAGGCTTAGTTGTGAACATATTTGAGTACGCTTCGGACTTGTCCGGTTCGAAGCCTCCAGGCACATTTCGGGCTCTGCAAGGCTATATTCCGAACGAGTACGCTAGGCAGAGGCAAAAGGTCAGGGAACAAGCTCCAACGACTTGAAGCCTCTTCTCTGATCTTCTGCTGCCCATGACTAAGTCGCGTACTCAAATTATATTTCCACTAAGACCTCGGTGTTATTCCCGGGTTTTAGCCGGTTACATTTTTCTAAATCTTATTTTGATCAGTTTGGCTCCACCATATTAATAATGGAGCCGGGTGATAAAAAGGAGCGGAAATCCGCCCCACATAGTTTCAAATGGCTTGAACTACTTTCTGATCTCAAGCTTTGTGATTATATCACGATATCTGTTGATATCTTTTCTGGCGAGATAATTAAGCAATCCCCTTCTTGCACCAACCATCTTTAAAAGACCACGGCGGGAATGATGATCATTCTTGTGGATCTTCAGATGCTCGGTCAGGTGATTGATCCTGTCGGTCAAAAGAGCGATCTGAACCTCAGGGGATCCTGTGTCGCCTTCATGAGTTGCATAAGCAGCTATTATTTCTTGCTTGCTCATTCTTGCCATAAAATTAATCTCCTTTCTGTTATATTGCCGAAAGCCCAGTATTTGGCCGGAGTTTCCAAAAACCGCGCTATCGGTTCATAGACCTAAATATTCTAGCATACAACATAAATAATGTAAAGGGTTTATCTGATTACATTCACGTTTTTCACTATATAGTTTACCCCCGATATTATCGAAAGTATAACCGCCATATACATGAACGTCATTCCGACGGGAAAGCGGGTTATAAGGGATAGGGGGAAATCCCTGATTAATATGGCTTCTATTGCGATGATCTGAACGATCGTTTTTACTTTGCCCCATTTGTCGGCTGCTATAACAACACCGCGGCCGGCGGCTATGACCCTGAAACCAGTAATGATAAACTCTCTGGCTATTATTATGAAAACAGCCCAGACAGACAGACCGTCAGTTCTGACGAATGCTATCAGAGCCGAGATCACAAGCAGTTTATCGGCAATAGGATCCAAAAACTTGCCCAGCTCAGTCACCATATTATGCTTCCTTGCGATTTTTCCGTCAACCATATCTGTAATGGCAGCCAGTAAAAACACTGCAGCCGCTGCGTACCTGCCCCACTGATCCAGCCCCAGAAACCGGCCAAACCAGCCTGGCATCAAAAAGAACAGGAATATTGGAGTCGCAAGGATCCTCGCAAATGTTATCTTATTTGCCAAATTCATTATTGTTCACCGTTCCTACCGATTGTCTGAGCTTCGCCCACCAAATCATAGCCATCGGGACAAAGAATTTTTACCGGTACCAATGCACCGGTTTCCAAAGGTTCAGGAGAGGTAAAATAGATTACCGGATCTATATCAGGGGTTTCGGCATATGTTCTTCCGACATAAAAAATGCCATCCTCTGCCACTCCATCGACAATTGTATCATATATTCTGCCTGTACGTGTACTATTATATTTTTCTACATTCTCTTTCTGAAGCTCCATCAGCTTGTTGCGGCGGGCTTCCCTGATCTTCTTCGGTATCTGGCCCTTCATTTTATATGCAGGAGTGCCTTCCTCCCTTGAATAGGCGAACACCCCCAGATGCTCGAATCTGCTTTCCTTCACAAAATCATACAATTCATTGAAGTCTTCCTCTGTTTCACCGGGAAAACCTGTTATCAGCGAAGTTCTCAGCACAACTCCGGGAATTTCGTGTCTGATTTTTTCCAGCAGCCTGATTATATATTCCCTGTTCCCGCGTCTGCCCATAGCTTTCAGGATTCTGTCGGAGATATGCTGAATGGGGATATCCAGATATTTTACAAGCTTTTCGTTGTTTTTCATCTCATTTATCAGATCGTCGTCGATCAGCTCAGGATAACAGTATAAAAGCCTTATGCGCTCGATTCCCTCAACTTTGCTCAACTCTCTTACCAGCGGGACAAGTCTTTTTTCGCCATAGATATCAGTCCCGTAGCGTGTCACATCCTGGGCTATGAGTATTATTTCCTTTTTGCCCTTATTAGCCAGCATTCCCGCTTCTCTCACGATATTTTCAACGGACCGGCTTCTGAATTCCCCCCTCAGACTGGGGATAATGCAGTATGTGCACCGATTGTCACAGCCTTCGGCAATCTTAATATATCCATAGGGTTTATTATCTGTTACATTTCTGGTCAGTTCAAGATAGTCCACAGTATTGGGTATCCGGGCATGGATCTCTTTCTGAAGACCGCTGCCGTTCAGCCTCTTGCTGAGAATATCGGGGATCTGGTCTATGCTGCCCGTTCCGACGACCACATCTACCTCGGGAATTTCCTTAAAGATTTCATCCTTATACCTTTCGGCCAGACAGCCCGTCACCATGAGGACCTTCAGACTGCCCTCATCCTTGTATCGGGCGGCTTCAAGTATGTTTATCACAGCCTCTTCCTTTGCGTCGCCAATAAAAGAACAGGTGTTGACTATAATAGCTTCCGCAGATATTAGCGTGGGTGTGACCTCAAACCCCGCATCTTCCAGGGAGCCTGCCATTATTTCGCTGTCTACAAGGTTTTTCGGGCATCCTAAAGTAATAATGCCGACCTTTTTCTTCAAATCGATTGTCCTCCTCAAATGTCAAAATTGCTTATTGAATATACATAAGCTTTTAACAGCTTTTTATAAGTTGTATTCATAATATAGCACAATCGGGCGGGCAATGCACTCCCCTGTTTATGATCTGACAAAAAGCGGGAGATCATAATCCCCCGCTTTTGTCATAAAAATTGATGGTTAAGAGCATTTATATTATGCCCATATTGAAACTATCTAAGTTAGAAGCTGAGCTTGGATACCTTAATCACGCCTTCGACAGCACGAAGCTTTTCAAGAAGCTCGGGTGATACATCGCTGTCAACGCTTACGAAAGATACGGCTTTATTTGACCTTGTGCTCCTGCTCCACTGCATTGCTGCTATGTTGATGTTGTTCTGTCCGAGAAGTGTTCCGACCTTGCCTATGATACCCGGAACGTCAATATTCTGCAGCGCGATCACATGCTTGGTGGGTTCAAAGTCAAGAGCATAGCCAAAGAAATCCACGATGCGGATGGTATCCACTGCGAATACCGTTCCTGAAACCGATATGGCATTGCTCTTCCTGTAGAACTTAACGGTAATGAGATTCGTATATTTCTCCAACTGGCTGGATTTGCTCTCAACAAGCTCGACCCCCATTTCGGAAAGCTTGAGCTGAGCGTTTACGTAATTTACCTCATCCTCGCTGACTACCGACATGAAACCTTTTATAACAGCCAGTGTGATTGGCTTAGTGGGCTTGTCGACCAAATCTCCGCTGTAGGTTATCTCTATCTTTTCTACTCTTTCCTGCTCAGCCTGGTAGTAGATAGCTCCCAGCTTTTCCCCGAGGCTGATATAAGGCCTCAGTTCATTCAGATCGCCTGAGATGGGAGGCATATTGACTGCAGCTACCAGTTCACCGTTCAGAACGGCTTCTACGTTCTTGGCAACTCCCAGTGAACAGTTCAGGTTAGCTTCCTTGGTGGACGCTCCCAGATGGGGAGTAAAAATCACCTGATCCAGATCAAGAAGCGGATTCCAGAAATCCTGTTCCTCTGGCGCTTTATTGAAATTGGGCTCTACTTCCAGCACATCGAGAGCCGCTCCGGCAACATGTCCGGAAACAATTGCTTCATAAAGCGCTTTTTCATCTATCATGCCACCGCGGGCAACATTGACGATGCGGACTCCTTTTTTGCATAATGCGAGCTCGCGTGCTCCTATGAGATTCTTGCTCTCAGGTGTTTTCGGTATATGTATGGTGATCAGATCAGAAACCTTCAGAAGATCATCAAGAGTCTCTGCTCTCTTGATTCCCAAGCTTTGAACGCGTTCGTCGGTAACATATGGATCGTATCCCACAACCTTCATACCAACGCCCAGAAGCTTCTTTGCTACAACAGACCCGATTTTTCCAAGTCCGATTATGCCAGCTGTTTTGCCATCAAGCTCCTCTCCGATGAACTTGTTTCTTCTGAAATCCTTGTTCTTTGCTGCGTGATATGCCTGTGGCACATTCCTGAATACTGCGAATATCAACGCTACGGTCAATTCTGCAGCAGCCATCGTATTGCCGTCTGGAGTATTTACAACTGTTATACCTCGTCTTGTGCATTCCTGTACGTCGATATTGTCAACACCATTTCCGGCACGACCGGCAACCTTAAGATTCTTTGCGTTTGCCAGCACTTCGCCTTTTACTTTTGTTGCGCTTCTGACAATAATCGCATCATACTGCTCAATGATTTTTGCAAGCTCCTCAGGAGAAATACCGAATGGAGTATCAACTTCGAATCCCTTGCTTTTTAAATATTCGATTCCGTTTGATGCCATTTTGTCTGTTACAATAATCTTTGCCATTGTCCAACCTCCTATATAACCCATTCAGTCCGGCATGGTATGCTCGCCTTTAAGTTTTTATTTTGTAAAAAAAGTCAAACATTAAGGTTTGACTTCTCCGGAGCTAAAAGCAGGACAACGAAACTGTTATTTGTTCCTTTGTCCGTTCATTCTTACTCTGTCCTTTTGCCTGAGAGTGTCATCCGTTATGGATTTGCCCCTTCGGCGCCTTATCAAGGTCTCTCCAGAGGATCGTCCGGCTTAGGTCTTTTTTACCTGAGAGCTTTACTCCTTCGGTGTGCTTGAAAAGCCACTCTCCCTAAGCCATCATCCGGGCGATATTCAACTGTTAAAAACATGATAACTCTTTACTATGCTAAAGTCAAGAAATTTGCTCATGGTTTTGATATTTTTTTAACAGGATTGGCGGAACCATAAGTATATGTGTAACCCAGCACCAAGGGTGCACTTCAGTCCGACCAAAAAAAATGAGTCAAAGTCTACGTCTATAAAACTCAAAACACTTTCTGGTGCCTGTAGAGTGAGTCAACTGCCCGATGACCTAAATGTCATTCTGAGGAGCAAAGCGACGAAGAATCTTTATATTCAGATCCTTCGATTCCGCTGCGCTTCGCTCAGGATGACACGGGTTTTGCGCTGAAGATAGCATTCAGATCACTGACAGCAGGAAGATCTGAACAGCATGGCAACAATATTATTTTAAGACAGCCCCTTGGGAAAAGTTTGAGCGACCCGTCAGAAAAAGATCACACTTCGGGACATGACAGAGCGAAAGCGGAGGAATGTCACATCATAGAGGTAATGGATCATATTGACACAGGTGCTTAAAGGCGAACTGAGCAAGATCCTTGCAACCGCCAAAAAAAAGTGAGTAAAAGTCTCCGTCCCCTAGACTGGAACAAGGGCTTCTGCTTCTTTTCTTCTAAAACAGTGCTTCAACGAATTCAGCCGGGTTGAACGGCTGCAAATCATCCATTTGTTCGCCAACTCCTATGAATTTAACAGGTATGTTCAGCTCAGACTTTATGGAAACAATGACACCGCCTTTGGCTGTACCGTCAAGCTTGGTCAGTATAAGGCCAGACAGTTCAGATACCTCGGAAAAGGTTTTTGCCTGTGAAACAGCATTTTGTCCTGTTGTCGCATCCAGCACCAGAAGAGTTTCGATATCGGCTTCAGGAAGCTCTCTTCTTATGATGCGGAAAATCTTCTTCAGCTCTTCCATGAGATTCTTTTTTGTATGGAGCCTTCCTGCGGTGTCGCAGATCAATACATCCGCTCCTTTGGATTTGACATGGTTTATTGCGTCAAAAACAACAGCAGACGGATCTGAACCTTCCGAATGCTTTACGATATCGACTCCGGCTCTCTTGGCCCATATTTCAAGCTGGTCTATAGCTGCCGCCCTGAAGGTGTCGGCAGCGGCTACAGTGACCTTTTTCCCCTTTGACCTGAGATAATGAGCGATCTTTCCTATGGAGGTGGTCTTTCCTACTCCGTTGACTCCGATTATTACAATGACCGACGGTTTCGTGTCCAGCTTCAGCGAGGTGTTTTCATCGGTAAGCTTTGACGCTATTATATCCTTTATAGCCTGGCGAACACCTTTAGGATCGATGATCTTTTCGCTTTTAACCTTTTGCCTTAATTCGTCTATTATTCTCAATGAGGTTTCCATTCCCATATCGGATGTGATCAGGATCTCCTCAAGCTCTTCGAACAGTTCCTCATCCACTTTTCCAAATGAGACTAATACCTGATCGATCCTGTGTGTTATCGATTCTCTGGTCTTCTTCAGCCCTTCCTTCAGCCTTCCGAAGAATCCGGCCTTAGGCTTATCAGGAGCAGGTTCAGGCTGGTCGCTGATTTCTTCTGTCTCATTGTTTGCGGTTGTCTGATCCGCTTTTATATCTTCCGGTTCGGGCTCCTTTTTTTTGCCCCAGTTAAACCATCTGTTAGCCATAACATTATCCTTTCTATGTTGATTTATAGCACTCCTCACTGGTACGGTACCTGCATATCAGCCCGCGTTTTCCATGCCTTCACTCATGCGCATGGATACTACCTTGGAAACACCCTGTTCCTCCATGGTGACACCATAGAGGACATCGGCCGATTCCATGGTCCCCTTTCTGTGAGTGATCACTATAAACTGAAGTTTGTCGGTATAACGCTTCAGGTATTCAGCGAATTTATATACGTTCGCATCATCCAGGGAGGCCTCTATTTCATCAAGTATGTAGAATGGAGCCGGACGCATTTTCAAGATCGCAAAAACAAGTGCTATAGCCACCATAGCCCTTTCACCGCCTGACAACAGCATCATGTTCTGCAGCTTTTTGCCCGGCGGCTGAACGATTATCTCGATATTGCTTTCCAATACGTTCTCGGCATCGGCAATCTGTACCTCTGCATATCCACCCTCGAACAGTTCCCTGAAGACCTGGTTGAAATTCCTGTTTATTATTTCAAACTGCTCAACAAACTGCTTCTTCATTACACTGGTTATGTCTGCGATCACTTTTCTCAGTTTTTCTTCCGACTGGATCAGATCATCATGCTGCGCCTTCATGAAGGTATAGCGTTCCTTCGTTTTGGAATAGTCCTCTATGGCAGCCACGTTCACCGGACCCAGTTCCCTTATCGCAGCCTTGATTTCATTTATCCGGTTCTGTACCGCCCTGGTATTGCTTATCTCGCATCTGATCTCAATGGCATTACCATAAGTAAGTCCATACTCATCCCAGAGCCTGTTCTGGTAGGTCTCGAGCTCGCTTTCCATCTTTGCTTTTTTAGCCTCGATTCGGCCCAGACCTTCCTGAAGGGTAATAATTGTGCTGTTGTGTTCTGTGACTTTATCCAGCATGCCTGAAAGTTCTTCTTCCAGCACTCTGATTTCTTCAGATATACCTTCGGCTTTGAGCTCGCATCCTACCTTCTCTTCTTTCAGTGAAAGATTCTTTTTTACGATTCCCTGTATCTCAGCCTGCAATTCGCTGATACGTACGATATTGCGCTTTTTCTCTTCTTCACGCTTTTCAAGGCTGGCATTGATGTTGCTCTTTTCCTGCAATAACTGATTTATCTGCTCCTCAACGCTTTGTCTGCTCTCGATGATCGAATTGACCGAGACTTTGTAGTCATTGATATCAGTATGCAGTTCATCCCTTTTAGCCTGCTCATCCTTGTTTTTCGTCTGGTGGGACAGAATCTTTTGCTTCAGAGCGGCGATCTCCTCTTCAATGGCCTTTGCACGCAAAGCCTCTTTATCGCTTTCGCCCCTGACCTCTTCGATCTGTCTGTCTATCTCTGATTCCTGCTGCTTCATCAAATCGATCCGGGCAGTTATTTTGCGTATATTATCGAGTATGGCGGCAACATGGTTCTCATCCCGCAGTCTTACCAGCTCAAGATCTGAGAGATTCTTCTGCTCTTTTTCATACAGGGCATTGATATCTGCCAGAGTGCCTTCAACAGCCGATATTTTTTCATTGAGGCCGCTCTGTTCCTTTCTGAGGACCTTCAACTCCTCTTCGAGCTCCTTAAGTACCCTGGTTCGCCCGATTATGCTCGATGCCTTGCTTCCTGTGCTTCCGCCTGTCATCGATCCGCCGGCATTTATCAGTTCGCCATCCAGGGTCACTATACGGAAGGAATAATCGAACTGCCTGGCCATGGCAATTCCGGAATCCATATTGTCCACGATAACAGTCCGGCCTAACAGGTTCAGCAGGATGCCGGAAAATTTGCTGTCACATTTGACCTTGTCTGAAGCGATCCCCTCAAAACCGGGCATTGTCTGGATTTTCCCGATCAGCGCAGGTTCAAGGGTACGGGGCTTGACCGCTGTTATGGGAAGGAATGTAGCTCTGCCGAGGTTATTCTTTTTCAGGTATTCTATGGCTCGCTTTGCGGCAAACTCATCATCTGTGACGATATTCTGCAGGCTTCCTCCCAGAGATACTTCGACAGCAGTCTCATAACGTTCTTCAACGGTAATAAGCTGCGCTACCGGGCCATGTATGCCCTGCCCGAACTGCCTGTTTTCTGTGCAGGCCTGTTTGATGGCTTTGACACTGTGGCTGTAGCCCTCCATACTTGCTTCCATATCACGAAGGACTCTCTGGCGGGATTCCAGAGTATTGACCCGTCGGCTTGTTTCTTCCTGTGCTTTCCTGTATTCATGCAGGGTTTTTTGAGTTTCGTTCCTGTTGTTTTCAAGCTCATTTATTATGTTTTTGCAAGCGGTTATATCTTCCCTGGTCTTTCTCAATGAATTATCAAGGTCTTCTTTTTTCATCCTTTCCCGGTCTATTTCAATGGTCGATTGCCGGATATCTTCCCGAAGCCTTGATTTTAGTTGTATGTAATTCTCAGTGTCATTTTTCAGATTATTCAGGCGGATCTTTGAGTCGGATAAAGCATCCTGCTTGTCCATGACCGCTTGTTTCGCTTCTTCTACAAGCCTTTCTCCTTCGTCAAGGCGCGCAACAATAGCCGCAAGTGTTTCTTCGGCTTCTGCAAGCAGGCGGGTGAAATGCTCCCTGTCACGCTCCAACTGGATAATACGTTTTTTCTTCCTTTCGACCTCTGTTTCCAGTTCGGACATACGATTCTTTATGGACTCAATATCATTGCCGAAATTTTCATTGTTGGAAGTAAGGTGATTGATTTTCTCCTCGCACAGCCTGATTTGGCTTTCATTTTTTTCTATTCCGGTATCGAGGGCATGAATGGTGTTCCTGAGCTTTTCAAGTTCGGTCTTGAGAGACTCGAGTCGTTCATTCTTGCTTCTGTTCCTGTCTTTTATGTTCCCGATCTTCCTGTTTTCTTCGTCAATCTGGGCATTTATCTCATCTGCCTGACTGTTGGCTTCCTCGAGCTTTACCTTAAGCTTGTCGATCATGTCCAGAAAGAGGCTTACTTCTATTCCCTTGAGCTCATTGCTCAGGTCTATGTAACGTCTGGCGCATTCGGCCTGTCTTGCCAGAGGCTCGAGCTGGTTTTCCAGCTCAGCCAGTATATCCCCTATACGGAGCAGATTCTGACGTGTGTTCTCAAGCTTTCTTTCTGCTTCTTTTCTTCTTGCCTTATATTTCGTGATACCGGCGGCTTCTTCAAAAACCAGCCGGCGCTCCTCCGATTTGGTGCTCAGTATCTCATCGATTCGTCCCTGGCCGATTATCGAGTACCCCTCGCGCCCTACTCCGGTATTCATGAAAAGCTCCTGGATATCCTTCAGACGGCATGGAGCCTTGTTCAGAAAATATTCGCTTTCGCCCGAACGGTACATACGGCGGGTCACGGTAACCTCGGAAAAGTCGATGGGAAGCATTCGGTCGGTATTATCGATCGTAATGGTGACCGAAGCAAACCCGACGGGCTTTCTGTGCTGTGTTCCTGCAAAAATGACATCCTCCATCTTATTGCCGCGGAGAGTCTTCGCGCTCTGTTCCCCCAGCACCCATCTGACAGCGTCGGCAATATTGCTTTTGCCGCTTCCATTGGGTCCCACGACAGAAGTCTGCCCTTTATTGAAATGTAGAACGATTCTATCGGCAAAGGACTTAAAACCTTGTATCTCCAATGATTTCAGATACAACTTACGCACCTCATGTCTGTATTGTCTCGCCGGAACAAAGGTCGGAACTCAGGTATCAACGCTCAACCCTGTTCGAATATGAACTAAAAATCATCGGATTTTTAATTCATTGGTAACGGGTGTATTATACCATAAAAAATAAATCTCTAAAAACTAAAACTTTACGGTAGCAACACCATGTTCTTTGTTGTATAAATAGCTGCAGCCCAGATAAAGTTGATTGATTATCGCATCAATCGCCCTGTTTATGTTGAATCCTTCCGCATCCTGTATCTTCAAAGTGACCTCTTTATTCCCCTTCTGAACTTCCTCGATAACCCTGTCGATAAATTCATCCTGATTTTTCACAGCCAGATTGTTGTAAGTATAATACTCATATTTACCGGAGCTGCAGGCAGGGTAATCAGCCCTGACCCACTGGTGGTCCCTGCTTATTCTTTTATCGTCCAGATTGAAATAGTAATATCTTATCCCGTTGTTGCCGCTATTCTGCAGAGTGTCATCCCAGGTTATATCCAGATGGTAATACTGGCCATCGAGCCTTACCAGATTCCATGCATGGGCATAGCCTCTGGATTCCCCTGTGATGATCATCGATTCGACACCTGAACGGGTAAGAAGCAGTTGAGCCGCCTCGGCATAACCCTCACATACCGCTATACCCAGGCACAAAGCTCCATATGCATTGAAGGACTCAGCCCTGATTTTGTTGCTGTTAAATCCATCGATATCATATTCGCAATTCATGACAAGATAGTCGTGTATGGCTTTTTCCTTCTGGTAATCCGTCATTCCCGGCTTTATTATCTCTTTGAGAATGGCATCAACCTTTTTCACGAGCTCTGACTTGTGATCCATTATAGTCTTTTTATCCTTGCTGTATTTAAAAGTCAAAAGACCGCTGCTGTTGTATGAAATCCCCGTATAGTAAAGGATTTCGGGATTCTCTCTCACGCAGGTCGAGACAATATCGGTTATCTCTTCAAATGTATCGGTATATTCGTTTCGGATCAGCCATATGCTGTCAACTGCACCAGCCAGCGCATCATAGATCTGAAAGTAAGCCTGCTGATAGCCTGCAGGTCTTTCCGGCGGATTGTAAGTTCCTCCGTCCGGGTCAACAGATCCGGGGGCGTTGTAACTGACAATCCCCAATGCCACGGCTGTTTCCATCGATACGATACCGGTGTCTATGAAATTACAGATCAGGTCTTTCCCATTGGAGCATTCGGCGAACAAGGCAGCGTAAACCATTCCAACAGCGTCGTCCTTGATGAGCTGTTTTTTATTGAAATAATCGATGTCTGTTTGCTTCAGTCCTGCCCTTATGCATAATGTCCGGATAGAATTGATATAGTCCTCACGCCCGACGATAAATCCCGTCTGCCTCAGGATCATGGCCGCAAATGCCAGACCGTCAAGAGGGTCTTTCGGACCAAGGGTTGTTTCGGAGGTTCCTACTATCACCCCTGTTTTTACAGCATATGCCATATATTTTCGCGCCCAGGGCAGAATAAGGCCTCTGTCAGAATATTTTGACAATATCATCTCGATCTCGCTGCTGCTCAGCTTGTCCGCTTCAGGAGTTTTCCCAAAGAAATTCAAAAGAAGAGTGATGCCGGTCTGCCTGTCAAGTATGGCACCCAAATCAGGATTGAATCTGTCTTTCGAGGCTCCCGCAAACACACCAAGTCTGTACAGCTGCCAGGCTTCGGCTTCATATCTGTAAGCGGGAACAGCCAATGCTTGCTGCGGCACAGATGTAAAAATGCATGCAATAAGCAATATGACTATTGTGATCTTTTTACTTTCCATACATACCCGGCCCTCGATCGTTTTTTCATCATTATACCATAGAGAAAGAGTTGCGGACGCCGGGCAGCCCAGCATAAATCATATCTTAATATAAATTTAATTTTAATGAAAATTTTGGGTCAGGATCCTTATGTATTTTTTATAAGGCCTGTTATTTTATCGTTCCTTAGTATGTCTGTCAGCTGGCGGGCATCGCTGATGCTTTCGGATATGATTATGCCGCCTGCGGCAATGTCGCATGGCTGGTGGAAATCAGAACCCGACAGCATAAGAAGACGGTTTTCGAGTGCATACTCGTAGGCCTTGTCGTTATTGGAATTGTGCCGCGGATTTCCATTGAATACTTCGACCCCGTCGATCAGTTCCGGAGGTGCGGGGATCATGAAAGGCCTGAATGGATGCGCCTGGAATATCAGGATATTTTCCTTATCGGCCAGGGACCTGAAATCTTTCAGACCCAGTCTGTAGAGTTCCCTGTTTTTCTTGAGAAAATCCTCGTTGATGCCATAGACAAGGTAATCATTCTCATTTTCCTGAAATCTGATCTCCATGCCCAGTATAACCTTCAGACCAAGATTTCTTCCTGCTTCAAGGGCATTTTTATAACCCCGGAGATAGCAGTCTATCTTTCTCTCCCAACTCAGGTCTCCCAATTCATAAAAATAATAATCATAGTAGTGATCAGTTATTACGATGCCTTCATACCCGGCATTTTTATACATCTCCACCGTTTCCTCGGCTGAAACTTTTCCGCAGCGGCTGACCTCTTTCGTGTGAACATGTGTGTCATATTTATATACTGTCATATGGCTGATAACCTCCGGGTTTTCAACTGCTGTATTCTATCTGCCTTGCTTATGCCAATAAACAAACATTGTCATTCTGAAGAAGCAGCTTATTTATCGGCTCCTTTTCATTCAGAATGACAACTGTTTATATCAGTGATTCAAACTACATGGCCAGTTTATACTCTGTCCGACATTTTAACATATTCACAGCGTTTTTTGATGTTTTTATATGCCGGACGAATGATTTTCCCTCCGTTAAGATGCTCTTCTATGATATGGGCGCACCAGCCTACGATCCTGGCCACAGCAAATATTGGTGTGTTCATTTCAACAGGGATGCCAAGCATATCATAAACAAAACCTGAATAAAAATCAATATTGGCGCACATGGGTTTGTCGATGCCCTTGATTTCCCTGAAAACCTCAGGAGCCAGTTTTTCGACCTTTTTATGGAGCTCGAACTCATCGGTCCTTCCAACCTGTTTTGCCAGCTTTTCAGCCTGCTCTTTCAAAAGAACGCATCTGGGATCCGAAAGGGTATACACCGCATGGCCTATTCCGTAAATCAGACCGGTACGGTCAAATGCCTGCTTTTTGATGATCCTCGTCAGATAATCTCTTATCTGCTCATCGCTTCCCCAGTCCTTTACCTCATTTTTAAGCTCATCCATCATCTCGATCACTTTATGGTTCGCACCGCCGTGCTTTGGCCCTTTCAGGCTTCCTACGGCAGCAGCGATGGACGAATAGATATCGGTTCCGGAGGATGATACGACATGGGTCGCAAAGGTCGAGTTGTTACCGCCACCATGCTCTGCATGAAGGACGAGCGCAAGATCCAGGACCTTTGCTTCCAGATCGGTATATTCACCTGAAGGTCTCAAAAGCTTCAGGATATTCTCAGAAGAAGACAGCTCAGGATCAGGATTGTGGATATAAAGGCTCTTCCCGTCAAGATAATGTGCCTTGGCCTGATATCCGTACACCGCCATTGCAGGGAATTTTGCGATCAAATCGATACTCTGCCTGAGAAGATTTCTGACATCTGTGCTGTCGGGATTCTCATCATAGGAATACATGGTGAGGACAAGTCTCGCGATTTTGTTCATTATGTTAGAACTCGGTGCATTGAGTATATTGGCTCGGACAAAATCCTCATGTATTTTCCTTCTGCTCCCCAGCACGCAGGTGAACTTATCAAGTTCGCTTTTCGTCGGCAGATCCCCGAATAAAAGAAGGTAGGCACATTCCTCGAACCCGAAGCGGTTATCGGATATGAAGCCATTGACAAGATCGTACACATCGATGCCTCTGTATACCAAACGGCCCTCGACAGGAACTTTTTCTCCTTCATCGTATATGTAGGCGTGAACATCGCCGATCTCGGTAAGACCGACCAATACTCCCGATCCGTCTTCATTCCTGAGACCCCGCTTTACATTGTACTTGTCATAAACGCCCGGCATGAATCTGTTTTTCGTTTCAACTATCTCACTGGCCAGGCTGTAATAAGCATCGATCTCACACTTTGACATTTCCCTATACAATGCAATGACCTCCCTTGGCTCTTCTCAACCTCTTCAATCCTGTCGGCGCATATACGCCCAATATTTCAACCTGCCTGATATCAGCAATGTATTTGGCTAAACAAACAATTTTCATGGGTCTGGTTTGATTTTTACTATTGTATACAATTATACGATACGAGTCAATATTTTTTGCAACTTCTGTTTTGCAATATTTCATTTTTGTATAAATATAAAAAATAACTCCTGTTTTTCACAGAAGTTTTTATATTTCTTATATTCCTTTAACGGAGCATGTTGCACCATGGACTCCTATCCATTTGTAACAGATTGGTGATAGCAGTGATTTAGAAATTTTAGAAGATGTATTCTTTCATAAAACGTGTAATCTTTATGAAAGCATAAAAAAAGAGCGCTTATTCGCGCTCTGATTTTGATTATGATCAATACTCTTTTGATGCATGATATTTCTTGCTGTCCTTTTCCATCGTAAACTTTTTGTTCTTCTTCTTTAAACCTGAATCATATGTAGTGTCGATAACCATCCATCTGTCTTCTTCGGCCAGATAGACCTCATTCCATGCATGGTAGCCATTGACCAGATCGGTATATCCTTTTATGAGCTTGGCGGGAATGTTCTGGCTTCTCAGCATCGCTGCGAAAACAGCCGCATAATCATAGCAGATCCCGCTCTTTTCTTCGTAAACCTTCTCTATATCAGGCACATAAGTCAAATCAATTTTATTTATCTTGTCATAGTCATAGCTGAAAGTATCCACAACAAAGTTGTATATTGCCGT
Organism: Clostridiaceae bacterium; assembly: GCA_012840245.1. Classification (GTDB taxonomy): domain Bacteria; phylum Bacillota; class Clostridia; order DSM-8532; family DSM-8532; genus DTU059. Next base: position 38,279 of record DULR01000094.1, read on the forward strand.
TATCTTTTGCTTGTCGGTCTTAAGCCCTTTTGTCAGTTCGGCAGCTTTTCTGATGATCTTCATCTCAGGATCCCATTTTACAGTCTGGACTGAAGCCCTGAATACATCCAGAGGATTCTTTATTTCAGCTTTGATATTCCTGGCTTTTACCTGGCGGTAACGGTTTCCTGTTATGTTTTCAAAGACCAAGACCTTATAATTGCCATTGCCCAGCTGAAGAGGAAAGTACTCGAAATTTTCCCTTCCGAACAGATCATAATCATATTTCAGATCAGAATTCTGAACTCTCGTTTTGACCCGTTTTTCCTCGGACGGAATATAACGGGCTCCCACCGAACCCTGATCGACTTTTGTCGTGTCGAAATTCTCGTCGGTCTGATGATCCCCGGTTTTGGTCTGATCGGCCTTTACATATGATCCTGCGCTGAATATGAGCGCTGTTATCAAAAACAATGCTATAATCTTTGTAATTTTCATAATATCACATCCAAATAACCTGCATGTCCTTGATTTTAATTACCAACATTTCTTCAGTTTTAAACCATGATGCAAATGTGAATCAAGGATATCCAAAACCTGGGGCATGCATGGAATATTGTGGTGATCTATTATGTAATCCGCAACAGACTTCACCTTTGGTGTCGCATTTGAGACGGCGATACCCAGATCGGCCTGTTTCAGCATTTCATAATCGTTATCATTATCCCCGACGGCAACAAGCAGTTTCCACCTGTCTTTGTACAAATCCCTAAGCTTCTTAAGCGCGGCTCCTTTGGAAACACCCCTTGCCATGATATCAAGCAGCTCACTCTCAGAAAACATGATATTTATATCTTTTCTTCCCAGCCTGTCCAGATCTGCCTTGATCAGTTCCAGAACCTCATGTTTGTCGGCAAACAATACCTTAAGCCAGTCCCCGGGAAGATCCTGCCATGAGCACTCGATCCCCTCAAGGCCTTCCCGCTCAAGCTGTATTCTGATTATATCATTCATGTTTACTACATAAGCCTTTCCCCGCACATTCACTTCAACGCATGCAGTGGGATAGCGGGCGGCAATGTCCCGGAGCATGGGGACCAGCCCTTCAGGCATCAATGTGCTGAAAAGCACTTCCTTAGCCTTAACATCGAATACCAGTGCCCCATTGAAGAAAATGGAGGGACTGTTAATGGTAAGCTGCGGAAAATTTATAAGCGTCGTCCTTTCCATTCTTCCTGTAGCAACGGCAAAACTCCCGCCCTGTGATACAAAACGGGAGATGGCATCCAGATTCTCCTTTGAGAGCTTGCGCCTGTCGTCAAGCAATGTTCCATCAAGATCGCTGTAGATAACAATTCCGTCGTATTTCATTCAGGCACCCTTTATTGCATCATTTCGTCCAGACGCTTCCGTATTTCAAGCAGGAAGTCCCTGGTATTGACAGCTTTCTTGTTCTCGAGTACTGAAAGCGCGATAAGATCCCTTGTCATGATTCCTGACTCAATGGTATCAAGGCACGCTTTTTCCAGCTTGCCGGCAAAGGAAACCAGATCGGGAAGCTCATCGAGCTCTCCTCTTTTTCTCAGTGCTCCAGTCCACGCAAAAATAGTAGCCACTGAGTTCGTCGAGGTCTCCTTACCCTCAAGATGGCTGTAATAATGTCGCTGAACGGTTCCATGAGCGGCTTCATACTCATAGTATCCTTCGGGAGAGACCAGGACCGAGGTCATCATGGCAAGGCTTCCGAAAGCAGAAGCTATCATATCCGACATAACATCACCGTCGTAATTCTTGCAGGCCCAGATAAAGCCTCCTTCGGAGCGTACCACTCTTGCGACAGCGTCGTCTATGAGTGTGTAGAAATATTCGATACCAGCCTCCCTGAACTTCCGGGAATATTCGGCCTCGTAGATTTCATTGAATATATCCTTGAACCTGTGGTCATAGATTTTGGATATGGTATCCTTTGTTGCAAACCATAAATCCTGTTTCTTGTCCAGCGCATAGGTGAAGCATGCACGTGCAAAACTCCGTATGGATTTGTCTGTGTTGTGCATGCCCATAATTATGCCGTCATCAGTGAACTCATGGATGGTCTGGCGGGTTTCTTTGCCATCCTTGTCAGTGAAGACTATTTCTGCCTTACCCGCACCTTCTGTTTTCATTTCTGTATTTTTATATACATCACCATAGGCATGACGGGCAATGGATATGGGTTTTTTCCATGTCCGTACGAACGGGATAATTCCTTTGACTAAAATTGGTTCCCTGAAAACAGTTCCATCCAGTATTGCCCTGATGGTGCCGTTAGGGCTTTTCCACATCTCCTTAAGATCATATTCGATGACTCGTGCGGCATTAGGGGTTATGGTGGCGCACTTTACAGCTACGCCATATTTTTTTGTAGCCTCGGCAGAATCTATGGTAACCTGATCATCAGTCAGATCCCTGTTTTTTAGGCCCAAATCATAATATTCTGTGTTCAGCTCTATATATGGCTCAAGAAGGATCTCTTTTATCCATGTCCATATGACCCTTGTCATCTCGTCTCCATCCATCTCGACCAATGGAGTTTTCATCAAAATTTTAGCCATCAGCTACCTCCTGTTCAATTGTTGAATTTTTTCTTTATCCATGGCAGTTTCCCACCGGCTTTGAGGATTTCGGCATCCATGTCGGACAAAGTATGCTCAAGCTCGATATCTATGCCTTTTGTCCTGTTCCTCAGGATACATCTGCCCTTAAGGTCGCCTATTTCAAGTGCCAGATCATCGCCGTCATCGATACTGTCATAATCGGCAGGATTCTTGAAGGTCAGGGGCACGATCCCGAAGTTTATAAGGTTTGCGAGATGTATCCTCGCAAAACTCTTTACTATGACCGCTTTTACTCCCAGATACTTGGGAGCGAGAGCCGCATGCTCACGGCTTGAGCCCTGGCCATAGTTCTCACCGCCTATTATAAAACCTCCGCCGTATTCTTTGGCTTTCCGGTAAAACTCAGGATCAACGGTTTCGAATACATACCTGGATATTTCCGGGATATTGCTCCTGAAGGGCAGCACTTTAGCTCCTGCCGGCATTATGTGGTCGGTCGTGATATTGTCTCCGACCTTGATCAGCGCTTTTCCCGAAAGTGTGTCGGGCAGCGGATCGAATACGGGCAGCGGCTTGATATTAGGTCCTCTGAATATTTCGATCTTTATGGCCTCTTCAGCGGGAAGAGGCTTTACTATCATATTATCGTTTATGATGAACCGGTCAGGCAACTCGATCTCAGGATATTCACCCAGATCTCTGGGGTCTGTCAGATATCCGGTCAGCGCAGTTGCAGCAGCGGTCTCCGGACTTGCCAGATAAACCATGGCATCCCTGGTCCCGCTCCTTCCTTCGAAATTGCGATTGAAGGTGCGTACCGATATGCTTCCTGAGGCAGGCGCGCATCCCATGCCGATACAGGCGCCGCAGGCGTTTTCCATGATCCTGACTCCGGCTCTTACTATGTTCACATAGTCTCCGTCTTTTATAAGGTGCTCAACCACCTGTCTCGAGCCGGGGCTCATAAATACGTGGAGCGTGTCTGAAACGGTCTTGCCTTCCAGCGCTTTTGCCACGATCTTGAGGTCTCTCAGCGATGAATTGGTACATGAGCCTATGGCTACCTGATCGACCTTTATCTTCCCTGCTTCCCTCACCTTTTTCACATTTCCGGGGCTGTGAGGCAGAGCGACCATAGGTTCTACCTCCGACAGGTCGATGGTGATGACTTCATCGTATACTGCATCACTGTCGGGCTCCAGTCTTCTGAAATCCTTTTCCCTGCCCTGAGCCTTCAGGAACTCAAGGGTTATATCGTCACTCGGGAAGATGCTGGTCGTACAACCCGTTTCGGTGCCCATATTGGCTATAGTTGCACGGTCAGGCACGCTCAGGGTTTTCACGCCTTCACCGAAATATTCAAATACCTTTCCTACATTGCCTTTTACATCTACAAGCCTGAGCACCTCCAAAATAACATCCTTTGCAGAAACCCAGGGATTCAGCTTCCCGGTCAGCTTTATTCCGACTATTCTCGGATATCTTATCCTGAAAGGAGCTCCGGCCATGGCGCACGCCACATCAAGCCCGCCGGCTCCCATGGCGAAGCAGCCTATCCCTCCTGCCGTGGGAGTATGGCTGTCAGATCCTATCAGAGTGTTCCCGGGTATCGCGAAGCGCTCAAGAAAAAGCTGGTGACAAATGCCGTTTCCGGGCTTTGAAAAATAAAGCCCGTATCTTTTTGCCATGGTTTCGAGGAATTTGTGGTCATCGGCATTTTTGAAATCAGTCTGAAGAGTGTTATGATCCACAAAACTAACGCTGAATTGGGTTTTTACCCTGTCTATGCCTATGGCTTCAAACTGGAGGTAAGCCATCGTTCCGGTGGCATCCTGCGTCAGGGTATTGTCGATTTTTAGTGCGACTTCGTTTCCGGCTATAGGTTCGCCTTCGATAATATGTTCCTTCAGTATTTTTTCCGTTATTGTTCCAGCCATATTAACCTCCATCAGGGATTCCTGTCGTCAATTTCAACAAAAAGCAAAAGATTATTTTGGTAATTTCATTTTGTTCAGATTTTATCAAATATGCCCTGCATAAGCAATATGCATAAGTCACAAAAGCTTTAAAAAGATATACATTTCATAATGGATTTATAGTATACTTTTTAACAAGTAAATATGAGGAGAATATTGCCATGGACATTGAAGGCCGCGAAAAAGCTGAAAACAAGGTGCTGCTTCTATATTTCATGAATCGGGTTCGTATCCCGGTCAGCAACATGCAGCTTACCAGGATAATGCTCGAAAACCGGTTCATGAATTATTTCCTTCTCCAGCAGGGGATCCACGAAATGCAGAAGGATAATCTGATAATAACAGAGACCCGTGACAATATCGACTACTATACACCTTCGCCTGAAGGGTTGAAAATGCTGGAAATGTTTATGGATCTGATCCCTCTCGGCATCAGGACAAGACTGGATGAAAACATTGATGCCATCCGTTCGGTCATACGTCTGGAAACCTCTGTCGTGGCAGAGTATACTCTTGAAAGTGAAGATGAGTACGAAGTCAAATGCAAGATCCTGGAAGACTTCAAGCCTCTCATAGATATTCGTCTTTCTGTGGGATCACGGGAGGATGCCCGCTCCATATGCAATAACTGGAAAGCTCACGCAAAGGAGATCTATCCTGAAGTGATCGCGGTCCTGTTAGGAAAATCATAAGAAGCACCTGAAAAACAGAAATGTTCCCATGGACTAAGCATGTTGAGACGGTAGTATTGATGTCAAGGGTGAAAGATTGAGAGAGCTGAAACCCCTTATATATCAATGCTTTTAGCACACATGGGTATGAAACCCACCAGGCGAAAAACATGAAAATATCGCTTCGCGGAAACAAGTCCAAAAAGGCACTTTTTGATAGTCAAGTGGTCAGGTTAGATGTTGGTGCTCGGCGAGTGGTCGGGTTAGATGTCAGCGCTCGCGAGTGGTCGATTTAGATGTTTTTTCGGAGTTTTTTGAGGTTGTGTGGTCAGGTTGGATGTTTGACAAACATTGCAAAGATGATAAAACGGTTATACTGTCAACTCATATAATAGAGGATGTTTATCAGGTATGTGAAGAGCTGGCTGTTCTGAGGAAAGGCCGGCTATTCTATACCGGAACTTCTGCTGATCTCATGAACCATGTGGAAGGAAGAATAAAATTAATTAAAATTCATGATGAAAATCAGCTTATCGATATTCAAAAACAGGCTGTAGTAATTTCCACTACATATGATAGCCAAGGCCTAATTGTCCGCATCATGGATAAAGACATGAGTTTTCCTGATGCCGAATGTGTTTCCGCAACCCTGGAGGATGCATATGTGTACTGCATGGGAGGAAAAAACTATGCGTAAATTGCTTTCGGTTATATATTACGAATATTTGATGCAATTGAAAAGAATCGCGACATGGGCAGTGCTGGCTGCTGCTGTTGTAATATCTTTGATTGATAGTTTTCCGTCGGCGAAAAATCTTGCCCGGTTGGAATTTCTATCTGAGCCTTCCTATTTTATATTTCGCACACTAAGCTTCGGTGCGTTGCTCACTGCTTTCGGATTGATGTTCTTAATATCAAATCGTTTGACTATTGATCAAAAAACTGGCATGAAGCATTTGATAATGGCAAGCCCTATTACAAAATCTCAGTACATACTCGGGAAGTTAATTGGCGGATTTATTTATGCATATACTGTTTTTTCTCTTTACTTAATATTAAATACACTTGTATTTTTACATCTGTGCCGGTTGACGTTTCATTCCAGGATTGCCTGATTCCTCTTGCTAAAGCTTTAATTATTAATGTCCTACCTGTCAGCATATTTATTAGCTTTACCTCAGTGGCACTTCCTGCTATTTTTGATGTTCGGCTTTTCTATGTGCTTGCGTCTGTTTTGTTTATATTAAATGCAGCATCACCTGACTCGTCGGATAAGATGCCATTTTACCTGATTACATCAGGGGATCTGAAGAAGCTCATTTGGCTGCATCCTAAATATCCGTATATCAATACTGATGGTATTCTGCCAAACCTGATGTTTTTATTAGTTTGTGGATTAATATCAGCAGTTCCGTTATTCCTGAGGCGCAAGTTCTGGAGGAATGGTTAATGAGACAAGTTAAAAGCGAATTAAAAATCCTCGGAATAAACCCGATACTAATTTTATCTTCTCTTGTTGTTGTTTTTACCATCCTATCTTTCTTTGCCGGTGAAATGCTCAACTTAAGCTTATTGGGCTTTGAAGTAATATTTCCATTCATCGCAGCAATGTCGATAGGAGAGTGGGGAAAAATAAAGGCTGATGAAAACTATGATGTGATCGCAGCACAAGGCAAGTCCCTGCTTTCCTGGGTGTTATACAGGTCAGTTGCCATTTTTGCCACTGTTACTCTTTTTGCCATCCTGTGCATGGTTGTTGTATTTTATGTCCGGCCCGAAATGCCTTTCTGGGAAATGGTTTTTATATATATATCACCAGCATTAATTCTGTCCACACTGGCAGTTTTGTGTAATCTTATATTGTTTTTGGTACAATAAAAACCGAGCGTTCCGGAACTTAAAAATCCCTGCATAAATTGGAAACTCCATTGCGGGCACCCCTGAAAAATAATACCCTTTAAGTTGTCCATACTTGAAGGGGGTAAA
>DULR01000095.1 GCA_012840245.1 Clostridiaceae bacterium
ATCGCTCAACATCTTGCTTGACAAGCTAAATCCTCTTCAGTATAATAGACAATGCGGCGTTAAAAAGCGCAATGAAAAACCATATGCGGGTGTAGTTCAGTGGTAGAACTCCAGCCTTCCAAGCTGGCCGTGAGGGTTCGATTCCCTTCACCCGCTCCATACAGCCATCTGTTGATATCCATCAACAGATGGTTTTTTATTTCCCTTTTTCGGGTAAGAATGAATATTGGGGATTGAGGGAGGCTATTCATGAATCTCAAAACATACAATTTTGAAGCAGTAATAAAGAAGGTTCCCGAAGTTGACGGTGCATATGTCGAATTCCCATATGACATCAGAAAGGAATTCGGAAAAGGCAGGGTCAAAGTCCATGCTACTTTCGACGGGGTACCTTATGTCGGAAGCATCGTCAATATGGGTGTAAAAAACGCTGATGGTTCAGTATTCTATATCATAGGCCTCCGGAAGGACATCCGGGCGAAAATCGGAAAACAGCCCGGAGACAGTGTGCAGGTTACCATTAAGGAGAGTGGATGATCATGTGGAAGTGTCCTAAATGCGGTCGTGAATTCAAAAACAATAATCAGGAGCATTTCTGTGAAAAACCGAAAACAGTTGATGAGTATATATCGCTGCAGCCTGAAAATGTGCAGCCATTACTGAATCAGGTGAGAGATACGCTCCGTGCTGCGCTTCCTGACGCAGAGGAACGCATATCATGGAGTATGCCGACATATTGGAAAAAGCATAACATCATTCATTTTGCAGCATTTATGAAACATATCGGGATATATCCCGGCGACAAGGCAATTGAGCATTTTGCCGAACACCTTACCGAATATAAAACCAGCAAGGGCGCGCTGCAGCTTCCATACAGCAAACCATTGCCGCTGGATCTTTTGACAGAGATGGCTAAATGGTGCTATGAAACCGGAAACCATCCCTGACAGACTGATAAAAAAGAATCAGCTATCCTAAATGAGGAATGATATGGTATGATTGCTATAGAAAAGCGGTTGGGTTGGTGATTACTATGAAATACGGCTTTGTAAGGGTTGCGGCGGCATCTCCAGAGCTCAGGGTTGCTGACGTGAACTTTAACACCGGAAAGATAATAGAACTTATAGATGAAGCAAGCAAAAACCATGTGGAGTTCATAGTTTTCCCGGAGCTATGTGTGACAGGCTATACCTGCGGTGACCTGTTCATGAAGGAAACCCTCATAGAAGCTGCAAAAGAGGCCCTTATAAAGATTGCGCAGGCAACAGCGGGGAGCAGCATGGTATCGGTAATAGGACTTCCCCTGAATATCAGCGGAAGATTATACGATTGCGCGGCTGTGCTTCAGAACCGAAAGATCCTGGGCATAGTCCCCAAATCATACCTTCCCAATTACAGTGAGTTTTATGAAGGCAGATGGTTTACTGCTGCCGATCAGCTAGATGAAAAGGAGATATGTCTGGGTGATTCGATAGTTCCTGCCGGAACCGATTTGATTTTTGCTGCCAGGGGCAGGGAAGAGCTCAAATTCGGTGTCGAAATCTGCGAGGATCTCTGGAGCCTTGTCCCGCCAAGCTGCTATCAGGCTCAGGCCGGAGCCGTTCTGCTTTTCAATCTGTCTGCAAGCAATGAACTGGTATGCAAGGCTGATTTCCGCAGAGATCTTGTAAAAAGCCAATCCTCCCGTTGTGTCGCAGGCTATGTATACTCCTCGGCCAACTGCTGCGAATCATCAACCGATCTTGTATTCGGCGGTCATCTTCTGATCGCAGAAAACGGTAATGTATTGAAGGAGTCTGAGCGCTTTTTCTTTGAAAACAAGCTGGTGACAGCTGATATAGATATGGACAGGCTGAGCTATAACAGACGCATTATAGGCCCTTCCAGAAGAAAGACCGGCGACCGTGGCTTCAGAGTCGTTTATTTCGATCCGGCAGACGAATACTTACCGGACACCCTTCACAGATCGATCAATAAAAACCCATTCATACCACTGAACGATGCGGATATGGACTTAAGGTGCAAGGAAATACTCTCCATGCAGACCTGCGGGCTTATAAAACGCATCAGTCACACAAAATCAGAGAAGCTTGTCATAGGAATCTCGGGCGGCCTTGATTCGACCCTTGCTTTCATCGTTGCAACAAGGGCTATGGAGAAGCTGGGACTTCCGTACAGCAATGTCCATGCCATCACCATGCCCGGTTTCGGGACCACCGACAGGACCTATGATAACGCATTGAGCCTTATAAAAGAATATAACGCCACACTGAAGGTGGTTGATATAAAGGATGCCTGCCTTAAGCATTTTGAGGATATCGGACACGACAAGGATGTACATGATATAACCTACGAGAATGTCCAGGCACGGGAAAGGACCCAGATCCTGATGGATTATGCCAATAAAATCAGCGGCCTGGTCATCGGTACCGGAGATCTGTCGGAGCTGGCCCTTGGCTGGTGCACATATAACGGTGACCATATGTCGATGTACGGGGTCAATGCCGGCATACCCAAGACCCTTGTGCGATATATTATCAGATGGTATGCGGACAATGAAGCCGGTGAGGAGGTTGCGAGGATCCTTCACGATATACTGGACACTCCTGTCAGCCCCGAGCTCCTGCCGCCTTCCAAATCAGGGCAGATCACACAGAAGACGGAGGAGGTTTTAGGACCATATGAAGTCCATGACTTTTTCCTGTTCTATATGCAAAGCTGGGGAGCGGGTCCAGCCAAGCTGCTTTACCTGGCCCGGCAGGCTTTTAAGGATCAGTACAGCCCGGAACAGCTTAAAAACTGGCTTGTGATATTCTTCAAGAGGTTTTTCTCGCAGCAGTTCAAGCGCTCCTGCATGCCTGACGGACCTAAGGTGGGAACTGTATCTCTATCTCCAAGAGGAGACTGGAAAATGCCAAGCGATGCCGCGGTGGACTTATGGCTTTCTGAACTTGAAAACAATTCTTCGCTGCGCTCAGAATGACAATTGTGGAGTGACTTTTTATTGGTTTTGGACTACCCCTGTTTCGAGTAAACATTCACCACAAACTCAACAGGGGTTTCCAGTTCGGTAAGCTTATTGAGCCGCTCAATGCCTTCCTTTGGGGTTTTCCAGTAATAAGGCGTCATTGCCAGCAGATCAGCTATATCTTCCCGGCTGCAAAGCTTTATGGAATCTTTGACGCGAACCTGATCAACATGCCTGAAAGAAGGAAGGTCAGGTCCTTTTTCATCGTTTTCATATGGCTTTTCATAGAGGACTGATTTAAGCCCGAAGAGATGGCTTCTGCCGGGGATGACAGAAATAAGTATCCCGTTATGTTTCAATATTCTGCGAAATTCAGGATCATAAGACGGTGCAAAGGCGTTAAGTATGAAATCTGCGCTGTTGCCTGAGAAAGGAATTTTGAAAAGGGAAGCAACAAAAAAAACGATATCCTTGTTCCTGCCTGCAGCCAGACGTATGGCTTCCTTTGATATGTCCATTCCGTAAATGTGAAAACAGGTATGGTCTGATAAAGTATTTCTTAGTATATAGTCGGTGTAATAGCCGTCGCCGCAGCCAGTATCCAGAATTATGCCGTCATGGTTCATGTCCTGCAGCTTTTGACTGAGCAAGGTGCAAAGACACTTTGCCAGAGGCTCATAATAGCCTTTATCCAGAAACCTTTTTCTTGCTTTCACCATATCCTTGTTGTCGCCCGGTTCTTTACTGTTTTTATCACCGACAAGGAGCAGATTGACATAACCTTTGCCGGCGATGTCGAAGCAATGGCCATGTGAGCAGATAAGGCTTTGATTTTCCGGGGAAAGTTTGCCGCTGCAAACAGGGCAGACAAGATGCATAAATTTATCCATAACGCACTCCTGACCTTAAATTATCCATGGTGATTATACCACATGAGAGTAGCTGAGACATTTCTTCCTGTTCATTTTGGGCATTGGGGGAAATATTCATTCTTCGCTGAGCTCAATAAATCGTGCCATATGTCATTCTGAGGAGCGAAGCGACAAAGAATCATCCAAACACATTTTTCTATATCCTCTGTTATGAATGACAACCGTTGACATCCGGAAAATCAACATTGTATAATTAGGTAACATTCAAAGTTCAATACCAGTCGATGAAGGGAATGTGAAGTCAGAACGCATCAAGAGAAAAAGCCGTTTTGGTGAGAGGCTTTTATGCCGGTCAGCTTCGTCCCGCCCCCGAGACATAAGGCCGATGAGGTCTACGCTGGTCCCGTTAAAGACCGAGAGCCGGGCTGGTTAATCTGTAAATGCTGAAGAATTAGCATTACCGATGCCGGCCAATTTGGGTGGTACCGCGGAAAGTTCTGTCCGTCCCAGTTTTGGGGCGGATTTTTATATTTTCACGGTAAAACGTTGAGGTGGAATATGTATTTTTCAAAGATGTTTCTGCCTACCATGAGAGAGGTTCCTGCAGAAGCCGAGATAATAAGCCATAAGCTGATGCTGAGGGCAGGCCTGATACGCAAGCTTGCTTCGGGCATATACTCATTTCTGCCGCTGGGTTATCGTGTCCTTAAGAAAATCAAGCAGGTCGTTAGAGAGGAAATGGACGGGATCGGTGGTCAGGAGCTTCTGATGTCGGCTCTGCTTCCCTCCGAAAGCTTCCGTGAATCGGGAAGGTGGGAGGTTTTCGGTCCCGAAATGTTCAGGCTTAAGGACCGCAATGACAGGGATTTCTGTTTAGGACCAACCCATGAGGAAATATTCACTTTGACAGTAAAAAACAGTCTTCGTTCCTATCGGAGTTTGCCCGTCATACTTTACCAGATACAGACGAAATACAGGGATGAATTACGCCCCAGATTTGGTGTGATGCGCTCCCGCGAATTCATAATGAAGGATGCTTACAGCTTTGACAGGGATGAAGCAGGTCTCGATGATTCATACAAGAAGATGGACAGAGCGTACAGAAGGATTTTTGACCGTCTTGGACTGGAGTACAAGGTCGTGGAGGCCGATTCAGGTGCTATGGGAGGATCAGGCTCTCAGGAATTCATGGTCATATCGGAGGCCGGAGAGGATGGGATAGCCTATTGCAAAACCTGCGGATATGGAGCCAACGAAGAAAAGGCAGGCTGTTTACCGGCTGATGATCACTCTGATGAATGCCCGGAGGATATCATCAAGATCCATACTCCAAATATCCATACCATAACCGAGCTTACCGGATTTCTGGGCTGCGATGCGTCCAGAATGGCAAAGACCCTGATATATAAAGCCGATGGCGAGCTTATTGCTGCAATGGTAAGAGGAGACAGGGAACTGAACGAGGTAAAACTTAAAAATGTATTAGGGTGTACCGAACTTGAAATGGCAGATGCCGAAAGCGTCCGTGCCGTGACAAATGCGGATGTCGGCTTTGCCGGTCCTGCAGGGCTTAAGATAAGGATCATAGCAGATCACGAAGTAGCCATGGGAAGGAATTTCATAGTCGGGGCCAATGAGACCGATTACCATCTGAAGAATATCAATTTCGGCAGGGATTTCAGTGCCGAGGTGCATGATATAAGGTGCATTTCCGGTGAAGACAAATGTCCCTGCTGCGGGGAGAAAATAACTCTTGCAAGAGGGATCGAGGTCGGACACATTTTCAAACTTGGTACCAGGTATACCGAAGCACTTGGATGCAACTATATCGACGAAGAAGGAAATGAGAGACCCATGGTAATGGGCTGTTACGGCATCGGAATCAACAGGACTATAGCAGCCGTGATAGAGCAGCACCACGATGAAAACGGGATCATATGGCCGATGGGAATAGCCCCATACCATGTCATAATAGTGCCTGTCAATGTTTTGGATGAGAATGTAATGAAGGTTTCTGAGGAAATGTATAGAAGACTTGCTGAAGCAGGTGTGGAAGTGATCCTGGATGACAGGAACGAAAGAGCGGGCGTAAAATTCATGGATGCCGACCTTATAGGCATTCCCATACGGATAAATGTCGGCAGAAAAGCGGCCGAAGGGATCGTAGAGTATAAGCCAAGGGGAGGGAAAGAAGCCCTGAGCATGACAGTTGACGAAGCCCTCGAGAAAGTACTGTCTGTGTGTAAGTATGACAGATGAGCACGAGGGACGGACACTTTTACTCATTTTGAACGCTTGAAAGGTGTCATTCTGAGCTAAGCGAAGAATCTGTACGGGAGCGTCCAAAGTGCTGATACGTTAAAACAGAAACATGTATAAATTACCCTATTTATACCTAGGGATTCAATATAATCAGAAAATGGATGGAGGAAATATTAATGGCAAAGGAAAAGAAGTTTGTTGAAGCGATTACCTCAATGGATGAGGATTTTGCGAAATGGTATACCGATATCGTCAAAAAGGCCGACCTGGTTGAATACGCCAGCGTAAAAGGCTGCATGATAGTCCGCCCGTATGGGTATGCCATATGGGAGCTTATTCAGAAAGAACTCGACAGGCGGTTCAAGGAAACGGGACATGAGAATGTGTACATGCCCATGTTCATCCCTGAAAGCCTTCTCCAAAAGGAAAAGGATCATGTTGAGGGCTTTGCACCTGAAGTAGCCTGGGTCACCCACGGCGGAAGCGAACAATTGGCTGAAAGACTCTGTGTGCGGCCCACCTCGGAGACCCTGTTCTGCGACCATTACAAGGACATAGTACAATCCTACAGGGATCTTCCGAAGCTGTACAATCAATGGTGCTCGGTAGTCAGATGGGAGAAAACCACCCGTCCTTTCCTTCGTTCGGTGGAATTCCTCTGGCAGGAAGGACATACTGTCCATGCAACAGCAGAGGAAGCGCAGGAAGAAACAATCCGCATGCTGAATGTCTATGCCTCCTTCTGTGAAGAGTTCCTGGCCATTCCGGTAATTAAGGGACAAAAGACCGAGAAGGAGAAATTTGCCGGAGCAAGGGCAACATATACAATAGAAAGCCTCATGCATGACGGAAAGGCATTGCAGACAGGAACCTCCCACAACTTTGGCGATGGCTTCGCCAAAGCATTTGGGATCCAATATCTTGACAGGGACAATAAACTGAAATATGCCCACCAGACTTCCTGGGGAATGAGCACACGCCTGATCGGTGCCATCATAATGGTGCATGGCGATGACTCAGGACTGGTTCTGCCACCTAAAGTCGCTCCCGTACAGGTTATCATCGTTCCCGTACAGCAGAATGTGGAAGGTGTCCTTGAAAAGGCATATGAGCTCAAAGAACGCCTTTCGAAGGTTTGCCGCGTTAAAATAGACGATTCCGATAAAATGCCCGGCTGGAAATTTGCTGAGTATGAAATGAGAGGCGTGCCTCTCCGCCTTGAGATAGGACCGAAGGATATAGAGAAGAATCAGGTCGTCCTCGTGAAACGTATGAACAGAGAGAAGCTTTTCGTTTCAATAGATGAGCTGGAAACGAAGGTTACCGAGGTATTGGATGACATTCAATCAGCATTGTACAATAAAGCTCTCAACTTAAGGAATTCCAGGACCTTTACTGCAACCACGCTGGAAGAGATGGAAAAAATCCTTAACGATACTCCGGGCTTCATAAAAGCAATGTGGTGCGGAGACGTAGAGTGCGAGAAGGCGGTCAAGGACAGAATGGCGGCTACAGCCCGCTGCATCCCGTTTGAACAGGAAAAGATAAGCGACAAATGCGTCTGCTGCGGAAAAGAAGCCAAACACATGGTTTACTGGGGCAGAGCATACTAAAATTGTCAGAGGGACGGTTCTGATGACAATCTTTTGTCAAAAGAACCGTCCCTCTGACAACTTATTGTCAACGGAACCGTCCCTCTGACAACCTTATTCAGTCGATGACGTTCTCAATAAACCTGTGTATGATGGCCGCCACTTCGGCACGGGTGGCTGTTTCCTGCGGAGTAAAGACTCCTCCTGTGCGTCCCACGATGATTCCGGTAGCCTGACAGGCAGGACATACTGCTTCAGGATGACAATAAAACGCCGGCAGTTAGCAAAATCGTGAACATTTCGACAATTCTGTTTCCAGACCTGAAAATACAGGACTTTCTACCAGCGAAGCAATTATAATGCCACAATTTTAACCTGCCTGCGACACTTTTTTATATCATTTTCTGTATTTTATTGAGTTCATTTGTATTTTTAGGGTATATATAATAAAACAAATTTAATAAAAGGTGGTTGCTGATGGGCAGAGATATGATACTTTGCGTTGACGATGAAGAAATGATAGTTGACGCTTTGAAGATGGAACTAATAAGCAGTCTTCCCGAAAACATCACCATAGAAACTGCCCGTAACGCGGAAGAAGCATTTCAAGTCGTAGAAGAGTCCATAAACCAGGGAGATAATTTTATCCTTGTAATATCAGATCAGAGAATGCCTGGAATACCGGGCGATGTATTACTTGCAGAACTGAACAAATTGATACCGGATTCACTGAAAATACTTCTCACAGGATATACAGACATCGATGGAATTCAATATGCCATCAACAATGCAGGTTTGTTCAGATACATACAAAAACCCTGGTCCAGAGAAGATCTGATCCTTACAGTAAAGCAGGCTATAGACAAGTTTAAAACCAAAAGAGAGCTCGACGAAAAAACAAGACAGATCATAAAGATGAACGAGGAACTGGAAAAGATGGTAAAGGAGCGGACTGCCCAGCTGAGCGATGCCCTTAAGGAGCTGGAAGCCTTTACTTATACAGTATCCCACGATCTCAAATCTCCACTTAGATCAATTGATTTATATTCCAGATACATTTTGGAGGACTATTCCGGTGAGTTGAACGATGAAGTGAAGAACATGGTCATGAGTATCAGGAGCATATGCGGCAACATGTTCGAACTTATAGACAACCTTCTGCTCTATTCAATGACCGCTAAAGCACGCCCGGAACTGACAACTGTCGATATGGACACTTTGTTCAGAAACACCTTCAAAGATATGGCAAAACCTTTAAAAGACAGGGAGATAGAGTTCACTGTCGAAGGCAGGCTCCCGGAAGTCACCGGGGATGCTGTGCTGCTCAAGCAGGTAGTCAGCAATATTCTGTCCAATGCGGTTAAATTCACCCGGAATGAGAAGCAGGCGAAAATAGTCGTGAAACACTGCTTTGAGGACCATAAGGTATGGTTTTCTGTGACCGACAATGGTGTGGGCTTTGACATGAAACATGCATCAAAGCTGTTTGGGATCTTCCAGAGAATGCATACCCAGAACCAGTTCGAAGGTTTCGGTATAGGTCTTGCCACTGTCAAAAAGATCATAGACAAGCACGGAGGAGAAGTCGGTATCCACAGCGAAGAAGGTATTGGAACCACAGTGAGGTTCTCTCTCCCTGTAAGCCCGGGAAAGGATGCAAATGTATGAAAAAGGCACATGTTATTGCTATTTTTCTGATATGCATAATTGTGCCGGTTTTCGCCGTTTATACGGGGATACAGATGTTCGACCGTGAATTTCACGGCAGCAGTGAGGATCTTAATTATGATTTCAATGATGGGGATACGGATGAAACACCATATGATCCAGTCGCCCCCGGCGATGTTATAACCGTCGGCATTTACAACAGCGGTTTTTTATATCATGATGAGCATGACCACGGGATCAGCAAGGATTTTGTGACAGAGCTGTTCAAAAGGATGGATCTTAAATATGAGATCAAGGTCATGCCGCGCGCCAGAATATCTTCAATGATCGAAGAAGGCTCGCTTCACATGGGGGTTCAGTCGATAAGGACCACAGAGAGGGAAAAATACGCATGGTTCGTGACGTACTTCACTGAGAAGAATTCCGTACTTGTCCGTAAAACCGCAAATATATCGAATGAAGCTGATCTGCTTAACAGCAGAAACATAAAGGTCGGAATAGTCAGAGGCTATTATTATGGCGAATACTATATGGATCTTATCGAAAAGCTGAAGAAAAAGAGGATCATCGTAGAGACAAAGGATATCGAAGAGCTGTTCGAACTGCTGAGGAACGACTGGATCCAGGTAACATTCAATAATCCTTCAAGCTATTTATATTATTTCGAGAAAAACTCCATCGACGATATAGATGTGATCGACTTTGATCCTGACGGGAAGCCCCTGGCCAGATGTCTCATGTTGAGCAGGAAGTATTTCACCGAAGACCATGTCAGAGAGTTTGAAAGGGTCATAGATGAGATGAAAAAGGATGGAACACTGTATGAGATATTCAACAGGTATCTAAATGAAGAAGTTTCAGAAAAGGCGTGTGATTTTTGATGTCAGCTAAAAACAGCCCCATTCAAAAACTTAGCCTCGCGGGTAGGCTGTCGGTCATGGTATTTCTGCTGGGTCTTCTTGTGTACATACCAAGCAGCATCTATGGCGCTTACGACAGCCTGATACAAACCAAGAATGAGCTCACCGAATATAAAGACACATTTGAAATGCGGGCCAGATCTGCATTTGAACCGGCCGTATGGAACTATGACATTGAAACTTTGAGAAAGATAATAAATGCCGAACTGGGCAACGAAAATCTGAAGTCTGTCAAAGTGAGTACCGATGACAGCACTCTTATCTGGATAACAAAAATCAACAAAAAGCTGTATGACGAGACGACGGAACCAAAGGGAATATATCTGGACAAACGAATCTTTCCAATACATAGAATAGATGAACCTTCCCAAATCATTGGCTATGTCACTGTATGGTTTGATAATGAGCCAAGCAGGAACAAATTTGTCAGGATGCTGGTTGCCGATGCATTGGTCGTAGGTGGCATCCTTCTCGTAATTTCAGTTGCTGTGAACATATCAAGCTACATCAAACTGGTAAAGCCTATCGAATCGGTGCGCAAAAGCATGGTTGAGGCAGGCAAATCGGCATTGATGCATGCCAGGGAGAAAATTGAAAAAGCCAGTTTCGATAAGGCCTTTCCCGAGATCAAAAGCATGGCGGCCGATCTGGAGTTCATGCTTGATGAAGTAGAAAAAGCAAACAGAAAGGTACGAGAAAGCGAAGCCCAGTTCAAGGCTATTTTTGAACTGGCAGGTGTGGGTGTTGCTCAGGTCGATGCCGTAAACAACAGTTACATAATCATCAACCAGCGATACTGCGATATTATAGGTTACACACAGGAAGAGATCAAAGGATTGTCTTTCGAGACCATCACCTGTAAAGACGATGTGCCTGTTCAGCTAAAACATACTGAAGATCTTGTAGAAGGAAAGGTAAGAGGGTTTTCCTTCGAAAAAAGATATATCCATAAGGATGGCAGGATTGTGTGGGCTGATCTTACTGCTTCTCCTTTATGGGGACCTGGTGAAAAACCGACTTCATATATTGCCGTGATCCAGGATATCACTGCCCGTAAAACAGCGGAAGAGAAGTTGAGAAAGCTCAACGAGGAACTGGAACTGAAGGTTCTGGAACGCACCCAGGATCTCGAAAATGCAAACTGTGAGCTTGAAGCTGCAATAGAGGATCTGAAAACAGCTCAGGACAGACTGATCATATCTGAAAAAATGGCGGTTTTGGGGCAACTGGTCGCCGGTATAGCCCATGAGCTCAACACTCCTCTGGGGATCATAAATTCAGCTGGCGGTACTATGGAGAGGATCCTTAAAAACGAGATAAATACGGTGATCGGTTTTCGCGACCAGGCTTCAGAAGAGGTTTTCGAGACTTACCTCAAGCTGTTGAGATCATGCTGTAATGAAGAGAAGGACAATGCCTATAAACGGAACAAAAGAAAAATGTATTATAATATACTGGAGAAAAGCAATACGGAAATATCCGATGAGGTCATCGAAAAGCTTGTGGATATAGGATACGACGCAGATGAAGAGGAGTTTGCCGAGCTGGTCAGAAATCCTGAGATCTCCGAAGCGGTAAAAATGGCGTACAGCGTCATAACATTGCAGAAGTCGGCTCAAATGATAAAAATATCGGCCGAAAAGGCTTCAAAGGTCATAACTGCTCTGAAACTATATGCTCATAAGGATACCAGCGGGGAGATGGTTGCCCATGATGTCATAAAAGACATTGAACTGGTGCTGACTCTTTATTATAATCAGATAAAATATGGCGTCGAGATATTCAGAAACTATGAAGAAGTGCCGCCGGTAATATGTTATCCTGATAAACTCCATCAGGTGTGGGTAAATATTATCAATAACGCACTTCAGGCAATGGACTATAAAGGCAGACTAATAATCAGAGTATCAAAAAACCAGGACAAAGTATTGGTTTCAATTACAGACAACGGTCCCGGTATTCCCGAGCATATCAGGCACAGAATTTTCGAACCGTTTTTCACCACGAAGAAGCTGGGTGAGGGAACCGGTCTTGGACTTGACATCGTAAAGCGGATTCTTGAAGAGATAAACGGCAGCATCGAGTTTGAGTCAAAACCAGGAGAAACAACATTTAAAGTATGGTTAAGAACATAGGAGTGTGATAACATGCCAGGCCGAAACGCAATTGTTTGTGTTGACGATGATGATATGATTCTTGTCGCATTGAAACAAGAGCTGGTCGAGCATTTTAAAGGAAACTATCTTATCGAAACTGCTATAAGTGCCCGGGAAGCGCTGAGTATCATGGATGAGCTTTCAGAAGAAGGCTTAAGGATACCTCTTGTGATATCCGACTGGTTGATGCCGGGAATGAACGGGGACGAATTTCTTATAAAGGTGAATGAGAAATATCCGAATACAAGAGCTATCGTTGTCACCGGATATGCTGATATGATCACTGTTTCAAAAACCCGCAACAAGATCAACCTGAGAGGGGTAGTCACAAAGCCCTGGGATAAGAACGAACTTCTGAAAAAAGTGGAAACAAGCCTTAAATATTAAATTTGAGCAAAGCGAGGAAAGCATTTGTACAAGGTTCTGATAGCAGATGATCTTGAGATTCTGAGATATGACCTTAAAAGAATGAAAATCTGGGGTGAGTATTCGGGCTTTATTATAGAAGGTGAGGCTGAAAACGGAGCGGAAGCGCTCAGAAAGCTCAGGGAAGCTTCCTATGATCTGGTCATCACCGACATTCGCATGCCTGTAATGGACGGTATTGAGCTTATGAAAGCTATTTCTGATGAGAAGCTGTCTCCCTGCGTCGTTTTGCTGAGTGATTACACCGAATACAGCTATGCCCGTGAGGGTCTCTTGCACGGAGCTTTCGACTATTTGGGGAAACCGGTGGACAGCCAAATCATGGAAGATCTGCTCCGTAGGGTAAAAAAATATCTGGATGAGAAGAAGCAGGAGCTCGTTAAAGTCAAACAACTGGAAAATATGGCCGGGGAAGCCTTTTATCCCGTCCATCATGTTGATAAGGTCTCGACGCTTCTCATAAAGGGGCACGATGGGGCTTTGGAGGCAGTTGAAGCTCTGTTGAGTTCGGTAGGGGAAGCATTGGATTTCGACCCGGGCAAGAGCTCGATAATATTGGAGAATGCAATCGAAGAAATATTCGGAAGAGTAAATGCCGAACATGAATGGATCAGGCTGTATAAAGACATCGACGATTTCAGAAGGTTTGAGCATACCGAAAACCGAAGCTGGCAGAATTTAAGTGACAGATTCAGCGACAGCTGCGCCGGACTTTTGGATTTCCTCAAAAAATTCGTGATCTGGAAAAATGACAATAGCCTGGTCAAAAAAGCCTGTCTCCAGGTCCTTCTCCACATCGAGGAGGATATTTCGGTCGGGAGCGTTGCCGAAAGGCTTTTTATAAGCAAGGCATATTTAAGCGAATTGTTCAAGGACACAGCAGGGATCTCACTGTCCGAATATATTTCTATGGTAAAGATAGAAAGAGCGAAATATTTGCTTTCAATGACCAATATGAAGGCATATGAGATAGCCGATGCCCTCGGATATAACGACCATGAGTACTTCAGCAAGGTATTCAAGCAAAAAACCGGCATTTCCCCTACGGTTTACAGAAGGGAAATTTCCCATTGAAAGTTAATAATGATAGAATTAATTAATAAGAATATCAATGAGTATATATATGTTTGGAGGTTGTTTCCGGAAGGCGGTCCGATTCCTTGAGCCTCCATCTGATCAATATGTATGTTCGGAGGTTACCATAAATGAGATCCTATTATCGTGGCCCTTCTTATCAGGGTAAATCAAAAAGCCGATTCACGGCTGTCAGAATCGTAATCATAATTGTTTTGTGTATTATCCTCGCCTGCATACTTTATCTGGGCAGGAGCAAACCTGAAAATCCCGGTAATCCTTCCGAATCTCCCAGAAATCATGCGACAGAAACAGAAAAACCATCCAATGCTGCTGTAAAGCCGGCCGACAAAAAAATACCTGCAATCACTGTAAATGTGGACGATATAGGATATAAAATCCAGGGGTCAAAAGAGGTGGCTTCCTTTTCAGGTGATGTCCGGACTGTGGGGATGGGCAAAGGTTCAATGCTGCACGTTGCTTTTGACGAACAACCTGAATTGTACAATATAAAGCTTTACAAGGATAGTGAGCTGGTTTTCACAGGAAAAACTCCTATAATCCTTCCTGAAGATATTCCGGCAGACGGCGAATACAATGCTGTGTGCGAAGCGGTTTATGATACTAAGGATTTTTCGGGGACAGCTAACTATTGCTTCAATATAAAAGCAGATTTTCCGCCTTTGCCGATTATCTCTGCAACTGAAACAGTTCCCGGTGAGCTGCTGGTGATAGTAGTAAAGTATATGAGCCCGGAAGAAAAGCTGGAAGTCGAAACAGATCTGGATTTCAAGCCCAACGTATTTGAATATGACAATAAAAAAGTGATATTGCAGCCCGTCAGCTATTATAACCAGCATGACAAAGTATACAATATAAAGCTCAAAATGGGTGAGGAAACATACTCTTATGCAATTAAAGTCAATGAGAAGGAGTTCACGGTCCAGCACCTTACAATAGATCCGAAGATAGAAGCTGAGACCCGCAACGATGAAAGCGCGAAGGAAAGAGCAGAAAAAATAGATCCGTTAAGACCGGTATGCGATGATGTCCCTCACTGGAGGGGAGACTTCATCATGCCTGTGGAAGGCGGGCGCGTAAGAGAATATGATTTCGGTAAAAGACGCTATGTGAACGGATCTCCCACCTCATACCGCCATAATGGTCTCGATATCGGACATGATGAGGGGGTCCCCGTTATGGCATCGAACAGCGGAAGGGTGCTTATTGCAGAATATCTGATACAGACTGGCAATACGGTGATCATTGAGCATGGCTTCGGACTGAAAACATGGTATTATCATATGAGCGAGCTGAATGTAAAGACAGGGGATATGGTCGAAAAAGGCCAGGTGATCGGAAAGGTCGGTTCTACAGGCTTCTCCACCGGCCCGCATCTACATTTTTCTGCGTCTGTCAACTCGGTATATATAAATCCGATCACACTGGTCAATGAAGGGGTACCGCTGTTAGAAATTGATTGACCGACATCTATGCCTGAATACATATTTTTTTAGGCATCAGACAAGGAAAATGGGCTTCGCATAATAATTGACAAAATTTATACTTGACAAATACGGCTATTATCCATAAAATAATCATTGTCTTTATTGGAGCACGGTGGGTATAGCTCAGTTGGTTAGAGCGCCAGGTTGTGGCCCTGGAGGTCATGGGTTCGACCCCCATTACTCACCCCATTTAAGTCAGATGAATAGAGGTTGGAAACTGAGAAAAGTATCCCGGTTTCCAACTTCGAAAACTGGCTTTTCTTCTCTAAAGAACGGTCTTTGAAAAATCTTTGGTTTGAATTTTGGTTAAAGTTTTCACCGAAGTTTTTTAGAGGATTGCTTGACAAAGAATAAAGCCCTCATTTATAATTGGTGTTGCGTCTTTTAATGGTGGGATGTCGCCAAGCGGTAAGGCACCAGACTTTGACTCTGGCATTCGTAGGTTCAAATCCTGCCATCCCAGCCAAATATGATCCACTAGCTCAGGCGGTAGAGCACTTGACTTTTAATCAAGGTGTCCGGAGTTCGAGTCTCCGGTGGATCACCAGGAAAAGCCCTGAAAACTCTTTGTTTTCAGGGTTTTTTGTTTATGTCGATCTTGTTTTGTTGTCATTATGAGTGTAGCGAAGAACCCTAATTTAGGGCAGCATTTAATACTGCAATTTAGAGATGATCCTGTTTAAATATAATATAATTGACAGTTAACGGAATTATTTGGTATAATACTTATTTACATACAGATAAAGTAAATGCTTTATATGGGTGATAAAAGTGAGAATTGCAGTTTGCGATGATCAGGTCGAATTTCAAAATGTCATATTATCCAACCTGGAGAGATATAAGGACAAGTACGACATAGATGTATCTACATACAGCTCCGGGGAAGAACTTATCGAAGCGATAATGAACAACTGCTTTTTTCATACTATTTTTTTGGATATCCAGATAAAAGGCATAAATGGGATCAAGACAGCGGAAGAGATCCGCAAATATGACAGCAGGGTGAATATTATTTTCGTGACGAGCTATGCGGATTATGCTGTCGAGGGATATGAAGTATCGGCTTTGCATTATATATTGAAGCCTATAACGAGCGAGAAGTTCGATGCGGTGTTTTCCAAAGCCCTGAGCAACTGGGAATATATGAACAATAAGATCAGCATCAAAGTGGGGATTAAGATAGTATTACTTGATGTTTCTTCGATCCTGTATATCGAAAGCCAGGGAAGGGAAGTGTACTTCTATACCAAAGAAACCAGCTACAGGACATATTCGTCTTTCTCAAAGGAACATAAAAGGCTGGAGAAATTCGATTTTGTACAACCGCACAGGTGTTACTCCGTAAATCTGGCCTACATAAAGGCGATAGAAAAAGATCGTGTGATCCTGAGCGATGATCGTTCAATCCCGCTGAGCAGGGATAAGTATCGGTATTTTTATTCAAAATATGCCAATTATATTTTAAGGTAAAGGTACATAATGGATATATACTCTATCAACAATGTTTTTGTTTTTATAATATCAGTAGCCGATTGCATTATCAGTATCAAATTCCTGTCCGCAGTGCAGGAGAAGGCGTTTAAAAAATATTGGCTTTATTTTACGGCGGCGTTTATGCTGATATATTCGCTGATCTGCAGCACTATTTCCCGGACTTCTTATTTCATGGCGGTATCGC
Source organism: Clostridiaceae bacterium (assembly GCA_012840245.1). Taxonomy (GTDB): domain Bacteria; phylum Bacillota; class Clostridia; order DSM-8532; family DSM-8532; genus DTU059. Next base: position 17,125 of record DULR01000095.1, read on the forward strand.
TGGCTTTCCATATCATTGTTTCGGTCTTGCTGTTCAAAGGGAAAATTTTGATGAAGCTGTACTTCGGGATCATTGTCGTTGTCCTGGGGGGGATTTCAGAGGCAGTTTCAGGTTTTACCATCGCTGTTTTTGCAAGGATCTCCTTTGAAGAAGTCATGAGAAATCCTCTACTCTATCTGACTGCTGCGGTTACCTCAAAAATTCTCCTGATCCTGGTCCTTAACACTATATTGAGACTCAGGAAATCAAACGAAGAAAACATCCCGTTCAAATACTGGTTCGTTTTGATATCCGTCCCCATGTCAAGCTTCGTATTAGCCAACGTGAATGCGATAAATGATTATAATTATTCATACGACAGGCTGACGCCCATATTGCTGACATTACTGATATTGATTTTCATCAATGTCGTCATATTCGTCATTTTCGATGAAATGATCAGGACTGTGGAACTGGAAAAAGCCAGAAACGCATTTTCCCGGCAATTCAACAAGCAACAGGAATACTATAAGCAGATGATAGATAACAATACGAACACAAGGAGTATATTGCATGATATGAACAACCACTTTATCATGATGCAGAACTTCCTGGCTCTGAACGAGATTGACAAGGTAAAGAAGTACCTTGCTGATTTGACGAAACAGGTAAAAGCCAATGAAACGGTAATAAAGACAGGTAACATTATAATCGACTGCCTGGTCAGTGAAAAAAAGAACTTTGCAAGCCGGAGCAAATGTGATCTTAACTGTAATATAATGATACCGGAAAATTTGGATATCGAACCTGTCGATTTATGTATAATACTTGGAAATGCACTGGACAATGCCATAGAGGAATGCCAAAGGATAGAAGATGATTCAGTAAAAAAGGAAATAGTATTGAAGATGATATGTAAGAATGACCAACTGTTCATTTCAGTAGCAAACCCGATGAGCGGAAAGGCGATCATCAGAGACGGAAGGTTTGTGACGATAAAGCCCGATGCCCGGAACCATGGATTCGGACTGAAAAATATAGAGTCTGTAGTCCAGAAATATGACGGCATATTGGATATTTTAACTGAAAACAATATATTTAAACTGAATATTGCCCTGAAAACCAATTGATCTTACAACTCATTACATAAAAATAACCATTCATGCAAAATCTATTCACCTAATGGAAATATGATGCTATATTTTCCCTATCAGTACGTGTGGAGGGTAAAATGATAGCATCCGTTTCCAGGAAAATAACAGAAATATTTATCAATAATAATATCATCAAAAGCGAAGATAAAGAAGTATATTCATATGGCCTGGAATATATCATTTCATCGGCGCTTCCCATTATCCTGGCTTTGATAGTTTCATTGATTTTCAGGATAACCGGGATCGTTATTGCATATATGCTCACCTTTATTTTGTTCAGGGTATGTGCCGGGGGATTTCACGCGTCTTCACACTTGAAATGCCAGATCCTGTTTTACACGGTGCTGGCGATAAGCGTTTCGTCTGTTAAGCTGATCGTACTTCTCAACTATGCCTCTGTCAGGCATATCACGGTCCTGGTTTCAGCAGCTGCGTCGGCCATCATTTTCCTGTTGGCTCCGGTCGACTGTCCCAACAAGCCTTTCAGCAGAGATGAGTATATTAAGTTCAGAAATAGAACAAGGATCCTGGATATATCCGTTCTGTTTGGCTTAACGGCAGGCATCCATACGCCGATAGATCCAGGCATTTTTTTAAGTATCTCGATAGCCATGTTAACAATTGCTGTTTCATTGATCATTGCAAAGAAAGGAGGTAAAAAAGATGAGGAAAGCACTGTTTCAGAGTAAAGTTCTCAGGCTCATGGCATCACTGGCGTTGCTGGCTTCCCTTATGTCTGTCAATACCGCATGCTTTATGTTTTTCCACCAGCCGAAGGTTCCGGACAAGTTGAATAAATAATGGACCGGCATATCATTTCTTACATTTGATGTTACCAGGTATCCTGATTGGATGGCTTTATTCACCCTCAGTTTTTATCAGTCAGAATTTTAGTTCTGCTCCATAGTGTCTGGCAATGAAGAAAGGTAACAGTCCCAAAAAAGATGCAATATGCAGCTGCATGCAGGCAAGTTTTGAGGACTTTTAAAGCCTGATAAACAGAAGTTAGGTAGTGTCAAAAAAGTTATGAAAACAGCGATTTGAGATTACAAAAGTGTAACGAATTGGTAATCTGTACCTTGACAGCAGAATAAAGTGGAGAAAAGGGCAAATCTTTATGTGCTTAAAGTGATA
>DULR01000096.1 GCA_012840245.1 Clostridiaceae bacterium
CAAGAACATTCACATGTCAAAGATCTAAGCAAATTTCCAGTTATTTTTTGGATAAATGATAAATCCACTGGAGGTTTTTAACTGGAAATTAACCAATCAAAACCTCACAAAAAATATTATACGAGGAAAGATAATTTATGAAAATTCCGCAGGATTTGCCGACAGAAGCAATAAAGTAAGAAATAATATGAAAACCAGATTTGGAATTGCTTCCGGAACTAAGTTCTTTACAGCATTGGCTATAGGGAAATTAATCGAACAAGGAAAATTATCGCTTGAAACAAAGGTATTTGACATAATCAAATATGATTTCCCACTCTATTCAAAAGAAATAACGATTGCGCAATTATTGACTCATACATCGGGTATACCTGACTATTATGATGAGGAAAAAGTAGATGATTATGATAACTTCTTTACAGACATACCATGGTATGAATTAAGAGAGCCAAAGGATTATTTTCCTGTATTTCCTCAGGAAAAAATGAAATCTATTCCCGGTGAAAAATTTTCTTATTGCAATAGTGGATTTATTCTACTGGCAGCTATAGTTCATGAAGCATCAGGAATCCCATATGCAAGATTTGTAGAGGAGAATATATTCAAAGAAATTGGCATGAACAGTTCTGGCTTCTTTGAATTAAACAGATTGCCTGGAAATACTGCCCTGGGTTATATTAAAGATGAAAATGGATGGCGTTCGAATATTTATAACTTACCGATAATAGGTGGCGGTGATGGTGGAGCATTTACCACAGCTGAAGACTTGTACATACTATGGGATGCCTTTTTTAATTATAAAATATTGTCTGAAGATATGACTGAATTATATATCAAGCCTTATATTGAAGCTGAGTCAGAAGGAAAAAACCTATATTATGGACACGGTATCTGGATACGGAAGAAAGAAGATAAATCAGAAGAATATATCATTGGATCTGATGCCGGTATATCATTTAAATCTGCTGTTATCAGGAAGAACGAAGTCGTTTATACCGTAATATCAAATACCAGTGATGGAGCATGGCCTTTAATCAGAGCTATAGAAAATCACTTTTTTCTCTGAGCTGTATGTGATTAAAATAAAATTCCAGGATGAGGTATAAATTATGCAAATTTCATTTAATAACGGAAACAACAAAGAATATCAATTTAAGCTCAATAACCTGTTAAAGGATATTTTCTAGGTAACGATATCCGCACCTTTGTCTAATAAGTGTTGTCCAGCTTATGCAGGGCTTCCTCAAGGCTCGATACAAAAAAGATGCTGTTCCCTTTATTGCTTTCGTATATAAAGTCTTTCAAGGGTTTGCTGGTGTATTTTGAATAATCTCCGACAATGGCGATTTTTACATGATAGTTGATAAACTTCTGCAATATTTCGCCTGCGATTCCGGTACTTAAAATAAAGAAATCATCAATCACGCATGACTTATATACTATAAGTTTATCACGACCTGTTTCATATTGAGCGGTTGCAATCAGATCCAGTGCGGATTGGGTATCCTTTATAACTACCTCATCTGAAACAATCAGAGCGATATCATTTCTCTTGCCTAATATTTTGAATTCCATATTCTTCTCCCCTTTAGCCTTACATCAATACGATATCATCGCTGGTAACTATTTTAACATATTGAAATAATTCTGCCTCGATCTTCATGGTATCTGGCGGAACCGGATCCTGTATAACGGCAGCTTTCAGCTTTAAGCCCAAAATACCTGTGGGTCTGTCCGGCCGAAGTATGAACCCTATGGTGCTGTTTCTGAGCGAAGGCTTTGAATCCAAAAAAGATTTGGAATAAAATTGTACCGACATATCTTCCTCGCACTCGTACTCTATTACAGGAAAACACATACCCCTTGGGCATATTTCTGCAAAATGCTTCTCAAAACTTGATCTTGCCTGAGCAATCTTCTCGGAAGACATATGTTCCAGGATTCTGGGATCGGTAAAGGTCTTTTCAGCTTCTTCCCACATATCTGCCAAATATACCCTGTTGATCTGAATCCAATGTTCCGAGCCTGTAGTGGCATCCCTGAATGTCAGTCTGTCGGGATAATCGTCTCCTACTTCTAAAGTTACGGGCATCTCAACCTGATGTTCTGTACTGTATTGCCCCATTTTAAATCGTATCTTGGTGTCGTCATTGAAGTCCGGAATGGAATCATAGTCACCTTCAAGTTTCAGGATCGCAAAAAACAACATGTCAATGCTTTTATAGTCGAGTTCGCTCTGCTTCCACCCATTGTTCAGGAATTTGGTGATAAGCAAAATATTGTCCCAGTCCTGCGGATTTAGTCTTCTGTGTTCTGTACCATTCACTGTAAACTCTCGGTCACCAATGAATACTTTCAATACAGACCTGAAAGGATTTACTGCATCGATTCTTCTGTTGTTCCGTATCAATATACGGTTACTCCCGGCATCCCGGGGATAGCATAGCTCTGCTGCTTCCATTTCCCCGATCTGTTGCTCATAGCTTTCATCATATAGCAATATTATGATCCGCAACTCCATACCATGGCGAACTATTCCCATTACATTACAGATCACATTGTCTATTTCAACAGTTTTCCCTATTACTTTTATCTCCTCTTTGCGATTTAAAATTTCTTGCAGGTATAAAATATTCATAAAGTTGCTCCTTGTAATGAAAGTTTTTCATATTGCTCAATGGCGGATCATAATATCTTTGCAACAGCCCTTGTTATCGAACTGTCGGCCTTAATCCTCAAGGGAAAGGCTATGACTTCAAACCTTGCATCGAGCAGTTGGTCAAGATTTGTCAGGTTCTCGAGGATATAGATATTGTTTTTCAGCAGGAATTTGTGTATTTCAAAAGGATATATATCTGGGGATGGAATATCCATCCCCACCATTTTTACTTTCTTTTCTATCAGAAACTTACAGAGTTCAATATCCATGCATGGATGGTTTTCATAGTATTCTTTGGTGCCGTAATACTTGTCAAAGCCTGTGTACAGCAGTACTATGCTGTTCAACTTTACAGTTGTGTCATATTCCGGTTTCAGTTCAATTACCGGCTGGTTTCTGACATCCAGAACACAGCCTTCCCCTGTGAATGACGCAAGCGGCAATTCTGAAACATGTTGATAGCTATCAAGCAGATGCATAGGAGAATCAATATGTGTACCTGAGTGCATACCGATACTAAGCCGGTGATTATTGTATTCATCTGAACTCAGATATTTTATTTGCACCAGATCAGTCTTTGGATCACCAGGATAAACCGGCATGCTGTCTTCGATTACATGTGACAAATCAACTAGTTTCAACAATACTCCTCTTCCCCTTTTTCATTTTTTTTGTAAAATACCGTGCTAAAGGGTAATCAATACTTTCTGATCGTCTGCAGTCCTAACATCTACAAGTGCGAGATCAGGAAAATCCTTTTTTGCCTGTTTTAATACTTTTAACAGGGCAAATAGCTGTTCTTCAGTTATAGGGAGATGAGCATATCTGTTTATACAGTTTTCTATTATCCTGGTCGTAAAACCGTTTATAATGAATCCTATTGGCAGTGGTATGGAAAAGCGGTGACCGTCTGCATCAATTTTAATCTTCATATGAAAACCTCCGCATCACTCGATTACGATTTCGACGACATCCCCCTCAGCACTGTTGACCTCTACCAGCTTGCCGATTACTCCGCGCTCTGCTGCAAGCAATATTGCACTGAAATCAACGCTGCATGGATTTAGCTCCTTCGAACTAATGTATAGTCATCATAGGATCATCGCCTTTAGTAAATGATCTTATCAGTCCGTATACCAAATTGTCCTCCTCTATTCCGGTCAGATGGAGTACATCTATTACTTCCACTATCATATTTATACTGGCGTTATTTATCAATATTGCGGAATCTTTCAGGGTGTAATCTAAATTTTCAAACTTGTCTGCTTCATCGGAATGATTTTCACCCAATACATTCACGACATCCTCCTGCCGTGTGCTCAATACGCTCACGCCGATGATATCGCCTTTGGAGATGTTCCTGCCGGTAACGCTCTGAGCGCCCAGGAGCATCACAACTTTGTCGTAATCGACCTGAGTTGCCCAGGAGCATATCATACCGTATTTACGTCCGTTTTTCATTAAGCAAACGGCATTTGCGCCATAATTGAATAAGCGATAATCCATCGTTCTGTAATACTCCTTTCATGGTTTGATTTCGATACAGAGGCCATTATTAATATAAGTATATCACATATTTTTCAATACCAGCTTTTGCTGTTTGAGTATTATTATCTCATTCATTTAGCAGCAAGCAATAAATCCGCAGTAACCATTTCGAGCAATGTATGCTGCGCAATTCGTCTGCTAGTTGACAAAAACATAATATATTGATATTCTGTTTATATAAACAATAAACAAATAAAGGTTAGGTGTATTAAATGCTAGACAAAATATTGCAGATGTCACTCGATGAAGTTAAGAACGGATATGCTTTCAATCCGGACTCAAATGCATATACATGTCTTATCTGCGGCAAAGAATACGAAGTCGGAGAAATGTTTTCTCATGACGGCAGATTCTTTGAAGCTTCCAAAGCTATCCGGATCCATGTTGACAAGGAGCATGGAAACATGTTCGAAATATTGACTTCATTTGATAAGAAGTATACAGGAATCACTGAGAACCAAAAGGAGCTTCTCCGGATGATGCTTAACGGTTTATCGGATAATGAAATCGCCAAAAAAACCGGAACTGCTCCTGCGACTATAAGGCACCAGCGTTTTGTTTTCAGAGAAAAAGCAAAGCAAGCCAAGTTATATCTTGCGATCTTTGAGATCGTGGAGAAATCAATAGCAGAAAAGAAAACCAAAAACATTGAAAATGATTTGATTGATATTCACAGAGGTGCAAAAATGATCGATGACAGATACTTTATTACCAAAGCCGAAGAAGATAAGATAATCGACTCCTCTTTCGAGTCATTGCAGCCGCTTAAATTAAAAACTTTTTCACCTAAAGAGAAAAAGAAGATCGTTGTTCTGAGGAAAATTGCATCACAGTTTGAACGCGGCAGAATCTACTCTGAAAAAGAGGTAAACACTATTCTTAAAGATATTTATGATGATTATGTGACAATCAGACGTTATCTTATAGAATACGGGTTCATGGACAGAACAAAAAACTGTAAGGAATATTGGCTGAAATAATGAAAAAGGTGCTGCCTTAAATCGAGACAGCACCTTTATTAATATTATTGTAAAACCGCGTTATCCTGGAGAAAATCCATAACTGCCTGGTTAAGTACATTCAGCTTAAGGTACGGCATTCCCAGTGATTCTTCAAATGGCGAGTAGTCATCTATTCCGATGTACTTCTTAAAATATTCGGCAACATCAGTTTCAGCGACCGTTATATTCTCCAGCTCGGCTATGGCCTGGAAAATAAGATACAATTCAGCATTGCGTTTATTGTCTTCATAATACAGTTCAAGCAGTTCATCGGTATTTTTTACACCGATATAGGATACCAGAAAATCATCATAGCTTATGTTATAATAACCGGCCTCATCTTTGATAGACTGGATCATGTAGTTCTCCTGGTACTTAAGCATACTGTCCGGAACCGACTTTACTGTTGCTATTTCAAAAAGTCGTTCCTGGATATAATCTGATACGGCTGATCTCTGAAGTCTGTCACGGATTTCTGTTTCCATTTCGGAAACAGTGTTCCAGCCATAATCTTTAGACAGATTTTCAGCGACGAATTCATCACTTAGTTCAGGCAATACTGATTCAACTATATAATTCAGTGTTACGGTAAATACAGCATCCTTGCCGTTTAACTCTTCTACTCCGTAATCCTCGGGAAATGTTACTTCAACATCAAAGGTTTCACCCGGGGTATGACCTATGATTTGCTCCAGAAAATCATCAATATATGGAGTAATACCAATAGTAACATCTGTGCCTCTGCCATCTGTGCTGCCCCCTTCGAAAGGAATGCCATCTATACGGCCTACATAATCAATATTGATGGTATCGCCGTCGGCAGCGGCACGGTCTGTGATCTGTTTTTTGGTTACATAGTCAGATAAAATGGAATCTACTTGCGCTTTTATGGTTTCATCAGTAACCGTATGGATATCGCTTGGTACCGGTATCCCTTTATAATCCTTGATTTCAACGTGATCTGACGCTTTGATATTAACCCAAAAGCCGTTATCATCAATACCGTCACTGTAATCGAAACTTTCTGTTGAAGAGTTGTTTCCTGGTTCGGGAGACTTTGTTGAAGGAGTCTCAGTATTACCAGGTTTTCCGAATGAACATCCTGACATTACAAAAAAAAGAGCAATGATTAAAAACATGCTCAGTGATAATCTCTTTTTTATCATTTTACACACTCCATGTTTATAATAACTCTATTATACACGAAAAATCCAACAATGTGTGAACAACATGTAAATAATTTTGAAAAACATCTGAGAAATTAAGTAATAATGAATATGAATTGCTTATACTGCTAATTTTATAAGTATAATTATTTTAATATGCTAACAATTACCAAATAATATATTAAAATTGTCAGTAAATCGAGTCAAAATACATCGAAATTTGTCATATTTTTAATAGAAAAGCTAATATTTTAGGTATATGATACAATGAGTGAAATTTTTGCATTTTGCAATACTACTTAAGGGGAGGACACAATATGTCGTTAGTCAGTCTAGTCATCATTGCCTCTGCATTGGCTATTGCGTTCGCCGCATTCAACTTTATGAAGGTAAAGAAGATGGATGAGGGAACAGCCAAGATGAAGGAAATCGCCGGTGCTATTCGCATAGGCGCAAATGCATTCATTAACTATGAATACAAAGTGCTTGCAACCGTTGTTGCCGTCGTTGCGGTGGTTTTGGTTGTATTTACAAGCTGGTATGCAGCAGTTGCTCTGCTTATTGGTGCAGTAATGAGCGCAAGTGCTGGTATGGTGGGTATGAAAATCGCTACATACTCGAATGTTCGGGTATCTAACGAAGCCCGCAAAACCAAGGATATCGGTAAAACTGTTAAAGTAGCTTTCCGCGGTGGCTCTGTTATGGGGCTCTGCGTAGCAGGTTTTGCTCTTTTTGGTCTTTTTATCGTTTATATTGTTTTTGGCATGATAATGGGCCAATTAGACAATTTAGACACTATAACAAACTGGATAGGAGTTTCGTTTATTCCTTTCACAATGACTCTGTCAGGTTATGCACTGGGCTGTTCCATGGTTGCAATGTTCAATCGCGTAGGCGGTGGAATTTATACCAAAGCTGCCGATATGGGAGCTGACCTCGTAGGAAAAACCGAAGCACACATTCCTGAAGATGATCCGCGTAACCCGGCTACCATTGCAGATAACGTCGGTGATAACGTAGGTGATGTGGCAGGACTTGGTTCCGACTTGTTGGAAAGCTTTGTTGGCTCGATTGCATCCGGCATAATTCTGGCTTACCATCTGGTATTATCTGCACAGGCACATGGAACCAACATCGCTGAAGGTTTGCTGTCCAAGCTTATTATGTTCCCTCTGGTCTTTGTTTCCGGAGGATTGATAGCATGCTGTCTTGGCATAGCCACTGTACTATTTAAGTCAAAAATGTCTGAAGATCCCCATAAGGATCTCAACCTTGCAACTTACCTGTCTGCAGGACTGACGATCGTTTTTGGCTTCATAATGTCAAAGGTTTTGTTCGGTGATGTTTCTGATTTAAGTACAGTCAGCTTCTCATTAGGTTGGGTTTCTCCCTGGATCGCCGCTGCCATTGGTGTTGCTTCGGGCGTTATCATAGGGGCTATCGCTGAATTTTACACCTCTGCTGATTATAGACCTACAAAAAATCTTGCAAGAGCTTCTTTGGAAGGTCCCGCACTTACAATTACTCAGGGTCTTGCACTAGGCATGAAATCTGCCATGGCTCCCTGTATAATTCTTGCGGCAGGTATAATTGTTTCTTATTATATTTCAGGCATATATGGCGTTTCCATGGCAGCTTTGGGTATGCTTTCTTTCGTTGCAGCAACAGTATCTGTTGATACCTATGGTCCGATTTCTGACAACGCAGGCGGAATAGCAGAAATGTCCGGATTAGAGCCCGAAGTCCGCCGTATTACTGACACTCTCGACTCGGTCGGTAACACAACAGCTGCTATAGGCAAAGGCTTCGCGATAGGATCCGGCGCTTTGGCAGCATTGGCGCTGATGATCTCATATCTGTATTCATATAACGAAATGGGGACAGATTTGATTCTGAATATCATAGATCCGATGATTCTGGCCGGTGCTATTGCCGGTGGCGCATTACCGTTCCTGTTCTCAGGTATGCTTATCGAAGCGGTTGCGAAAGCAGCTCGCAAGATGGTTGATGAGGTTCGTCGTCAGTTCAGAGAGATACCGGGTATAATGGATGGTAGTGCAAAACCTGACTACAAGACATGTATAGAGATCTCCTCAAAGGGTGCTATAGGCGAAATGAAGGTTCCTTCACTTATGGCAATAGCAGTTCCTGTTATATGCGGATTTATCTTTGGACCTGAGTTTGTTGGAGGGCTTATTATCGGTTGTACGATCTCGGCGATCATGATTGCTATTTTTACCGGAAATTCAGGTGGCGCATGGGATAATGCCAAAAAGTATATAGAATCGGGCGCTGTTGAAGGCAACAAAAAGGGTTCACCGGCACACGATGCAGCTGTCATTGGTGATACAGTTGGCGATCCTCTGAAGGACACGGTTGGTCCATGCCTTGACATCTTTATCAAGATCATGTCGACTGTTTCACTTGTCGCTGTCAGCATATTCAGTCGCTATAATCTGTTTGACCTGATCTCCAAATTATTCTGATTAAAATATATAAAAAAGCTTGTGTTTCGGTACACAAGCTTTTTTATTAACACATTATGTTTTGTTTAAGGTAAATATAATTACTTACAGTACCTTTCTTATATCATAAACAGAGTTCAAAACAAGCCAGTTTTGAGGGAAGTAGCTGTTAATGGTCCAGTAGCTTATTCCACCAACCCTGAACTCATTGGCAAGAGTAAGCTTAGCAAGTATGCTTCTTGCGTCTTCGAACCAAACCTCGTGTTCGCGTCCGTTTTCATCATAATATCTGAAAAACGGAGCCTGTGCTATCGGGTCAAAGTTTATAAACGCCCCTACCCTGTATGCCAGGTCAACGGCACCTACATTGGTGACTGTTTGCGCAGCAGATCCTTCTTCAAACGGCAATGTCCAGTTGTAGCCGTAATTTGGTATTCCCATGAATATTTTTTCTCTTGGTATAGCGGTCACTGCATAATTAAGGACTCTTCGCACCTCGTTTATAGGCGCTACTGCCATTGGAGGACTGTATGTATAACCCCATTCGTAAGTCATCAATATCACATGATCGGCAAGAGCACCATGAACCGGGTAATCATGAGCTTCATACAATGTGCCCACCTGCTCAGCCGATATCTTGGGGGCAAGTGCTGTTGTCACGCTAAAGCCCATCGGGCGCAGCCTGGCAACGACTTTTCTTAGAAAATTATTATATTTTTCTCTGTCTCTCGGATAAATATACTCAAAATCAATGTCCAGCCCTGTGTAGTTCTTTTCCTGCATGATCCTTACAACATTGTTAAGCAATGTATCCTGCAGAGAATCGCTGCTTAAGATAATACTGGCCAGATCACTGTCAAAACCGCCTTCATCCCCTATGTTTGTTATGACCATCAGGGGTGCTACCCTGGCTGCACGTGCCGCCTGGATCAGCGGTACATCGTTTATGGTATCAAGACTTCCGTCACTGTTGACCTGGTAGCTGAAAATACTTAAGAAAGTAAGATAAGGTAATGTTTTTCTCAAAACATCCATGTTGATGTTAGGAAAAGCATAGCCGTTAACCATGATCGGGCCGAAATTTATGCTTCTTTCAGGAATGTTGATTACCTGACCCAATGTAAGTCTTGAAGGATCGGTTATCTGAGGATTTGCCCTCAATAAGTCGCTGATTCGCACCTGATATTGCGCAGCTATTAAGAAGAGCGACTCTCCCCTTCTCACAACGTGCTGTCTGTTTCCCAGGAGTATGACCAGGGTCTGGCCCGGCACAAGCTGATTGGGATTTTGAAGCTCGTTGTCAGACACTATTTTCTGCCATGATACGCCGTATTGGTTCGCAATTGTATAAATACTCTCACCCGGACGCACAACATGAATATCCATAAGTATGATCAGTCCCTTCCTGTTCTCTTCCGGAAAAAACGTTATGGCTATACTTTAAGATATGCAGAATTTAGCCCGGGTGTTTATAGCGCTGGGTCTGGTTATTGAAGAATGTATAATTGGTTTTCCAACGAAGCTTATTTTTATATGAATAAATATAAATTATATTCTGGATTTTTGACTTATTATGGTGTAAACTATTCTATCAAAGGAGCGTGTTATTATGGAAATAAAAGTTGAAATGACCAGAAATCCAAAGGCAAAGCCGGATCCGGACAAACTTGGCTTTGGCAATTACTTTTCCGATCACATGTTTATAATGGACTATACAGAGGGAAAAGGCTGGCATGATCCCAGAATAGTACCATATGGCCCTATTTCGTATGAACCGTCCATTATGGTGTTCCATTATGGACAGAGTATTTTTGAAGGTCTTAAAGCCTACAGGACTGATAAAGGTGAGGTAGTTCTTTTCAGACCTGATGAAAATATGAAGAGACTGAATGCTTCATGTGACAGGCTCTGCATACCAAGAATAGACGAAGACTTTGCTATCAAAGCACTAAAACAGCTTATAAATGTAGATATAGACTGGGTTCCCAGCCAGGAAGGCACATCCCTCTATATAAGACCATTTATAATAGCAACAGATCCATATTTAGGTGTTCGTCCTTCCTATACCTATCAGTTCATCATTATAACAGGTCCTGTCGGAGCTTATTATAAGGAAGGTATCAATCCTGTTAAGATATATGTTGAGACAAATTATGTACGTGCCGTTATCGGCGGTCTTGGACAGGCTAAAGCAAGTGCCAATTACGCTGCCAGCCTGAAAGCTCAGGAGGTTGCAAAGAAAAAAGGATATACTCAGGTTTTATGGCTTGACGGCATAGAGAAAAAATATGTTGAAGAAGTCGGCACAATGAATGTATTCTTCGTTATCGGAGATGAAGTAGTTACTCCTGCGCTTAACGGCAGCATCCTTCCCGGTATAACAAGAAAATCATGTATCGAATTGCTTCGTCATTGGGGAGTCAAGGTCTCTGAAAGAAGGATCTCCATGGAAGAGATCTATGATGCAAATGAAAAAGGCCAGCTCAGGGAAGCCTTCGGAACAGGTACGGCTGCAGTCATCTCTCCTATCGGCGAGCTCAACTGGAATGATAAAAAGATCGTTTTGAACGATGGTAAGATCGGAGAGCTTTCACAAAAGCTTTATGACAATCTGACAGGTATCCAATATACAAAAGTACCTGATCCGTTCAATTGGGTCACAAAAGTCTGATAAGCAAGAGTGAGTAATATCAGTAAGCGAATCAGGTTTCCTGATTCGCTTATCTTTTCTCATTTTACCTTCTAATGCCAGAATACCTGGCTAATTATGCTGATGATGTTAATAGTTGGATCAAACAAAATTTTCCGTCCTATTCTTTAGATAAAAAATTCAAAAAAGTACTTGAAATCGTCTCGCATTCATAATATAATTTAATTCGCCGTTGCGGATTGGTGTAACGGTAGCACGACTGACTCTGGATCAGTTTGTTAGGGTTCAAATCCTTAATCCGCAGCCAAATTTTAAGCCGGTTCCAGAGACCGGCTTTTTTATTTTGCTTAACGTTGTCATGGGGACGGTTCTTTTGACAACTTGTTGTCAAAAGAACCGTCCCCGTGACAAGATGCTGCTGTGGGCGTGGCATATGGCGACGGCCAAAGCGTCTGCAGCGTCATCGGGCTTGGGGATCTTATCAAGATTAAGCAAAACCTTCACCATCTGCTGGACCTGTTCCTTTTTTGCTCTTCCGTAGCCTACAACAGACTGCTTGACCTGAAGGGGTGTATATTCTGATACCTTTATACCTGCCTTTGCGGCTGAAAGCATGGCCACTCCCCTTCCGTGCCCCACTTTGATTGCAGTTTTGACGTTGGTATTGAAAAACAGCTCTTCTATTGCCATCGCATCTGGTTTATATTTACTAATAAGGGTATCGAGTCCCTGGCTTAAACAGAGAAGCCGGTCCGAAAGCTCCATACAGGCTTCTGTAGATATTACTCCAACTTCTACCACTGAAAATTTGTTGCCTGTGTAATCAATTATCCCGTAGCCTGTTATGGCAAATCCGGGATCTATACCGATGATACGCATGTATTCCCCCTGAGATATCAATAAAAAGTGTTGCATAAATATACATTGTATTGTATAATTATTAAAAACATTTTACATATTTAATTTTAGCATAGATTGGAGAGATTTTTAATGAGCAAGGAAAAAATAGTGCTCGCTTATTCAGGCGGTCTGGATACTTCAATAATTATTCCGTGGCTGAAAGAAAACTATGATGCAGAAGTTATAGCTGTAGCTGCTGACGTCGGCCAGGCAGAAGAACTGGACAATCTCAGAGAAAAGGCAATCAATACAGGTGCCAGCAAAATATATATCGAGGATCTTACAGAGGAATTCATAACAGATTTCATATACCCCACTCTTAAAGCAGGCGCTGTATATGAAGGAAAATATCTGCTTGGTACTTCATTTGCAAGGCCGATCATTGCAAAACGCCTGGTTGAGATCGCTGAAAAGGAAGGCGCTTCAGCCATTGCTCACGGAGCCACAGGAAAAGGAAATGATCAGGTCAGGTTCGAGCTTACTGTAAAAGCTCTTGCTCCCCACCTTAAGATCATTGCTCCCTGGAGGATATGGGATATAAAATCAAGGGAAGAAGAAATAGATTACGCACTTGCAAGGAATATTCCCATTCCTGTCAGCAAGAGCAGTAACTATAGCCGCGACAGGAACATATGGCATTTGAGCCATGAGGGCTCGGAGCTTGAAAATCCGGCTAATGAGCCGCTGTATGACAGGCTTCTCCAGCTTTCGGTAACTCCTGAAAAGGCTCCTGACAAGCCTACATATGTTGAAATAGAATTTGAAAAAGGCATTCCGGTAAAAGTCAACGGCGAGGAGCTCTCTCCTATAGAGCTGCTTAAAACCCTTAACAAAACAGGCGGAGAAAACGGAATCGGTATAGCTGATATCGTTGAAAACAGGCTTGTGGGCATGAAATCCCGCGGTGTATATGAAACTCCGGGCGGAACCATCCTGTATGCCGCTCATCAGGAACTTGAAAGCATTACTCTAGACAGGGATACATCACATTATAAAGCTCTTGTTGCCCAACGTTTTTCTGAGCTCGTATATTTCGGACAATGGTATACTCCATTGCGTGAAGCACTTTCAGCCTTCGTAGATTCTACTCAGAAGTATGTGACTGGTAAAGTAAGGCTCAAGCTGTATAAAGGAAATATAATACCTGCAGGAGTAGAATCTCCGTACTCACTGTTCAGCGAAGAACTTTGCACCTTTGGAGAAGACAATGTATACAACCAGAAGGATGCTGAAGGCTTTATAAACCTGTTCGGCCTTCCCTGCAAGGTACAGGCTAATATGAAGAAACTCAACAATATAAAGGATTAAGGAACTGATCGATTATGAAGCTTTGGGGCGGAAGGTTCTCAAAAAACACAGACAAGCTGATGGATGATTTCAACTCATCAATACGTTTTGACAGCAGGATGTACAGACAGGACATCATTGGAAGTGCAGCCCATGTCAAAATGCTCGGAGCATGCGGGATCATCCCCCAATCCGATGCTGACCTGATCTATAAGACCCTTTTTGAGATCCTTGAGGATATTGAAAACGGCAAGGTTGAATTCGAGGTATCTGCCGAGGATATCCATATGAATATAGAAAAGATACTTATATCAAGGATCGGTGATGTGGGAAAACGGCTTCACACAGGAAGAAGCCGCAATGACCAGGTAGCGCTTGATATCCGCATGTATTTAAGGGATGAAGCAAAAGAGATCAAATCGATGCTTATATCTCTTCTTCAGGTGATCCTGAGGATCGCTGAAGAAAATACAGATACGATAATGCCTGGCTATACACACCTGCAGAGGGCTCAGCCAATAACTCTTGCCCACCACCAGATGGCATATTTCCAGATGTTCAGACGTGATCTGGAGCGTCTTGAAGACTGTGTCGGAAGAATGAATGTGATGCCTCTGGGCTCGGGAGCCCTGGCCGGTACGACATATCCTATAGACAGATATATGGTTGCAAGAGAGCTGGGCTTCGACCGTATAACAGAAAACAGCATCGACGCAGTAAGTGACCGGGATTTCGTAATTGAGCTCGCATCGTGCCTGTCTTTAATAATGATGCATTTGTCGCGTTTCAGCGAGGAAATAGTGCTGTGGAGCACAAGCGAGTTTTCATTCATCGAGCTTGACGATGCCTACAGCACCGGTTCGTCCATCATGCCCCAGAAAAAAAATCCTGATGTTGCCGAACTTGTCCGTGGAAAGACCGGTCGTGTATACGGAAGCCTCATGGCTCTTCTCACAGTGATGAAGGGCCTTCCCCTTGCCTATAACAAGGATATGCAGGAGGACAAGGAAGCTATTTTCGATGCCGTTGACACCGTAAAAATGTGTCTGCCCATTTTCACGAAAATGCTTGATACCATGAAAATCAAAAAGGATATCATGTACAGTTCGGCTAAAGGCGGTTTTACAAATGCCACAGATATGGCAGACTATCTTGTGAAGAAGGGTATACCGTTCAGGGATTGTCATGAGATCGTTGGAAAAATGGTGGCATATTGCCTTAGGAAAGACAAAGGCATTGAGGATCTGTCTTTTGATGAATTGAAGATTTTCTCGGACAAGATAACCGACGATGTATATGATGCCATCAGTCTGGAAACCTGTGTAAATGACCGGAATATACCGGGAGGGCCATCTGCCGGCAGTGTCAGGGATTCAATCAAAAATGGAAAGCTCTTTTTGGAATCCATCAGTTAGTATATGAAAAGGGAGCAACAAAGCTCCCCCCCTCTTTTTTTATTCCGGAAGGGGAGTGCGCTGCACTCCCCGGCTTTTTTATCAGCGAAGCACGCTGTGCTTCCGCTGCATTGTATGCACATTAATAAAGCCTCGATTTCTTAACATCGAGGCTCCTTAGTATGGTTTCACTTTTTTCTCCAATGCCTTTCCGAAGCTATGCCAGGAATTTCGTATCTTACTGCGCATCTCTTCGTCCAGGGTGCTCTCGATGACACTGTTTAGCTGTTTTCTCATTGCATAGTACTCTTTGATGTCAAATTCTTCTTTATTGAGGAGTTCGTCCATTTCTTCCAGCCAGCCAATAAGATATTGAATACCCATATATTCTCTGGTTACCTTTTTCTTAAGGTGGGCGACAACTAACTTAACTGCCTTTCTTTTTACTTCAGAATCATCTACAGTCTTATTAATATCCTTTGCTTCTGACATGTCTGCTTCCTCCCTCCAATTGATAAAATATTGCAAAATAAAAAAACCTAAACTACGAAAAAAACCTCAATCCGGTAACAAGCAAATTACCAAATCGGGAATATTCTTTGGCTGAATAAAAATAATATGGAAACCATTATGTTTATTTTACATCATTTCGTAACACAAATCAATGTTTCCCATGCTTTTTCGAAAACGACCTGAAAAAGCATGGGAAACAATAAATATCAGTATGTAATCAGTGATTTGTTTCCAAGCTTTTCAGTGTTTACATCAGCTTCTTTTGTTTTTGGTACCACTATTGTGTAAGGATCTCCGTCGCTGATGAACATCCTTGATGAAGTCATTTTGGGAAGCCACCAGGTAAGGTCGCAAGCAACAGGCTCCCTTCCCTGCGCTCTTATCCTTCTGACATAATTGCCGTTATACTTGACCGAAACAGATGGCACCGAAGGCTCTGCTCCTACAGCCATGATGGTTTCATGGTGATACTCTTTGCCGTTATATATGCCATCCTTCAATAATGGCCTGAGATTTTTGTTTTCAGGCAGACTTCCAAATGGCAATGCCAGAGAATAGAATCTGAAACCAGGCAGGATCTCTTCGAGCTTTTCCTGGTTCTTGCCAAGGCTTTCCTGTATCCTTTCGGCTGAGTTGTTTTTAGCCTCTGTGTAATCAACGTGGCCCCAGGTATGATTGCCAAGTTCAAACCCGTAGCTGAGCAATATTTCAAAACGTTCCTCAAGGGTTCCGGCACCTTCGAAGGTTTTATCGCCTTTGTCCATGTTTACATAGAATATTCCCTTCAGCCCGAAATCAGGATGTTTTTTGCTGAACTCGATCATTACTCCCGCTGCAGATTTCGGGTTTACCTTAAGCTCACCGTTTTCCTCAATAAGATTGAACTGTCCGGGCGTACCGTCATCGAACGTGAACACCATGGGCCTGAATCCTGCGGGAACAGATATATTGCAGTCAATGAAATCCTGCATGCTTATAAGCCTGTAGCCCTCGTTGTACAATGTTTCAAGCAGCTGCTCGAATTCACCGAAGGTCGTGGTGAACTCCTTCTCTGTCTTTTCTGTGTATGCCTCAATGAAGTTATGGAACATTACTATAGGTATATCGCCTGCTTCATTGGGCTGGAAGTTCTCATAATCGGTCCGTATTATAAGCTCCTGAGGCTTGCCTGTTTCTGCCGGATCATCTGCAGGTGTACCCGTGCTATCCGGATTTTCAGTCCCAGCTGGTCCAGGTGTCACCTCAGGTGTTTCCGTTGGTGCAGGAGTTGGTGTCTCAGTGGGCTGCTGTGTCTGAGTCGTATTCGGAGTGTTTTGTCCTGTTTTATTTTTATCACTGTTGAAAGCCATGATCAAAGCATATGCTGTCAATAACACGATCATGCTGAACAGCGACAATACCGTGATCATTCTCTTTTTGTTTATCCTTCTCTTTTGCATTTTGTCATTACCTTTCTTTCAGTATTCTATGCCTTTTCGTGCCTTTATTCCCCGGTCAAAAGGATGCTTCTCTTTTTTCATTAACGTGATATACCCGGCCATGGACCTGAGCTTTTCAGATGCTTCCCTACCGGTCAAAACAAACTCAGTCTCAGGCCGGCTTTCAAGCAGTGAAATCAAAACCGGCTCTTCCAGAAAGCCGCATGAGATAATGTCCAGGACCTCATCCAGCACGACCAGAGAAAAACCGTCCTTATTTATGATCCCACATATATCATTGAAGCCCTTCAGAATATCCGTCTTTGTTTCGTCAAGCTCAGTACGGCTCATATGCCATATGAATTTCCTGTGCCGCATATGAGGCCTTATAAGCATTAAATCATCCAGGCTTTTCAGGATATTCACTTCACCAGTTTCCATGCTTTTAAGAAACTGGGCGAACAGTACTTTGCCGCCGGAGCCCAGGTTCCTTATGGCCTGTCCGACAGCTGCTGTAGTTTTTCCTTTGCCGTCACCAATATAAATATGAATCATATATCCATTCCGTTTATACCTGCAAGCTTATACTTGTCGCAACCTGCCGCAAAAACAAACAAAAATGACAAGGGATCAGAGAGTTCTCTTGCCATCTTTATTATAGTATACCGATAATATAAAAACAATACAATGAAACTTAGGCAAAATTACGATTTTATTTCACTTCTCACAGCTTTCCGCTCTTGAACCGGTATCCTTTGTTGAAGCTGCCTTTATTAAATTTATCAAAAATGCCGGAAGGGGTTTTATTGTATGGTTTGGAGCTTTTTGTACGTTTGGCCAGGATATTTGCTATTGCTCCTGTGATCAATGCAATGGCCAGGAAAAGTGCTGTATTCAAAGTCAGGGATACACGGCCTTCAAGGATCGAGCCTATTATGTAAGATATAAGTGAGTATATAAAAGCTGTCAGAAGACTTGAAGCAAGGCTGTTGTCCGGATTGTTCCGGGCGGCCATCGTACTTCCCGCAAATACGCCAAGGATCGTTGCCGCAATTGCGGAAGGCATGGTGTACTTCTCGGGAAAATCTGTAAAGCAAAGCAACAATGCTGCTATGAGCAAAATAATGAACGTTACTGCGAGAGCTGCAACAACGGATTTTAATATGTTTTTCAAAAATCCAGGGGAAATTCCGGCACGATAGTTCTCTTCCACAAATGTCCCTCCGATTCGAGTCTTGTCAACTACTTAATACTATTCAGGACTGGCAAAAGATAGAACCTGTATTGTAACCCATTTATTCCTTTTCGAATAGTATATATTGAGTTTAAAAGGCATGGGAGGTTTTAATATGTTCGGATTGAGAGGAAGATTTTTCGGCGGCAATTGTGAGATCCTTATGTTCATTATCCTGTTCCTTCTCCTTTTCTGCGACGGATGTGGTGATGACAACAAATGCTGCGATTAGTAGTTAATTAGCGCAATTTTTCCGGAAGGAGGTGCCATTCATGAAGAATTTTGGGCGTAACGATTGCGATTGCACGATATTGTTCTTTATTCTTATTTTCCTCTGCCTTTTCTGGAGTAGAGATGGCGGCTGCTGTGATTAATGATTTATCGGTTCGTCATTAAAAAGCGGGTGCAACCAACGCCCGCTTTTTTTTGATGGATCATGCATTTTTTGCTTCAGGCTTTATTTGCTTGAAATAATTCCTTATGTACATTATGGCGGCAAAGAGAGCCATTGCCACACATAGCCAGAATATCGGATCGGTGATATTTCTTGGAATCCCAAGGAACACCATCATTATGGCGATGAAAAGAATGACCGATGTCAGTTTGCCGAACCATTTGCTGGACATATCTATTTTCTTCTTCATCAGGTAAAGGCCTGACAACAGGAGAAACAGCTCCTTGCTGAAAACAAGCCATGGAATGATTTTCGGAATCATATCCTTAATTGAAAATATAAACAAAGCTGAAAGCTGCATAAGCTTATCTGCTACTGGATCAGCAATCTTTCCGAACGGAGTTATAAGATTGAAACGCCTTGCTATGATCCCATCAAGCACATCGGTGATCTCTGCCAGAAGGAATATCCCTATGGCCGGATATATCTTATTGTTCAACATTAAAATTATAAACACAGGTACACAGGCAATCCTCAGCAATGTCAGAATATTGGGGATATTCTTCAAAATAATACTCATATAACACTATTCTCTCCTGTCGTATTATTGTACATAGGCAGAAGCTTCTGGTAGATATCGGGCTTGTATTTTGCTATATTAACAGGTTTTAAATCAGTGCTGGTCCATGCATGTTCGGTGGTTCCCTCTGCGCAAAGCACATTTCTTTCCCCGGCATAAACTTTATAGCCAATTATTAATCTGGCTTTCGTTGCCTTCTGAAGATATGTTTTCACGAGGACAGTTTCTCCGTATCTGACAGGTGCAAAGTATTTACAGGTCAAATATGTCAAAGGAAGCATCAACCCGAGTCTTTCCAGTTCATCATATGAGATCCCGTAATATTTGATGAAATCGGTCCTTCCGCATTCAAACCAGACCGGATAGACAGAATGGTGGACGATGCCCATCTGATCGGTTTCTGCATATCTTACGGGAAAGCGCGTTTCAATTATCATCGGCAAGCCACCTCATAACGCCAGGATCCTGCTTAAGTCAATCAGGTCACCATCAATAGTTTTTTCCATGTTCAGGGCTTCATTGATTTCAAGATCGGTCAGTTTTCCGTCCCTGACTGCGATAATGCGGTTCTTTTTCCCTTCGAGAAGCAGATTTATTGCCATCGCCCCCATACGACTTGCCATGACTCTGTCGGTTACGGTAGGTGACCCTCCTCTTTGAATATAACCAAGAATAGTTGCTCTGGTTGTTATTTCAGTTTTTTCTTCTATGTATTTAGCGATTTCAACAGCGCCGCCCACTCCTTCGGCAACGATGACCAGATAGTGCTTTTTGCCGCGGTTGCGTCCTTCAACGATCGGAATGATGATATCCTTGTCGATATCGAATTCCTTTTCAGGAAGGATTATGGCTTCGGCACCGCCGGCTATACCGCAGTTTACGGCTATCCAGCCGGCATTTCTGCCCATGACTTCAAGAACACTGCATCTTTCATGGGAATATGATGTGTCCCTGATCTTATCTATTGCATCCAGAACGGTATTCATTGCAGTATCATAGCCAATGGTATATTCGGTGCATGCAATATCGTTGTCGATAGTGCCGGGGATCCCTATGACATTCATACCGAGCTCGCTTAAATCTCTCGCTCCGCGATATGAGCCATCCCCGCCTATTACTACGAGGGCATCTATATCAAAGATTTTTGCCATTGACATTGCTTTTTCAAGACCTGCTTTTGTGGTAAACTCTTTCGAGCGGGCTGTCTGAAGGATAGTACCACCTTTCTGGATTATATCGCCTACAGATCGCAGGGTCATTTCTTCAATGTCGCCACGTAAAAGACCTTCGTAACCTTTCTTTATTCCAAGTACTTTAAGCCCGTTATATATACCTGTTCTTACAACGGCTCTGACAGCCGCATTCATGCCTGGAGCATCTCCTCCGCTTGTAAGAACCGCTACTGTTTTAACAGAATTCATTTGTATCCTCCCGAATTTAACTAAGACATTTATAAAAGACCCGTGTGGAACACGGGTATGAGCTAGAATCCTTTTTCAATGATTATGCCGTGTGCTTCTTCCACCTCGGCCTCCGGTACTGAAACTTCAAAATAATCGTCTGACTTTTCTTTTCGACTGACGGGGTTGATCCTTACGAGAATTCCCCCTTCTTCGAGCACAGACTTGAGTTTTTCAGCTATATCCTTATTTTGTGCCATGTAAACAACAGTCCACATATTATAAATGCCCTCCTTGTCTGCTCCCGGATTCGATCACTCCGTGCCTGCAATAAACCTTGCATTTTCCTCTGACTTTGATTGCTGATGTCTGTTCGGTAAACTGGGCTATTAATAATTCGCCTTTGTCAAGAATCTCAGTATGGTGCAGCCGGGTGTCTTTTCCGCGAGTAAGACCAATGACATTAACACCGTTCTCCTCTGCCTGAACTACTATATAGTCCGCGTAAGACTTATCGGTATCATTTCTTTCCAATGTATCACCCCAAAAACATATTATATTATTTTTATTCAAAGTGCAAGTGTAAGTATCAGGCGCAGAGTTCAAGCATCACGCCACGGGTAATAGTTATACTACAGTTTTATCCGTCCGGCTCCAATAAGTTCCTCAAGTTCGCCGATCAACAGGTCGCATATATGAACATTCAGCTTAAGTTTAGGTTTCGTGGTATCGTCAATATAAACATAAGCCCTGTCCTGTCCTTCAAAGTACCTGAGAAGAGCCAAAGCAGCCTTTCTGCCGGCATCATCAATATTATTGTCCAAAAGAACCTTCAAAACACGACTCTGGTTGTTTTTTGGCACTGAAACCGGTGGTGCTGCATCATTTGTGACATAATACCTGTTCTCTTCATAAATCATATTATTTCCCGAATTCCCGTTTGATACGGAGATTTTAATTCCGGCCGGCTTATAGAGATCCGAATAATCGGCTTTATTTCCGGATTCCAGAGGCCATATCCTGTCAGCGAGAATTTTTGGCTGTTCTTCTTCCTTAAGTGAAATGCGGCCTTCAACGATGATCTGGCTGTCGCCTGCAAGCAAGCTTGCGTATTCATCGTATATGTTCGGGAAAACTATAACCTCCATCTGGCCGTACAGATCCTCAACAGTTACAAAAGCCATCATCCTGTTGTTCTTTGTACTGATGGTCTTGATATCTGTCACGATCCCGGCGATCCTCACGAATTGCTCATCGGCAAGACGACTTTCATTTGTGCCATGCTCATTCAGTTCGAAATCATACGAGTATACGGTAACAACGGATTTGATCACATCAGCAAACTCATCGAGAGGATGGCCTGATATATAAAGGCCAAGCATATCCTTCTCCATCGCCAGAAGTAATCTAGGATCATATTCGGCCATTTGCGGCCATTGGATCTCGGCGGTG
Organism: Clostridiaceae bacterium; assembly: GCA_012840245.1. Classification (GTDB taxonomy): domain Bacteria; phylum Bacillota; class Clostridia; order DSM-8532; family DSM-8532; genus DTU059. Next base: position 22,062 of record DULR01000096.1, read on the forward strand.
TCATCCTGGCCGGGCATGGCGTCGAATAATGACATTTGGCCTGAAATAAGAGACTTTCTCTTCTGGGCTGCCCTGTCAAGTATGGTTTCGTAATTTGCCATCAACCTTGACCTGAATATCCCGAAGCAATCGAACGCTCCGCATTTGATGAGACTTTCAACAGTTCTTTTATTCAGCTCTTTTCCTTCCATCCGTTCGCAGAAATCGATGAAGTTTTTGAACAGGCCGTTTTTATTGCGTTCTTCGATCAGATTTTTGACAACGTTCGCACCCACGTTTTTGACGGCTAACAGCCCGAAGCGGATACTGCCGTTTTTGACAGAGAATGAACTCTCGCTCTCGTTTATATCAGGAGGAAGCACCTTTATCCCCATCCTGCGGCATTCCATTACATACTGGCTCACCTTTCCCAGACTTCCCATAAAGCTGTTGAGAAGCGCAGCCATAAACTCGACCGGATAATAATATTTGAGCCAGGCGGTCTGATAGCCCACATAGGCATATGCGGCAGCATGAGATTTATTGAAGGCATAGCTTGCAAAATCCATCATTTCATCGAAGATCCTGTTTGCCGCCTGCTCGGACACTCCGTTCCTGATAGCTCCTGGAATCAGAATATTTCCGTTTTCATCAAGCTTTCCGTAGATGAAGTTCTGGCGTTCTGCATCCATTACTTCTTTTTTCTTTTTCGACATGGCACGGCGTACAAGATCGCTCTGTCCAAGCGAATATCCTGCAAGCTCGCGGCAAATCTGCATGACCTGCTCCTGATATATCATGCAGCCGTAAGTGACATTTAAGATGGGCTCAAGGAGCGGAGTCACATAAGTTATACTTTCAGGGTTGTTTTTATTTTTCAGATATCTTGGTATCTGGTCCATGGGGCCGGGACGGTAGAGTGCGATACCTGCTATAATATCTTCAAGACAACTGGGCAAAAGCTCTTTGAAAAAGTTGGTCATGCCCTGGCTTTCAAGCTGGAACACTCCCGCGGTATCTCCCCTGCCCAGCATCTCATAGACGTTTTTGTCTTCATAATCTATATTATCGATATCAATCTCAATATTTTTATCTTTTTTGATGAGATCAAGGGTATCACGGATAACCGTAATGGTACGGAGAGCCAGAAAGTCCATCTTGAGAAGGCCCAGTTCTTCAAGAGTAGTCATGGGGAACTGTGTCGATATAAGTCCTTCATTACAGTACAAAGGTACAAACTCTGTAAGAGGCTCGCTGGAAATGACCACTCCGGCAGCATGAGTAGAAGCATGGCGCGGCATTCCTTCAAGGATCCTGGCCGTATCAAGCAGTTCCCGGATCCTGGGCTCAGAGTTGTACAGTGTTTTCAGATCAGGGATCATGTTGATGGCGTCTTCTATTGATATATGCTTTGTGGGCATCATGGGGATCAACTTTGCTACTCTGTCGACTTCATTGTAAGGAATTCCGAGTGCGCGGCCCACATCTCTGACAGCGCCTCTTGCTGCCATGGTCCCGAATGTGATTATCTGCGCGACCCGGTCCTCACCGTATTTGCGCACCACATAGTCGATCACTTCCTGCCTTCTCTCGTAGCAGAAATCGATATCGATATCAGGCATTGAAATGCGTTCAGGATTCAAAAACCTTTCAAAAATCAGATTGTATTTTATGGGGTCCACATTGGTTATCCCAAGGCAGTAAGCCACGATACTTCCGGCTGCCGAGCCCCTGCCTGGTCCGACCATGATCCCGTTGTCCCGCGAGAACTTAATAAAATCCCAAACTATGAGGAAATAATCAACGTAGCCCATCTGTTCGATGACAGAAAGCTCATATTCTACTCTTTCAAGCAAAGCCGGATTTGATTTATAACGCTGATGGAAGCCTTTGATGCATTGGGCTCGCAGATAATCAAAAGCCGTTATACCTTCTGGGACTTCATATCTCGGAAGGTGCAGATGCCCGAACTCGATTTCCACATTACACGCTTCGGCAACGCGAACGGTGTTACGAAGCGCTTCAGGAAAGGCTTTGAAATGCTCCCACATCTCATCGATGCTCTTCAGGTAGAATTCATCGGTTTCGAACTTCAATCTGTCTGGATCTTCTATGGTTTTTCCTGTCTGGATACAGATCAATATTTCCTGGGCTTTGGCATCATCCCTGTTTATATAATGGATATCGTTGGTCGCAATAAGAGGTATTCCGGTTTCTTCCGAAAGCTTTACAAGCTGGGAGTTAACTTCTTTCTGTTCTGCGATATTGTTGTACTGGAGTTCCAGATAGAAATTATCCGGCCCCATGATCCTGCTTAGTTTCAGAGCCAGCGCTTTCGCGCCTTCATAATCGCCGTTCAAAAGCTTTTGGGGTATATCTCCGCCGATACAGGCGCTTAAGCATATGAGACCTTCATGATATTCTTCAAGAAGCTTATAATCGATTCTCGGCTTATAGTAAAACCCTTCGGTAAAGCCTATGGAAACAAGCCTCATAAGATTTTTATAACCCGTATTGTTTTTGGCGAGCAGGATAAGATGCCCCTGGTCAGCATCATAACGAGGGTCCTTGTCTTTGTAAGACCTGACAGCCGTATAGACTTCGCACCCTAAAATCGGCTTGATCCCTTCCTTTTTGCATGCCTTGTAGAAATCGATGACACCGAACATGGAGCCATGATCGGTTATGGCAAGGCTATGCATATTCAGTTCCTTCGCCTTTTTGACAAGGGGACCTATGCGACAGGCGCCATCCAACAGACTATATTCTGTATGAAGATGCAGATGTACAAAATCCTTCAAGGGTATACCTCATAAAAGAACATTTTTTCTTTTATTCTAACATACCAAAAGATTATAATAAAGAACGGGTTTTCTGATAAGATTCTTCACCGCGCTCAGAATCAATTATTGGACACAGCGACGGTTTTTCTGTCTGTTTCAGATTTGTCTGAACAGCCAGACGCAGAACCAACCCAGTGTCTATTTTTCTGTAATAACTCCATGAACCCTGATATCATGTTCATCAAAAGGAATGGATTCATAAACCTGAAATGAATAGGCTATTCCCAGAAAAACAGTACTGCCTTTGCAGCGTGACAGAAATCTGTCATAATAGCCTTTTCCGTGACCCATTCTGTTCCCTTGCCTGTCAAAAGCAACACCGGGAACCAGAATCACATCGATAAGCTCAATGGGGAAAGATTCGTTTTCAGCCGCTGGCTCCAGTATGCCAAAGCTGCCTTTCATGAGCCCGCTTTCAATATCGTTTATCTTAACAGCATCGATATTCGTGTCATCCAAAACTCTTGGAAGCAGTAAAACCTTTCCGCTGTCCAGTATCCATTGATTGAACGCTTTAATGTCTGCTTCATTTCCGTATGGCATATAGGACATGATCACAGCGCTTTCCTTAATGACCGGCAACTGCTTCAGTTTTGACACGATGGCTTCGGAGGCATTTTTCACTTCATCAGGTGTCAGTGATTTTCTTTTATTAAGGATTGTCTTTCGCAATGGGTTCTTTTCCATACTTGCTCCTGAGTGACATTAAAAGTGTGACTTTTTCAGTGGTTTCTGACGGGTTCTTTTGCCAAATTGTCCTGTTATATAAAAAAACGGCCTTTTTTTAAAGGCCGGTTTTTTTAGAGTATCAGTTGAGCTTGGCTCCGCATTTTGAGCAGAAAGCTGTGTCCTTAGCCACTTCTGCACCGCAGTTCGGACATTTAGCCGCATTCTTGAGCTCAAGAACCTTTGCCTGAAGCTCGTTGATCTTGTCTTCCATTTCCTTTATCTGTGCACATAATTCGTCATAAGCTGAGCTTTGGCCTTCTTTATAGGCTTTGTAGACTTCTTCACCTATTTTTGAATAGGTTTCCTTAATCTTATCCTTCTCTGCATTGATCTGGGAGTTGAGTTTTGTAATCTCGATCACGTCTTTGCCTTTGTCGGTAATATTCTTTCCGAACTTTTTCAAATCATCCAAAAATGCCATGGACTAAGACCTCCTTATGGATATATTATATTTGCTTAGCTCTGTACGCTATAAATACAGCCAGCTTTTTTCATAATACTATAATACCACAGGTTACCAGCCCGTAACATTAAAAATTTCTAATGTTGCTTGTTTACACGAAGAATAGAGTTCTCAGGCAGCGGCGGCATGGGTAATTTAATTTCCATCTGGGGATGAGGAGCAATGCTGATGCTGTTGCCTTCTGCATCATACATCTTATCGACCGTAAATGTTGTAACAGGACCTTCAGGGGGCAGGACCTCCAGAGTATCCCCTGCTTTGAACCTGTTGCGCTGCTCAACCAGCACTAAGCCGTTCTTGTGGTCATAACCCCTGACAACTCCGACAAAATCATAATTCCGGATATATGAGCTGGTCGAATAGTTGTGGTCGTCAGGACCGGGTTTCTTAAAGAAGAATCCTGTTGTAAAGTCGCGATTGCTCACTGTTGCTATCTCTTTGAACCATTCTTCCTTATAGACATAGGGCTTTTCATTATAATATGCATCGATTGCCTCACGATATGCCTTAACGACAGTCGCGACATAGAAAGCACTTTTTACGCGGCCTTCGATCTTCAGGCTCGATACACCGCTTTCGATCAGTTCAGGTATATGCCGTATCATGCAAAGATCCTTGGAATTGAATATGAAAGTTCCACGTTCATTTTCAACTATCGGGAAATATTCACCCGGACGCTTCTCTTCAGTCAGATAATACTTCCATCTGCAGGGATGGGCGCAGTCACCTTTGTTCGCATCTCTTCCGGCCAGATAATTGCTTAACATGCATCTTCCGGAATAAGAGATGCACATTGCTCCGTGGATGAAAGCTTCCAGTTCCATCTCATCGGGGACTCCGCTTCGTATTTGTTTTATTTCCTCAAGTGACAATTCTCTGGCCAACACGACCCTGGAAGCCCCTAAAGAATGCCAGAACCTGACTGTTTCGGTATTTGTGATATTAGCCTGGGTGCTTATATGTATGCTTATGTCTGGAGATGTTTTTCTCACGAGTGTAAACATGCCCGGATCTGATACTATTACAGCGTCGATACCTGTTTCGACGGCTTTTTCCAAAAAAGAGGCAGCATCCTTCATATCATCGTTATGAGGGATGATGTTCATGGTAAGATAAACTTTCCTGCCTCTTTCGTGAGCGAATGAAACCCCTGTCTTCATTTCATCAAATGTAAAATTGTCAGAAGCGGTGCGCAGGCCGAATTCCTTACCTGCAAGATAAACGGCATCGGCGCCGAAAAGTATTGCCATCTGAAGTTTTTCCAGGTTTCCGGCAGGAGCCAGAAGTTCTGCTTTGTTCATTCAAACCTCCGTAAGTTTTTAGATCCTTCGGTCGTTTCCTTCCTCTGGATGACATAAAGGTATTTATTTTTCAGCGGGACGTAGGGGACGCCGTCCCCTGCACCGCGGAATGTCTCCATTACTCGAAGGATGGTATGGCAGCTATAATTTCAGGCTTACGGCAAGGCCATCGCCTATTGGTATGATCGATGTCCTAAGCCTTTCATCATGGCATATAAGTCTCAGATATTCCTTTAGTCTGACCGCTATGGTACGATGCTTATGCATCACCTGTTCCTGGGCTACAAGGCCTTTATACAGAACATTATCCGAAACCAGAAGTCCTCCAGGCTTCAACAGTCTCATTGCTTGCTCGAAATACTCTATATAGCTGCCTTTTGCCGCATCCAAAAAAATAAAGTCATAAGCTGTGCTCAGACATTCCATTACTTCAAGGGCATCACCCTGAAGCAAACGTATACGGCTGCCCAATCCCATCTTTTCTATGTTCCTGCGTGCAGCCTCTGCCATGTCCTCGTCTATTTCAATAGTATCAACAGTTCCCGTATCACCCATTGCCTGAGCAATTATAATTGCCGAATATCCGACAGCTGTTCCCGCCTCCAGGACCCTTTCAGGTTTATGTATGCCTGTGAGCACTTTTAACAGGGCGGCGGTTTCGGGCTGAACTATCGGAATGTGATTTTCCTCCGCGTATTTTTCAAGTTCCTTCAGGAAACCTTCTTCCCTTTTTATGGTGGAACGCAGGAATAAATCGATTTCAGGGTAGGTTATTCTTTCTTCCATAGTTACGATCCTGTTTAACGATTTAACGGGCGACCATTGGTCGCCCTTCATAATCCTTAATCCTGTCCGCTGACGCCATATTTCTGCTGATCTCTGATATGGCCTTCCAGTGTCTCGTTATATATATTTGTTCCATCCGTTGTTGCGAAGAAATAATAATAGTTTGTTTTTTCAGGGTAAAGCGCAGCTTCTATCGATTCCTTCCTCGGCGAACATATGGGTCCGGGAGGTAGTCCTTCGATCTTATAAGTGTTGTACGGATGATCGATCTCCAGATCCTTGTTCAATACCGAGCTGATCCTGCCAAGCCCTTCATAAACCCTTGCATACTGTATAGTTGCGTCCGACTGAAGCTTGGGCAGATCAGTGCTGTTCAGACGGTTGTGGAAGACACTTGATATCTTTTTAAAGTCAGTCGGATACTTTGCTTCCATCTCGATCAGCGAAGCCAATGTTATAACTTCATCAACCGTCATACCCAGTTCCTCGGCCCTGTCGTAATATTCCTTGGTAAACACTCTGTTGAATTCATTGAGAAGCCTTTCGATAAGATCTTCCTCAGTCCAGCCTTCATCCATCTTGTAGGTGTCGGGATACAGATATCCTTCAAGAGGATACTTCCTTGCATCGGTTTTCTGCACATCCTTCAGGAACGGATAGGCACTGTACGTTTTTTCGCATAGCTTGAGGAACTTGGTCTCGTCGATATATCCCTGATCGGCCAATATTTTTGCAGTTTCAAGCAATGTTTTGCCTTCCGGGATCCGGATATCCTGGGTAGGATTCCTCAAAGGCTCCCCGGTAAGCCTGACCATCAGGGCATAATAATTCATATCCTTGGTGATAAGGAATCTTCCTGCCTTGTAGGCATTGTCAAAGCCGAGGATCTTTGAAAGGATGCGGTAGATACGCGTATCCTTTATAAATCCCTGTTCTTTAAGTTCTTCTGCTATATTGATGGTCCTTGAGCCATATGGCACTTTAAATACGATACCTGTTTCTTCGGTCAGGTAAACATCAGCCTGGGCTGTACCCTCCATAATAAAGCGATAACCATAAAGAGCGCAGGTCATAAAGACTACGACGCATATCAAAACAAGGATAAGAAACTTCAGAAATAAATAGCGCTTCTTTTTAACCCTCTTCCTCTTCTTTGGTTTGACCGCTTTCAACCCGTCTTTGTCAACGGATTTTTTTAAGGTGTCACTTTTTTGCACTATTTCTCACCTTGGCTCTCTGTTCAGTATTCAGAATCTTCTTTCTGAGTCTTATCGAGGTTGGCGTGATCTCAACGAGCTCATCATCCTCAATAAACTCAAGACTCTGTTCCAAGCTCATATTTATTGGCGGAACCAGTCTCAGTGCATCGTCGGACCCCGCAGCGCGCATATTCGTAACGTGCTTCTTTTTGCAGACATTTATGACAATGTCTTCATTTCGAGAGCACTCACCTACTATCATACCCTCATAAACAGGAACACCGGGGCCAATGAAAAGGCTTCCTCGTTCCTGAGCGTTATATAATCCGTAGGTAACCGATTCCCCAGTTTCCCATGCTACCAGAACACCGCGCATACGGCCTTTTATTTCCCCCTTATAAGGTTCATAACCATGGAAAACATGATTCATTATACCATTTCCCCTCGTATCAGTCAAAAACTCCGACCGATACCCGATCAGGCCTCTCGCCGGGATCTTGTACTCAAGGCGGACATATCCTGAAGAAGGGTTATGCATGTTTACCATCTCGGCTTTTCGTATTCCCAGTTTTTCCATGACGCTGCCCAGATATTCCTCGGGGACATCGATGACCAGATACTCAATGGGCTCGTAAATCTGCCCGTTTTGCTCGACTGTTATGACTTCAGGCTTTGATACCTGAAATTCATAGCCCTCTCTTCTCATAGTTTCGATGAGTATGGAAAGATGAAGCTCACCACGGCCTGAGACCTTAAAGACATCGGGAGAATCGGTCTCTTCGACCCTCATGCTTACATTGGTTTCCACTTCTTTGAACAATCTGTTCCTTAAATGGCGTGAGGTCACATATGTACCTTCCTTGCCGGCAAAAGGACTGTTGTTTACAAGAAAGTACATCGAGATGGTAGGTTCATCGATATCCACGAACGGGATCGGTTCCGGATGATCCTTATCGCATACAGTTTCACCTATGGTAATATCCGGTATGCCCGACACGGCGATTATCTCTCCGACCGACGCGCTTCTTATATCGGATCTTTTCAAACCTTTGAAATCCTGCAATGATGAAATCTTTATGGGCAATACTCTGCCATCCTTCTTGCACAAAACAGCTTGCTGGTCTCTCCTGATGGTTCCTCTTTCAACCCTTCCTATGGCTATTCTGCCGATATATTCGTCATAATCGATGCTGGATACCAAAAACTGCAAAGGTGCTTCCATATCTCCTTCAGGAGCAGGTATATGCTCAAGGATGGTTTCAAAAAGCGGAGCAAGATCATCGGACTCATCATTCAGATCAAGTTTTGCAAATCCATCACGTGCCGAAGCGTAAACAACAGGAAAATCAAGCAGATCATCGTCTGCCCCTAGCTCGATGAACAAATCCAGTATCTCGTCTATTACCTCTGAAGGTCTGGCATCCTTCCTGTCAATTTTGTTTATGACTACTATTGGTTTGAGATGCAGGCCAAGAGCTTTTCTCAGCACGAAACGGGTTTGAGGCATCGCTCCTTCGAAGGCATCGACCAAAAGAAGAACACCGTCCACCATTTTTAGTATCCGTTCCACCTCCCCGCCGAAATCGGCGTGTCCCGGAGTATCGACTATGTTTATTCTGGTGTGGCCATAAAAAATGGCCGTGTTTTTGGACATGATGGTTATGCCTTTTTCGCGTTCCAGATCATTTGAGTCCATGACCCTTTCAACGATTCTTTCATTGCTTCTGAATATACCGCTCTGACGAAGCATTGCATCCACGAGTGTAGTCTTTCCATGATCGACATGTGCGATTATAGCTATATTTCTTATTTCGTTCCTTTTAGTCTTCACAAAATCACCTGCTGTTTCTGATGCGACGTTTTAATGCTTTAAAATTTACTGAATAATTCTACTTGTTCTTTCCCGGCGTGTCAAATAGATGTTTGGGTCCCTGCTTTTCCTTTTATCTTTTCCAGCGCTTTTTCAAAGGTAAGATAAAAGGATGGTATGACTATCAGTGTAATAAGTGTAGAGACAGCAAGACCTCCGATCACGACTATGGCAAGAGTTATCTGGATCTCATAACCTTCTTTTCTTGTGATAGCCATTGGAAGCATGCCAAGGATGGTAGTCAGAGTAGTCATGAGGATAGGCCGCAGTCTTAATGGTCCTGCCTTTACCAGGGCTTCGGTTATGCCAAGGCCTTCTTCCCTGAAACGGTTGACGCTGTCAATCAGTACGATGGCATTATCTACTACTATCCCCACCAGGATTATCATACCTATAAACGCAGGAATATTTAACGGATTTCCGGTTATCAGAAGCGCGATCAGCGCTCCTGTAAGTGCCAAAGGGATGGTCAGCAGTATTGTGAAGGGATGCAGCAAAGATTCGAACTGGGCGGCCAGAAGCATGTACACGATAACGACAGAAAGGATCAGGGCGTCGAACAGCGCATCGAAGGAATCTATAAAATCCTTTTGCTGTCCTCCGAAGGTGTAGCTGTATCCCGAGGGGAACTCATATTCTGAAAGCGCATTTTCGATATCGGCAGTGACCTTGTTAAGCGCGCGGTCTTTCAGATCGGCAGTAAGGGCAACTGTTTTCTTCTGATCGTTTCTTACGATATTATGAAGAGATTTCTCAAAGCGTATCTCTGCGATTTCAGACAATGGCACGCTTGCTCCCTGCGGACCTTGTATGGTTATATTGTTTATATCCTGAAGGCTTTTTATATTCCGGTCGGTAGAGCTGACCACAACATTTATATGAGATCCCCTGTATTCAAAGCGCGTTGCGATGGTACCATTCACACCGGCCTGAATGGACTGGCCTATCTGGGCAGGAGTCAATCCGTAGAGAAGGGCTTTGCTTCTGTCGATCAATATGGAGGCCTCCTCTATTTCCTGGTCGATTGAACTGGTAAGATCACGTATCCCTTTGATGCCGCTCAGAAGCTCGGTCAGATCTTCCGAAATCTTAGCAAGTGTTTCGGTATCCTCACCTGTAATTCTGATGTCGACCTCGTTGTAACCTATGGTAAAACCCATGACTTTGCTGTCATCGATCACTTTGATCTGAGCGCCTGCAATACCAGCGACCCTTTTCCTTATATCATCAGCTATTTCTTTTATCGATCGGGTCCTTTGTTCTATGCTTCCTATGTCGACATTTATAACGGCCTTTTCGGTGCCAAGCCTGTCAAGGACGAATCCACCGTTTCCGATGGTCATATTTATCCCTTTGATCTCAGGAATGTCCCCGATCTTTTCCTGGACTTCAAAGGCCATATCATGGGTATTGCTCAAGGAACTTCCTTTTGGAAGACTTATCTCAACTCTTATAAGGCCTTCATCCATGGCAGGGAAGTATTCGAATCCTATTGCAGGAAGTGAAACAAGCGAAAAAGCAAACAGAATGACCGCTGCCAGGATAACGATCCCTCGTTTTTTCAGTGAAAACTCCAGCAGCTTTTTATATTGAATGCAGACGACTTGATAAAAAGAATCCCATCCATCAAACAGCTTTGCCCACAGATCTTTATTTTTCATTTTGGTATCGCTTCTCTCAAGCAGTTTAGAAGCCATCATGGGAAGGAAAGTTATCGCCACGACAAGTGAGGCCATTAATGAAAAGGTGATTATAAGCCCCATTTCCTTGAAGATCTTGCCCGTCATCCCTTCCACATATATGATGGGTATGAAAACAACGATTGTTGTGAATGTTGATGCCGTTATGGAAAGCATGACTTCCCTTGTTCCGTATTCAGCCGCTTTATTGAGTTCCCAGCCTTCATCCCTGTAACGGTATATGTTTTCAAGTACAACTATTGAGTTGTCTACCAGCATACCTATGCCAAGAGCAAAGCCTGCAAGGGATATGAGATTCAGGCTGATCCCCGAAAAGTACATCAGAACAAAGGAAGTGACGATCGAAACAGGCATCGATACGGCTATGACCAGAGTAGCCCGGAAATTTCTGAGAAAAAGATACAGGATTATTATTGCAAGTATCCCGCCCTGAACGGCCGATTCGGCCACAGTATCAAGAGCCATGTTGATATAGTTCGAGCTGTCATAAATTATGTCGAATTCCAGATCGGGATAGGTTTTTTCAAGTCTGGCAAGCTCATTTTTTACCGCCCTGCAGACCTGTATGGTGTTTGCATTGCTTTGCTTCTGTATCGAAAGGTTCAATGCCATTTTCCCATTAATATAGCTTTCGCTTGTTCTTTCGGCTTCAACCAGATCGATATCCGCTATATCCTTAAGAAATACTGTGGATCCGGTGACAGTAGGGATTATAAGGTTTCTGATTTCTTCTACCGACCGGAATTCTCCTATGGTCCTCAGATATATTGACATTCCGGCCGTTTCGATACTTCCTGCAGGTATGTTCAGGTTTTCGGTCATTAGATACTGGGCTATTATGCTTTCATTGAGACCGTACATTGAAAGCCTTTCCTTGACAAGCTCTATGCGGACTTCCTGGATAATGCCCCCTGAAACCTTCGCCTGGGCAACTCCACTGATCCTTTCCATTTTGTTTACAATCTGCTCCTCGACCAGTCTGGTCAGATCTTCAAGATTCATATCGGAACTTATACCCAGCTCAAAGGTGGATTGCAGGTTGTTGGGATCGATACGCATGACCATGATGTCGGTAACGCCCTGAGGCAGATATGTTTTTGCCAGATCTATTTTTTCGCGCATTTCAAGTGTCACGAAGTTCATATCGGTATTGTCGTTGAAATATAGGATGCAAAGACAATATTCGCTTGCTGAGATGGTCTCGATGGATTTCAAATCTGTAATTGTCGTAAGTACTTCCTCAAAGGGTATCGTTATGAGCCTTTCTATTTCTTTGGGTCCTGCTCCTTCATATTTTGCCGTAACGACAGCTATGGGCATATTCAGTTCCGGAAGCAGGTCAAGCCTCAGCTTTGAAAAAGAAACCGAACCTATTAGCGCAATGGACAATATTATCATTATAACGGCTGTAGGCCGGCGAATTGACAAGCCGGGAAGATTCATTCCAAACCCTCCCCTGCGATCGTAACTGCACTGTTATGTTTCAGAAACTGTTGCCCTTTTATCACCAGCAATTCTCCTGTTTCGATGCCGCCAAGTATCTCCACCATGTCATCCTTTATGATGCCTGTATCGACAGCCCTTTTTTCTGCGATATCGTTTTTTATGATGAACACGAATTTGCCATAGTTGTCTGAAAGAACAGAGTTAAGAGGCACAAGTATGGTATTTTTTCGCTGTTCGGTAAGTATTCGGACTTTTGCAGTCATTCCGGGTTTTATTGTATTCTCTTCATTTGGGACATCGATAAGGACGTTATAGGTCAATGTTTTACCGTCAGGCGCAGGACTGACTGTCCTGACTTCCCCCCGGAAGGGTTGATGGCCTGCGGCAGGTATTGAGATCTCAAGCATATCTCCTTTTTTTATTTTGTTTATAACCTGTTCGGTAACTGAAATGGCTATTTGAACAGTATCCATATCGATGATTACATATGGGACCATCGTATTGGAAATCAGCGAGCCGGTGATTATCTCCTTGCCGGCTATTATCCCGTCGATCGGTGAAGTAACTTTTGTATAATCAAGCTTTTTCTTTGCACTATCCAATTGCATCTTCAAAGCGTCATATGCTGCTCTGGCCTGATTAAGCTGATCGCTGGCTGATTTTGCCGTATCCTTTGAAACACTGTCGATATAGAGCTCATAGGAATTTCTGGCTGTTTCAAGAGCATTTTGAGCCTGTTCGAACTGATTTTTGATTTTGTCGTATTCGAAAACGCTTATTTTTTTTGCTTCATAAAGCAAAGTTGAACTGTCAAGCAGCTTTTTGGCGAAAACATAATTATATTCGGCACTTTTGAGCGCAGACTCATACTGAAGCTTCTGGGCTTCAAATCCGCTTCCCATTGCAGCTTCGACACCTGTCTCAGCCAAAGCTATGTTTGCTTCGGCCGCCTTCAGCTGTTCCTCAAGAATTCTGATGCTGTCCTCGATTTCATCGCTTTTTACAGTAAACAGCAAATCTCCTTTTTTGACCCTGTCACCGACCTCAAAATATGAAGCCGAGACCAACCCGGAAATCGCAGAAACGACAGGAACCTGTTTTTCAGGCTTAACGATGCCTGTATAAAGGGTGTAATTGTCTATGTCACCTCTTGTGACAGGAATGACTCTGACCGGTGTCGGCGCTGAGGAGGAATCATCTGTCTGATTTGAACCTGAACAAGCTGAAAAAAAGGTAAAAAACAACACTATCAATAACAGGCATGAGAAGGATCTCTGCCGGGAGCTTCTTTTGTAAGGCATTATATCTGTCCTCTCAACCAAAATGAAATTGGAGCATATATTAAGTATTGATTTTTTGGGGCTTGTTTAGTCTTATTTTCTGGATTGTTTTAAGAAAAAAATCCTTCATGTGAAATATGTTTTTCGGCATTTCGCATGAAGGATCCTGTATGATGCTTTTTTCCGAGTCATTATGAAGGAGCGCAGCGCCAGATCCTTCGCTCCGCTCAGGTTGTCAGGAATCGAACCAATCATATATCAAGAGTATTTTTAATATTCTCTATCGTTTTTAGAGCTCTCTCAGCGATGGAAAGATAACGTTCCTTTTTGTTTCTGATCCTTTCAGTGAGTGGATCTATGATCCCGAAGTTAGCATTCATAGGCTGGAACCTTGTCGTTCCGGGTGATGAAATATAGCGGGCCAATGCTCCTATTGCCGTATTCCCCGGGAAAATGATATCGGACAATCCCTGAAACTGCCTTGCAGCATTCACTCCTGCGACAAAACCTGACGAAGCAGATTCGATATACCCTTCAACTCCTGTCATCTGTCCCGCAAAAAAAAGATTGGGCTGCTTTTTCAGCCTGTAAACCGAGTCAAGCAAAACAGGCGAGTTTAAGAAGGTATTGCGGTGCATCACTCCATAACGTTCAAACTCTGCATTTTGCAAGCCCGGGATCATAGTGAAAACCCGTTTTTGCTCCCCCCACTTCAGATGAGTCTGAAAGCCTACCATATTGAATAACGATGCTGCTTTGTCATCCTGTCTCAATTGAACTACAGCATAATATTCTTTTCCGGTTCTGGGATCCGGAAGACCTACGGGTTTAAGAGGTCCGAAGCGCAGAGTGTCCTTTCCCCGTTTTGCCATTGTCTCTATTGGCATACAGCCTTCAAAAACCTTGTTGTCCTCGAAATCCTTAAGCTGCACTGTTTCAGCATTGATAAGGGCTTCGTAAAACGCTTCATATTCTTCCCTGTTCATAGGGCAATTGATATAATCAGCATCACCCTTGTTATATCTTGATGCTTTGAAAGCAATGCTCATGTCTATGCTCTCACTGCGTATAATTGGTGCTGCGGCATCGAAAAAATAAAGGCTTTCATCGCCGATGACTCCGGATATCTCACCAGCCAGCTTATCTGATGTGAGCGGGCCGGTAGCGACAATAGTAATATCGTCTTTACTTAATGATGTCACTTCATCATTGATTATTTCGATCAACGGATTGTTTTTTATCCTTTCGGTTACGGCATTTGAAAATCCCTGCCTGTCAACGGCCAGGGCAGCTCCTGCAGGCACCTTTGTTTCATCTGCGCAGGCCATAATTAAGGAACCTAAAGCACGAAGCTCATGTTTCAGAAGTCCTGCAGCATTGTCCAGCGCATCAGATTTCAGTGAATTGCTGCAGACCAGCTCCGCGAAAGTATCGCTGTGGTGCGCGGGTGTTTTTTTATTTGGTTTCATTTCAAACAGTCGTACCCTTATGCCCTGTCTTGCAACCTGCCAGGCTGCTTCACAACCGGCAAGTCCGGCACCTATGACATTGATGTATTTATTGTTCATTTTTTCCCTCAAGTATAAGAATTTTTGATTTTATTATAATGTTATCAGGCATTTTTTAATACGTAAAGATAGCCGTGGATTTTACTCCTGCATGTCATCATGAAAGTGAAATTCTGCTCAGGATGACACGGGTTACGCGCTGAAGATGCCAATACTGGCAGTCATGCCTTGTACGTAAAAGATCATAATGATAAAATAGTCTCAATGCTGATTTACGAGGTGTTAGCTTGAAAACGATGATTAGTAAGCGCAACTTGATCTTAAATGTGATTGCATCGATGCTGTCGGTAATTATTCTTATAAACGGGTGTTCAGTTCAGGGCAAAAATGACCCTGTGCCAACCAAAAGTGTGGAACCGACACCTGATTTGACCACGACTCCTACTCCCACGCCGACACCGGTTCCTACTCCCGAACCGACCCCGACTCCTGAGCCCACGCCTATAACGGCTACAATAGTGTCTGCCGGTGATTGTGTGATCCATAATGCACTTATAAAGGCAGCCAAGGTTGAAGGCGAAGACCGGTATGATTTCAATCATATGTTTGAGGAAATCAAGCCTTTCGTTGAAAAAGCCGATTATGCCCTTGTGAGCTTTGAAGGAGCCGCAACCGACAACAGAAAGGATTATACCGGATTCCCCAGCTTCAACTGCCCTCCCGAATTGTTTGACGCATTTAAATATGCCGGTTTCGACCTTGTGAACACAGCCAATAACCATCAGCTTGACAGAAGAGTCAGGGGAATGCTGGAAACCAGGGATAATATATACCGTGCAGGTCTGGAGAATATCGGGTCATATGACGGCGAAGAAGAACATCGTTATCTGATTAAAGATCTTAACGGCATCAAAGTTGCTTTTATGGCCTATACATATGGCAGCAACGGCAACGAAGGTTTACTCACCTCACAGGAGATAGCAAAACATCTGGCCTTTTTTGACAAGCCCAGGATGGAAAGAGAAATTCGTGAAATGGAAGAAAAAGCCGACATAACAGTTGTTTCGATGCATTGGGGACATGAATACTGGAGAAAACCCAATGAACAGCAGCTCAGCCTTACAAAAGACATGTTCGAATGGGGTGTCGATATCATCCTGGGGTCTCACCCACATGTGATACAGCCTACAGAGATACGTGAAGTGAACGGAGAAACGAAGTATGTCATATATTCCATGGGCAATTTCCTTTCAAACCAGTGGCATGAGTGGTTTGACGACCCGAAGGATCAGAAATGGCTCAGGGAGGACAGCATACTTGTTACCATTGAGCTTCTGAAAGATCCGGGCACGGGAAAAACCATAATAAATAAAGTCGTTCATACACCTACATGGGTAAGCCGTGAAGGTGTGGGGACACCCAATGTGATCCACAGAATCCTTCCCATACCGAACCGTGAGTATTACGATAATAACACCAAGTTCCCTGAAGAGCTGATCAAAAAGGCTTATGATTCCTATGACAGATCTGTAGGATTCTTTACAGATTATGAAGCAGACAAGTAGCTGCATCGTTGATATTTTTGTCATTCTGGTGTGTCCAGTAAAGCTAGATTATGCTAGCCGGTGAAAGTCCGGTCCCGGTAATCGCCAAGGAGCCGGGTAGCAAGTCCCGGTGCGTCGCAGTAATGCGGGGTGCTAAGCGGGATAG
>DULR01000002.1 GCA_012840245.1 Clostridiaceae bacterium
GGGTACACAATTTATTAATCTTTCGACAAGGTGTCCGGATGTGCCGAAATCAGTGTCCGGATAATTCCGAAATCACTGTCCGGATGTTTTCGAAAACAGTGTCCGTATGTGTCCGAAATATGCATCCTAACAGAACAATTGGAATGATCGTAGCCAGAAAACCGGCGATCAGTTTTGTCCGTATACTGCTGAAGAGTCCTGACTCTATGATTTTTTTTATATTCTGCTTCATGGAATTTTTGCTCTTTTCAAGCGATGCTGCTGTACTGTCCTGGGCTTTTCTCTTACCAGTAACAGTTTTCCCCCTCAATAATCCCATAACAGTTATCCCCCTCTTTGAAAAAAATCAATAATCCAACTAAATATTATAACCAACATAATCGCACTCTGAAACAATGTTAAATTGCTAAATTTAGTACAATTATGCCTTTTCTGTGCCTTTTTTGTCATATCATACGGAGGCCCGGCTTATGAGCTTCAATAAGCACTACTCTAATTCGAAAAAACTGACGCGGCTTATACTTTCTACTCTTTCGGGCAGTTTTTCAACAATAGTATCAATAAACTTTTCCGATAGATTCAGAGATTTTCTTACCGGATCAACATATGTGAAAGAAAAGCCCGTCCCCAATAAGCTCTCATAATAACTTGCACTGACATAATCTGCAATGTACATTATTTTAACTTCTTTTTCGGCTTTGCAGCTTACCAGCGGAGAATGATGATATCCTACTATCTCAACTATTTCTTCAGGCAATCCCCATTCCTTGCATACCCACATACCTATATCAGAGTGAGTTATGCCGCCCAGTACTATTTTTTCGGCGACGATCTGGTGGACTCCCTTTTCCATATGCATCGTACAAACCTTGTCCAGCAGGTCCGGCAGGCATATGTCCAGTACCGTTAAGCCGATGTCGTGTATCAATCCGTAGGTAAAGATCCTTTCCTTATCGCACAGCCCTGTCTCCTCAGCAAGCATATAGCCTGCGATGGCTGTGCTTATACAGTGCTTCCAATATTTCCTGCTATCGAATATCTTAGACTTTCCTTCCTTTTCGGGCAATAACAGGCCGGTCAGAAAAGCAATGGCGATCATTCTTATATTTTGGGCCCCAAGATATAAAACTGCATCTTTCAGAGTCAAAAATTTACGGTTTAATATCGTACTGTAGTTCAACACCTGTATCAAAGCTTTTTCAAGTCTCGGCAGTCCGGAAAGCTTATCGATACATTCATCAATGTTGAACTCCAATGGTTCCAGAAGCATACTCAGCGTTTCACCAAAGGCTTTGGGTATTGGGGGCAAGCTCTCTGATCGCCGAATAAGTTCAATGGTCGTATGATTCTGCATTAGCTGTTCTCCCTGATAAACATATCAACGATTTAATATTTATACTTATTTATTACCCCCATTTTTCCCATCGCAATAGAAGAATTCAGGTTCGAGCTGAAATTTTTATATCCTCCCGTTTATCCAATCGTTTATGGTCCTCGAGACTTTTTCCCTGTCTATGTCATGGTGGAGCTCGTGGTAGCAGCCCTCAAACTCCTTATAGGTGCAGGACTTCGGAGCATTTTTCATAAACAGCCTGCTGCCCTCCACAGAGCATAGATGATCATCAGTGCCGTGAAGAAGTAAAAGCTCCTCCTTCTCCACGTCGGATCTTCTCAGGATCTCAAGGGCTGCTTCATAGCAGTCCAGACCGGTCTGAACCGATACAAATCCGTGATATAACGGATCTCTGCCTGCATCGATCTGGCTTTTGTCGCTTGACAGCTCATTTATATCGATATTGCTTCTGATGCACAATTGAGGTGCGAATGTTGATATGATCTTCATAAAGAATATGGTTGGACCGGATATATTTTTGTACAGCGTGATCCAGGGAGAGGTAATGATATATCCCTTTGGCCTGAATTTGCCATGGAGTCTGTGATGCAGTCCTATGTTGCCGCCCATGCTGTGTCCGTAAATAAAGAGAGGTTTATCAGGATGATCCTTTTCTGCGATCCGGCAGAGTATATCGACATCCTCAAGGACAAGGCTTCTTGGAGCAGTATGGCCTCTTTTTCCCGAAGACCTTCCATGACCGCGAAGGTCCATGCTGTATATTAAGATGCCTTGTCCGGTAAAACACTCCAGATATTTCAGATATCTTCCGACATGCTCACCAAGCCCGTGTATAATAACCATCAAAGCCCTGACAGGAATATTGGCCGGAGGTTCCAATACATATCCCTGCAGCCTGGTATTCCGGGCCCCTTCAAATGTAAATTCCCTCACCATATAACTTCCCCTCTTTCTTCATATATTGATATACTTTTTGCCCCCGCTCATGATCATCCCATGCCCGTTCAATTATTTATGATCAACAGTCAAAAGACTCTTATTGCTCCGGACGTGACAGATACACATTCAATATTTATCTTACCCATATGATGACAGTATCGGACCTAAGCCCTTCGCAGGAAACATCGATCCTTATTTCCCCGCAGGAGCCGTCAGATTCGACCCAAAATCCTCTGGAGCCGCCTTCGTTGATTCTTACACCCATAACCGTATGGAATCCAGACCGTTCATCTCTATAGCTGAAGATTGTTTTCCTGACCCGACCATGATGGGTCCTGTAAATTCTTTGATGGTATCTCCTGACAGGCTTGAAACAGTAACATGTATCAATGCTTCAACAGGCTCTTTCGTGATACGGTTATTCAAAAATATAAAAAAGCTTGAGTCCCTTTACAGGATCCAGCACATTTACTGCTTCAGCCTTAATGTTTTCGATAAACAGATGTTCAAAGATCTCAAGATGAACCTCCTTCAATGCTCATTTTTCTGCCGGTCCAGTTTATCATATATTTATTTATTACCCTCATCCCCTTCTCCATTAATATCATCCACAGGGGGTTTGGATCTATAAATCAGGTCATAAAATTGTCAGTCAGCTTTTTATAGGCTTCCATAAGTTCTATAAACTTTTTGCTGTCGCCACCGGTATCTGGATGATATTTTTTTGCAAGCTCGCGGAATTTTTTCTTTATGGCTTTGCTGTCTGCGTCGATGGGAAGGCCAAGTCTCGAAAGAATATCTGGATCATATAGCTGAACGCCTATAATGCCGTTCTCCTTGTAATATCTGTAATAGACATGGAAGAAATACTCGTCTATGACCTCTCTTATCCCTTCCCTGGTCATGGCAGTTAAACTGCTTAAGGAGTATTTTGCCTTTCCCTTGTACTCTTTATTAAGGTCGAAGAATTCATCCCAGACAAGGCATCGGGCTGTTTTACTGCTGTCCGTATCAGGAAGATCAGGAAAACGTATTTTCCTCTCCAGCTTCTTAAGGCTTCTGATCTTAGTTTTTAATTCCTCACAGCTATAGTACCTGTCAGACATTTGACCTCCCGCAGTTACTCTTGATTACCCGTCTCCATGTATAAAATAAAACGGTGCAAGAAATTACTTTCTTACACCAGTTTACTATTTAATAATTCAGTTGTCATTAATGGTCTTATATTTACATTTCCTCAATATTTATTTTGGATCATCTATGTAATATGTTTAATTCAAATTGTCCTTGGTAAACACTGTAACACCCGTATCGATCACCTTCGTTGAGGGCTCGTTGCCTTTGAGTGCTTCGACTGCCACCTTCATACCTTCATAACCCATAACTTCAGGGTTTTGAACCATTGACGCCAACAGATACCCCTCTCTTATCAGCTCCAGTATATTGTCCGATTTATCGAACCCAACGCCTACAACATCAGCTCCGGCATCCTTGATGGCATTTCCGACACCGACTGTTGAGCCTTCATTGGCACCGAATATTCCTACACAGCCGTCTACTATGAATGCTGATGCGGCTTCCTTGGATCTGGCCGCATCTCCGTCACAATACTGGGTTTCAAGGATCTCGAAATCAGTTCCGGCGAAAGCAGAGCGGAAACCGTTGTCACGCTTTACTGTCGAGTCTGTGGAAGCATTGACGCTGATAACACCGATCTTTCCGGATGTGATGCCCTTTTCCTTCAGGGCTGCCAGCATGGTCTCACCGGCTTTTTTGCCTGCGGCTTCATTGTTAGTGCTCAGGGTCTGAACGAAAGGAGTGAAGGTTGCCGGAGAGTCGACGTAAACTATCTTTATGCCTGCTTCATGTGCGCTCCTCAGAACATCGTTCACCGATTCGGGGCCATTGGCAGCCAGAAGTATTGCATCAGCGCCATTGGCTATCGCGTTGTTGATCATCTCTATCTGTTTTGCATCATCCTTCACATCGGGAGCTGTCCATTTGTAATCAACATTGCCAAGCTCGGCGACTGCTTTTTTGCAGCCTGCATCAACATTTGTCCAGTGCTGATCCATCTGATCCATGGTTATGAGGAAGATTTTGAATGTTTCATATGATGTGTCCGGTGCTGCTGATACTCCCAGGCTGGCTGCTGTAACGACTGAAACACCGGTATCGATGACCTTCTGTGAAGGCTCGTTACCTTTCAGGGCAGCTACTGCAACCTTCATGCCCTCATATCCCATTGTCTCAGGATTCTGTACCATGGCAGCCAGGAGGTATCCGCCTTTAATAAGCTCAAGTATATTGTCGGATTTATCGAATCCAACACCGATAACATCTTTTCCGGAGTCCTTGATGGCATTTCCGACACCGACAGTCGAACCCTCATTGGCCCCGAAAATACCTACACAACCGTCAACTATGAATGCTGAAGCAGCATCCTTTGATCTTGCCGCATCGCCGTCGCAGTACTGTGTTTCCAGCAATTCGAATTGCGTGCCTTCAAAAGCCGAACGGAAGCCTTTATCACGCTTGACTGTTGAATCAGTTGCAGCATTTACACTTATAACACCTATTTTGCCAGATGAGATCCCCCTCTTTTTGAGCTCCTCCAGCATTGTTTCTCCGGCTTTCTTTCCAGCAGCCTCGTTGTTTGTGCTCAGAGTCTGAACGAATGGTTCAAAGCTGGCCGGGGAGTCCACGTAGACGATTTTAACCCCTTTTTCATGTGCATTTTTAAGTGCGTCATTCACAGCCTCCGGACCGTTAGCTGCCAGAAGGATAGCATCTGCTCCGTTTGCCACTGCGTTGTTGATCATTTCTATCTGTTTTGCGTCGTCCTTCACATCCGGAGCTGTCCATTTGTAATCAACATTGCCGAGCTCAGAAACTGCTTTTCTGCAGCCTGCGTCAACATTTGTCCAGTGCTGATCCATCTGATCCATGGTGATCAGAAATATTTTGAATGAATCATTACCGGACGAAGCTGGCTTTGGAGCACCGCAGCCTGCAATCAATCCAATTACAAGCACAATACTCAGCAATAAGAGAAAAGATTTTTTCATGGCACGTCCTCCTTTTTATTAATATTAAAACGTTTTACACGCTCTAACCTCAATTTTTGGTCAGTACACTCTTCTTGCGCCTTCTGCCTGAGCGGACCACGATATCGACCAGAACTGACGTTACAACTATTATTCCGACTACGATATTGCGGATGGCAACCGGTGCTCCGGCAAACTGCAGTCCGTTCTGCAGTACGCCCCATACCGATGCTCCGATAACAGTTCCAAGAAGTATGCCCTGACCTCCTAGAGTAGATACGCCGCCTATGACCGAAGCGGCAACAGCATACATTTCATATCCTGTTCCTGCATCCATAGTGCCCTGACCAACTGTTGCGCAGGTAATGAATCCAACGATGCAGGCACAGAATGCACTCACCACATATGCCTTTATGGTGGTAAACACAATGTTCACGCCTGACAGCCTTGCAGCTTCGATGTTGCTTCCAACGGCATAAATATGGCGGCCGGTCCTTGTTTTGCTTAGGAAGAAATTGAATACGAACCAAAGTACGATGGCTATCCATATGGTGTTATAAAGACCCGCGGTCTTTCCGTAATAGAAGAAATCCTTGAACGCCTGTGCTTCTTCGGGGAAAAATTTCATGATCGAGTCGGTATTATAGTTGTTATTTACGATCTGAGCTATTCCGCGGGCAATGGTCATGGTACCCAAGGTTGCGATAAAGGGAGGGAGCTTGCATTTCGCAACCAGATAGCCATTCGTAACTCCGATGAGCAGGCACAGCAGAAGTGTCACCAGCATTGCCGGTATGGGAGACATATACCCTCTCGACATGAATGTTGCCGATATCATTGTGCTCATACCTACCACAGACCCGATGGAAAGGTCTATATTTCCTGTTATAAGCACATATGACTGCGATATGCCTATAAGCAATATCGGAGCTATCTGCCTTAGCAGATTGGTTATGTTGGCACTTGAATAGAAATTGGGGTTTATCATGCCAAAGACGATGCAAAGAACGATAAGTCCCGAGCCAACTGTTATAACCTGCCCCATTCCACGGGTCATCATTATTTTTTTGAGCAGATTCATCCTGTTTGCTTCCATATGTAAAGGCACCTCCTGCTGCTAAGCACTTTGCTCGCTTCCCAGCTTGTTTTCGAAACTTGTTGCATATTCCAGGATTTTATTTTGCGTGGCTTCCTCGGTTTTAAGCACACCGGTGATCCTTCCGTCGCACATGACCAGTATGCGGTCGGAAATACCAAGTATCTCAGGCATCTCGGACGAGGTGAACAATACCCCTATTCCTTGCTGCTTGAGCTCATTCATAAGATTGTAGATCTCGACCTTTGCTGCTACGTCGATCCCTCTGGTCGGTTCATCGAAAATAACGATTCTTGAGTTTCTTGCCAGCCATTTGGCGACCACCACTTTTTGCTGATTCCCTCCTGACAGGCTGGCTGCGCTGACATCGGAGTGGGGCATTTTGATCCTGAATCTTTTAGCAGCTTCATTGACCATTTGGGTTTCTTTTTTGCGGTTTACGACTGATAACCTGTTGCACAATATGTCCAGGTTGGGAAGAGCTATATTGTCACGTACTGAAAGGCCTGTGCAAAGCCCGTCCTTCTTGCGGTCCTCAGGAGCCAGCACTATACCGTTGTTTATAGCGTCAAAAGGTTTTCTGATTTTTATTTCCCTTCCGTCAAGATATATTTCGCCTGATTCCTTGGGATCTACCCCAAAGAGCGCTCTGGTCATTTCTGTTCGTCCTGCGCCCATAAGTCCGGCGATCCCTACGATTTCTCCTTCATACAGATCAAAGCTTACATCCCGTACCATTCTGCCGGCATTGAGATTCCTTACGCTGAGGATCTTCTTGCCGGCGGGGCATTTCACTCTCGGGAATTTATCTTTGATCTCTCTTCCCACCATATTCGATATGATGTTTTCCATGGTCAGATTCTCGAATTTGTCACACAAGACAAATTTCCCGTCACGCATTATGGTCACTCGGTCGACTATATGCTGAAGTTCATCGAGACGATGGGAAATATAGATTATGCTGCGTCCTTCACTCCGAAGAGAATGTATGATCGTAAAGAGCTCCTTGATCTCATTGTTGGTCAGTGCGCTTGTGGGCTCATCCATAATTAGTATTTTGGCATCTGTCGAAAGAGCTTTTGCTATCTCGACCATTTGCTGCTTCGATATGGCAAGATCCCCTACAATGGTTTCGGGATGGATATCTATCTTCAGTTTGTCCAGGATCTTTGTTGCTCGGTTATTCATTTCCCTTTTGGACAAAAGGCCCGCTCTGCAGATTTCCCTTCCTAAAAATATGTTCTCTGCAACACTCAGGTGGGAACACATATTGAGCTCCTGATGAATGATTGCGATACCAAGCTCTCTTGCCTGGACAGGAGTTATATCGCCCTTATGCTCCCTGCCGAACAGGCGGATCTCTCCTGCATCCCTCGTATGTACTCCAGACAGGACCTTCACCAGCGTAGACTTTCCGGCGCCGTTCTCTCCAAGCAAAGCCATCACTTCACCGGGCTTTACAGAAAAATCAACATGATCCAATGCCAGAACGCCCGGAAAGCTCTTTGTGATTTGCTTCATCTCCACAATATATTCCGACATACTGTCCACCTCAAAAGCTAATAGTGGCAATGATGTGTGCTGGATCCAATGATGGCTGTGATGTGCAGATCATGTGTCGTTACCTAGAATTCTAGCATCGTCCTCATGATTGTATAAGGGAGATTCTTTAGAAGGATGAGGTGTATTTTTGGAACTTTAAGAATTGCTGAATGAGCGTTTTGGAACAGCTTATCAGATAATATCGGACAGGGACTTAAGCTCATCCCGGCTGAATTCGGCATGGATCTGTCCGCCCTTTACCATGATGAGCCGGTCTGCAACCGGGAGAAGCTCGGTAATATTTTTTTCGAGCACCAACAGTGCGATCCCTCTGTCCAAAAGCTTTTGCATAAGCTCAGCCACATAAAGGCGCAGAGAATAGTCGATGGTTGAAAAGGGCTTTATGCATATTGCGATCCGGGGGCGCTGGAAATATATCCGGTGATATGCCAGACAGTACAGCTCCCTGATGCTTAGATTGCTGATATTTTTAACATGGATGTTTTCTCCCACGATGGGTAGGAATTCATTAATTATGCTTTTCCTGATCCTGACTGACCTCCAGAAGCCTCTAAGTCTTCTGTCAGCGGTAAAGCATATATTGTCCAGATAGCTGAGATGAGGGAAAAGCATGTTTTGAATAGGCTTTTCCGGGATTATGGCAGCTTTGTTCTTCTCTATGGAAACCGGCAGCGGATCGTCCTCCACACAAATGGTACCTGTATTAAGAGGCTGTCCGCTGAAGACCTTAATGATCTCTTCATTGAATGTGTCATCAGTGTCGAACAGCACCACACATTCCCCATATCTTACCGACAAGCTTAAGCCTTTGATGCTTTCCTGACCGACGTCTTCCATTATAAATACAGGCTTTTTATTTACATCTTTAAAGTTTTTGGATATATCAGCCCGATCTTTTTTGCTGATCTCGTCCAGTGATTCTTTTACAAGCGTAGGATAATCAAATCTTTTTCCTTCCATGTCCTGCTTTCGAAGGATGCTGCGGATCTTGCCGTTCTCCATGATGGCTACTCGGTCGCAAAGCTTTGATATTTCATCGTACTGATTGCAGACATACAAAAAGGAGATTCCTTTTTTAGTATAGAAATGCATGATATCATGCACCCTGGAGACTTCTTTACCGTTCAGAAAGCTGCTTATATCCTGAAGTATTATAAGCTTCATGCCTGACATGACGGCCTTGAGAATTTCGATTATACAACACTCAAAATCAGACAGGCTGTCAACATGGGTATCACCATCGATCTCGACCCCTATTTCCTCTGTAAGCTTCTTTAACTCCCGGTTGAGCCTCGCAGGATTGATTATGGCACCTCTGAACCCGTGGCTTAATACGAAAACATTGTCCGATACCGTAAGAGAATCCACCAGCCATGACTTTTTCTCGATCAGCGCAACCGGATTATAGCTCATATTACTGTGACGGTGCGAATTTACAAGCTGCTCGTCCAGATAGATCCTGCCGTAGTGAATAGGTATGTTACGGCAGATCAGATCAAGCAAAGCGCTCTGCCCGTTCGCGTTTATGCTCAAAAGGCCCATGATTTCGCCACTGTATATACTAAGATTCAGGTTGTTAAGTAGAGTAACACCATCTTCAATAAGCGTTACCCGCTCCATACGCAGGATTTCGTTTTTCATACAGGGCTCTCATCCCTCCGGCTCAATCCGCCTCAAGGTGGCGAAGCATTTTTTCGTCTATCATTCTCGGAAGCGTTATCTGTACGTCGGTGCCTTTGTCCTTGATGCTGTAGATGTATAGCCCATATTCCTCTCCATACAGCAGTTTGATTCTGTTGTTGACATTTATCAGAGCTATGCCTCCATGGCTCGTGTTTTCCCAGTGGCCGCTGTCAAAGTATGCCGCATTGAGATGCGCATTGAGTTTTTCAAGCTGGTCTTCATGCATGCCTATGCCGTTGTCAGACACCGTTATGAGCAGCCTGGCGGCAGTGAGCTCCAGGCGGATCTTCAAGAGACCGTCGCTTAATTTTCGCTCAAGGCCGTGAATGATCGCATTCTCGACTATGGGCTGCAATGTGAGCTTCAAAAGCCTGCATTGCATTATTTCGTCCTTTTCGGCTTCATCGTACTCTATTTCCATGCGGATCCTGTCTCCGAAACGATACTGCTGGATCATAAAGTAGTTCTCGGCGTTCTGGATCTCCTCCTCAAGAGTAACCAGATTCTCAAGATTGCTGATATTATATCTGAAAAATCTGGCCAGGGCTTCGGTCATATTAGCGATGTTGTCCATGCCTGCAATTATTGCATCGCTTCGAATCCCCTCCAGTGTGTTGTATAAGAAATGGGGATTGATCTGGTTCTGCAGGGCGAGATACTGGGCCTGACGTTTGCTGGCGTTGAGAAGCTCCTTGGTCATGATTATGTCATGCACCTTTTCAATTGCCGCATCCATCTCAGCGCTCAGAGGATAGCGCAGATTGAAGGTGTCCTGGATGGTAAAGCCGGTCACAAAGAGCTTAAGAAGCTTCCCGGTATTTCTGTAGGGAACATAAATGTATTTGTATGCCACGACCCATGCCAGGATCAAAAGGCCTGCCAGGGCAACACCGGTGAAAAACACAACGCTTTTTGAATATGCAAAGCGTATGATAACGAAAGACAGAAGTATGTGCAGAACGCTGAAGACTATCCAGAACCACATGATCCGGTAATTTATATACCGGCTTTTTTTCTTTTCCATTTATGATCGCTCCATTCGGTCAGGAGTACAGCTTCCTGAATTCTGCAGGACTTACACCGGATATCTTTTTGAATGTTTTGTTGAAATGCTTGACATCCTGATATCCTACCATGCTGCAAATTTCGGCTATGCTCAAATCAGTTTCCTTCAGCAGATTTTTCGATTTCTTGATCCTGACCTCCGAAAGATATTCTACAAAGCTCATTCCACATTCTTTCTTGAACAGGGCACTGAAGTAGCTTGGATTGAATCCGGCCACAGCGCTTATGGTATCCAGGGTCAAAGGCTCCATGAAATTTTCCTGGATATATTTCATGGCATTTCGTATAGGTCGGGCAACCGACTGGCGGCGCTCGTTGAACAGAGCCGTAAGCAAATCTGATATGCCTTTGCGAAGACAGCCGAACAGCTCCTTCACGCTGCCGCATAGCTCAAAAATATCTTTGAATTTGGAATGGGTCTGCTTTTGATTATCTGAAACAGTGTGGACGGTACTGAGAATATTCAAAAAACAGGTGAATACTTCGGGCACGAACAGATATATCGCATGACCGCCTGCCTCCGGTTCAGCCATTACTTTCTGCTCAAGCTCAATCACGGCCTGTTCGGCTGCTTTCGCATCAAGAAGCTCAACGGGCGTTATCACACTGTTTTTGAAATCCTCCAACAGCTTATTTTTATTAAGCTTTCCCGGTTTTTCATTCTGGAATATCCTTATGCCTGCTCTGGCGATGAGACGATGGTTGACAGAAACAACAGCACTTTCCAATGAACCTCTGAGACTATTTGCATCGCTATGTACAGAGCCAAGGCCAATATACATATCTGCTTGCTGGAACATGCTTTTCAGCGATATAATCTCGTTTGCGATCAGGAGAAATTGCTTTCGGACAGCTTCAATACCTGAATTTTTGAAATTCATTATCCCATAGACCCAGCAATATCTGACGTAACATTCTTCGTCAATGCAGACAGGAATCAGATTACGATGCAATATTTCTTCTATCTTTCTTTTGAGGACTGTATAGCTTTCCAGATATTTATCGGTACCCGCAAAATCGAGTTTGATCACAAAAGCCTGAAACAACCCTTCCCTGAAGGAGTAGTAAAAACGCTGGTTTATTTCATTCATGCTAAGATTCAGGTCTTCCTGATCGTTAAGCAGCACATCACGGAAGAAAAATCCTCGCAGCTGATTTTTGTCGCTTTCGAGCTGCTCCTTTAGTTTTTCGGTCTGGCTGATGCTTTCGACACGCTTTTCCCAGGCGTTTTTCATGTTAAGCAGAGTATTTTCCAGTTCGTCCCTTTTAATTGGCTTGAGCAGGTAATCGTTGACACCATACCGTATGGCGTTCTGAGCGTATTCAAAATCCCTGTATCCGCTTATTATGATTATGTCAGCTTCGGGACAAATACTCTTTGTCCTGCTGATAAGTGTAAGGCCGTCCATTCCGGGCATGCGGATATCGGTAATGATCAGGTCTGGTTTTTCCTTTTGGATCAATTCATACGCACTGAGACCATCATGGGCAGTCCCCACTATCTCCATATTGAAGCTCGCCCAGTCAACAAGATTACATATCAGATTGCATACTCTGATCTCATCATCAGCAACTACTACCTTAATCATTGATGTTCACCTTTTCATCAATATTTTAATCAAGGTCTTATCCCACTGCTTCAGGCTTAAAAAGCGGAATTTGTGCGTATAAGGCAGGAGTGCTCTTAAGTCGGCTCAAAATTCGTGCAAGTCAAATTAAGTATATCATAATTTGATGTTCCGTATATCTCAAATATGTCTTATTTGCCATGATATTGGAAATTGCTGATGTACATCAGGCTTAATAATAAATCGAAATCATGGCTTCACCAAAGCGTTCTGCCCTGTTTGACCCATGATTTTCACTGCAAAGCACATGCTGTTCAGAAATATGATATGTTTTTAACAGAAGAAGCTTCCCGGTTTATCAGAAATCTTGTGCATAATCCATCCGGTTTTGTGATGATATTAATATTTATATTACATCGCTAAAGATATAATTTGATGAAATAGTTATAAAAAATCTGTTTATTACAATAAATAAAACCGGGTGGGGTTATATGAAATTAAAACCTGATCTGTTTTCTCTTATAATTATGCTTTTCATCGGAGCAGCTTCCGGAATACTGTTTTACTATGCTATTATGCCCCTGCTTCATGGCGGATTGCTCTACTTCATAATAACAGGAATCATT
The DNA here is from genome assembly GCA_012840245.1 of Clostridiaceae bacterium. Taxonomy (GTDB): domain Bacteria; phylum Bacillota; class Clostridia; order DSM-8532; family DSM-8532; genus DTU059. Next base: position 12,942 of record DULR01000002.1, read on the forward strand.
TTCGGTATTACTAATTATATTATAGGTATTATAATTTATAAGAAATTCTATGAATTGAAAAAGATCAACCGGGATTTATTGAAAAAGGTCCATGCAGACAAACTGACCTCTTTATTAAACAGAAGAGCGCTCGATGATGACATATCGGAGATAAATCTGAATGACAACTATTCGCTGATTTTTATAGACGTGGATAACTTCGGAAAATTCAATAACGAATTTGGCCATGCAAACGGAGATACGGTTTTGCAAAAGGTAAGCCGGTCCATAAGAAACAATATACGTTCCTCCGACAAAGCCTACAGATATGGTGGAGAAGAATTCATCATTTTTCTGAAGGAATGTAATAAAAGCAAAGCCTGGTCGATCGCTGAAAAGATCAGAATCAGCATCAGTGAGACAGATAATTCTCCTTTTCCTCCCATAACAGTATCCGCAGGTGTGGCCAGCTGCCCGGAAGATGGCCGTGATTTCCAGGATATACTCATTGCAAGCGATAAAGCGCTTTTAAAAGCGAAAAAGTCAGGAAAAAATCGCAGCTGTCAGTTTGACAGTAAATCATTTTTTCAATAAGAATCTGCAATACTATAAGCATTTATGGCGTGTTTCAGCTCTTCAGCATTCATATTTTCAGGCAGATATTTCTTATTTACTGTGACAGCAACTCCCTCTTTCGTCGCAATACTGAAATAATTATCGGAAAAAACAGGATCGGCACCGGTAACACTAAGCTCCACATAATCACAGAAGGTATCGGAGCAAATATGTATTTCAAAAACGTCACCGCGATCAGTTACAGACAACTCATAATTTGGTCTGTTGAAGGCAAAATGCTTCGGGCGTATAAATAAAGCGCTTTTTGCCGACTCTTTTTCCCCTGCGATAGACAAAGAATAGGAAACATATATGTTTTCCTCTCCATATGCCTTACACAGATCGGCGCAATCCATTGATCCGACAGGAACGGAGGACATAGAAGTACATGCAATATGAACAGTTTTTTCACGCAAAACGCTGAAGTCAGTTTTGCGGATGACAATTTCAAGAGTCCCCTGCCATTCGGACATGGTCTCGTTAACAGCATACCATGTAAGCATTTTATCATCCTGTCGCAGAAAAACCGTCTGCCTTTTGAAGAAACGGCGTGCAGCATAATGCAATGCTTTCCATCTGCCATAATAGTCGATACTCGACCAGCTGGCAACGGGCCAGCAATCGTTAAGCTGCCAATAGACAGCTCCCATGCAGCGTCCCCGGTTGCAGCGCCAGTGTTCCACACCATACCTGATGGCTTCAGCCTGAAGCACCTGAGATATATATCAGGGCTCTGAAATCTTTTGGATACAGGTAATAATCAGAAATATAGGACAAGATGCGTCCGTTGGCCGAACCATTCTTCTGATGGCTTTCCATTACACGTGAAAAGATGTTCCTGTCCTCGGGAAGAGTGAAGCTTTCTATGGTTTTTAACTGAGGAAAGGACTGGAACCCGAATTCGGAGCAGAATCTGAAATAATACTTCCGATAGTCTGTGAAAGGCTTCAGGCCATGCCATACATCCCAGTAATGGACATCGCCCCTGTTTTCGTCATTTGGAGCATCGAAACAGCCCGATGATGATGCCGACGAAGGCCAGTAGAAAGTGTTTGGATCGCATTCATTTACTACTTTGGACAGCAGGTATTCAAACTGCTTTATATAATCAGCTTTGAGCTTTAAAGAGTGACTGTACATAGATCCCCATGCCGTCCAGCCCATTTCCAGTTCATTGTTCCCGCATCAAAGCGCAAGACATGCATGGTGACGTATCCTTCGTATGTTGTCGCGCACTTCCTCTGAAATATTCTTCTCAAACTCGGAAGTCAGAACATAGACATTGCAGGCGAACATAAGGTCCTGCCAGACAAGAAGCCCATATTCATCGCAGAGATCAAAAAAGTAATCCTCCGGGTAATAGCCTCCTCCCCAGACTCTCAGGCAGTTGAAATTGGCCTCGACACAGCTGCGAATGAGCTTTGATATGTATTTCTGTGAGTGTGTCCAGTCCCTCACACACGAGCATCAGACTGTCATGCGAAAGCAGATCCTCTGTGATATTAAATTCAGCACAATATTCATAATCTTTATTAAATAAGTCACGAGCGGCATATTCATTTGTGCGCCAGAACGGATCATCAATTCGCTTGCTGGCCAGCAGGTCGGCCAAAACCGAACCGGGCACATGCGCATTTATCCATTCATCGCTGTCAGCCGGTCTCATCCGCCAACCTTCATGCAATAGTATTTTTTGCATTTTATACCTCCCGTAAACTATGTATTTGATCTGTAAATTGCAGCTTTATTGTACCATATATTTTCTGTCTTCCAAGTATTACATATCATGTTCCGAAATTATTTTTAAAAAATCCCGCAAAGATCAGGGCGTTCCTGCATCTTTTGCGGGATTTTTAAGTTGTATATTTAAAATAAACTCCGCTCCAAACCGAAATCCCTCAAACCCTTATCCCTTCTCGCCTTAGGCCCATTCACCTAATTCTTTCCATATAATAAAGTCGGTTCTAAAATTCAATATTTTCATTCCATTTATTAACACTATTTCCTTATTCCTTATACCTTTTTTTATAATAAAGTCAGTTCCAAATAGGGGTAAGGTGAAAGGAAAAAGGTATATGGTTGCATTTTCTATTGCCTTTTTCAGTCTTGTTTCAATCAATATATCGTTTTCAATCCCTTTAAAATCAATACCTTTAGCCTTATCCCTTATACCTTAACCCTTTTACCTATCAAAAAGTAATCCCGCAGCAAATGATGATTTCTCCTGCATCTGCTACGGGATTTTGGAACGGACTTTATTTTTATAGAGCGAACTTTATTTTAATGGAGTCAACTTTATTTGAGTTATACATAGTTAGGCTTATGGGATAAGGCCTAAGGTTCAAGTTCTTTAACTATATATAATATATAATGCAAGTTCACCAATTAACACATTGTTTTTGGTACAATAAAAACCGAGCGTTCCGGAACTTAAAAATCCCTGCATAAATTGGAAACTCCATTGCGGGCACCCCTGAAAAATAATACCCTTTAAGTTGTCCATACTTGAAGGGGGTAAA
>DULR01000097.1 GCA_012840245.1 Clostridiaceae bacterium
AGTGAAGAATCTGGATAAGATTCTTCGCTGCGCTCAGAATGACACAGAAAACGTTTCGAAGCAATTACCCTGTCATTCTGAACGGAACGAAGCGTAGTGAAGAATCTGGATAAGATCCTTCGTTGCGCTCAGAGTGACTGATAAATGGTACAGAAAGGTTGTCTATGAAGGATATAATCGAGTACGCAGAAAAAGAATTAAGGACAATTGACGAAAAACCCTTCAATTCTGTCGACAGTCTCATCCTGTCTCAGTTTGCCTACTTCAATTTTGACGGTCTGATCCCCGGACCCGAAGACAATGCTCCGCCAGTCAGAATAGGAGATCTTTATAAAGCCGAATACTTCTCGTCCATGTTAAATGGCCTGTTTTACATTGACAAGAACCGCCGGCTTTTCTTTGCCATGGCGGCAAGCCCCAGATTTCGGGATATAAAAATGAATTATTATGTAAACAAGCTTGACTATGAATCTGAAAAACAGTTCTCAGCCGTTACCTATCTTCTTCCCGACGAAACCTGCTTCGTGGCTTATCGTGGAACTGACATGTCCTTCGTTGGTTGGAAGGAAGATTTCAACATGGTATATAAAAGCCCGATTCCCTCACAGGAGGAAGGAGTCGAATATCTGAATGCGGCAGCCGGGAAAACCTCCGGGGGTATAATTGTAGGAGGACATTCAAAGGGCGGGAATATAGCAGTCTACTCGTCTATGTACTGCAGCCATCCGGTACGTGACAGAATAACAGCGGTATACAGTCATGACGGTCCAGGCTTCAAGGAAGACATTTTCAAGAGCTCCGCATTTATGGAGATAAAGGACAGGATACACAAGATAATACCCCAGTCCTCCATAATCGGAATGCTTCTGCAGGTCCAGGAAAATTACCAGGTTGTTGAAAGCAAGAGGTTTTGGATAATGCAGCACGATCCCTTTTCATGGATCATTGAGAAGGGGGATTTCAGATATGCAAAAACTGTCGCCAACAGTTCACTGAATGTTAATCATACCATTAATCAATGGCTGAACGGGATCTCGGCAGAAAAGCGTGAACTGTTCATCGATGCCTTATACCATGTCATCAGTTCCACCAATGCCAAGTCTGTAAGCGATTTGTCCGAGGTCCGCATAAGCGATCTTGCCACTATCCTCAAAGCCTTCAGAAACATCGACAGGGAAACAAGGAAGTTTGTAGTGCAAACTCTTAGGGAGCTCATCGTTTTGTATGTCAGGAATTTAAGTCCCCTGAGCAAAAGAACCGTCAGACCTTCTTCCTTACCATCGGACAACTCAGGTAATCTCCGGGCCATCGACGGAACAGCCAAATAACTGTTTTCCGGGATTCCCAAAGGCCATCAGTTAAACCGGCAGTATTTCTTTCGGTATTCATAAGGTGTCAGACCTAAATACTTTTTGAATATCCTGACGAAATGCGATCTGTCCTTGAATCCGCTCCTGCCGATGATCTCCGAAACGGGCAGAAGGGTCTCCCTGAGAAAAGTCGCAGCCATTTTAAGCCTCAAGCTGATAAGATATGCAATTACAGGCATTCCGGTGGCCTTAATAAACTGATTTTCCAGGCTTGTCCTGTTGATGTTGAATTCCCTTGACAACCCGGGCAGGGTTATCTTTTCTTCATAATGCAGATTCAAATATAGAATCACTTTCTGAATCAGCTCGGACTGGTTTCCGATATTCATTTTCGAGTCAGCGATGTTTGCAGTGTATAAATCCTCGTATGCCTGCTGAATCAAAAACAGTATCTGAAAAAGGAATGAACGGCTCCTGCATGGCCAGTCCTTGTCCTTTTGAAGCATAAGCTCATGCTCGGTCCTTATGGCCAGCTGAAACATTCTGCTGCTTTGGGATTCATTGACGGGAACAAACCCGTTGAATGCTTCGGTCCTTTTTATGAACGGGCTTAACAGGTAAAGATCCTGATGGTCGGTATCCCTGAAGGGAGACGGCTCAAGTCTTATATTATCCAGTTCAAAAGCTTTGTTTATCACGTTTGGATGAAAGAATACCGTATAAGTCCTGAAACCGTTTTTTATTGTTATTTCGGCTTCATCGTTCTCATTCAGGCAAAATACTGAAGGCCCTTTATACATGTCAGATTTACCGTTGATTTCATAAGAACCTGTTCCGCCCTCCACCATTATTATCCTGAAGCAGTTATACCTGCATACCTTATCAGGACTGTAATCGCCTACGCAATTCAGCTTCAGGACATAACCCGGATATATCTTCCGCCCTACGGTATATTCTACCATTGAAATATCCCCTGTTTCAGGCCATTTATGGATTTCCGGAGAAACCCCATAACGCTTTCATATTTCTATATTAACAAAAAACGGTAAAAAAAACAGTGTCAAATATAAATATCCGACACTGATCAATAATAGGGAGAGGTTCATTTTTTTACAAGGGTGTTGATTATCTTTATCACTCTTCTTGCCCCGTCGGCAAGATCTTCCTCGCTTATCGCAATCATATCGTCAACCTCTTCATAATGCCCCACGATCTCCTCCAGCCTGCTTTTAGTATCAGATGATGAATGGGTAGGTATTATTATCTGCGGTTTTAGCTGCTCGATGACATCATAATTCTTTTCATCTGAAAATTGCATGAAAGCTATATCTATATGTCCCAGCCGGGTCAGCTGATCCTCTGTAAGCGAGCTTTGCCCGATATCACCCATATGGGCTATGCGAAGCCCGTCAAGTTCAAAAACATATATCACATTCGAAAAGCTGGTCTCCGAAAAGTTATCTCCATTATGTGATGAAGCGACTGAATAAACTTTTACATCATTGACCTCAAAGCTTTCCACTGTCCATTTGGAAACCCTGCTTTCAGGAAATTTTCTTATCAGATTTGCATCCTGATGATCCGGGTGAGTGTGGGTGGATGTGATGATGTCAGGTTTAACGCCGTCTGTGCATTGGGTCGGATCGGCGCATATGACCGTTCCTTCACTGGATATTATCATATAGCTGTTGTTCGGGTGGACCTTGTTTTTTGAGATAGCCCTGATTATTGTTTTCCCTGTATCGTTTTTAATGAGTTCGTGATCTATAAATGGCGTTGGTGTGGGAGTGGAGACCGGTGTTTCTATAAACAAGGGCTCCGTTTTGATTTCCTTACTGCTCCTGCAGGCCGGCACCAAAATCAGTCCAAAGCCAATAAGCAAAACTATTGTCGCTGCTTTTGCCGCTCTCATATTTAAAACCTCCGGTTAATCCACTTTTTTATTGTAATTTTATCCTAGTGGATACTCCGGAGGTATTGCTTATCAACATCATAATGTTGCGTTTTGACAATAATTTAAAAGGGGTGAGGCAGTTTTAATCAGTCCGGATCTCTTAAGAAATTCTCATACAAGCACTGCTGCTTCAGCTCTTGTTAAAAACTCTTTCGGTGCCAGTACTTTTCGGATTCTGCCAGCAACAATACCGGATTTTATGCAAGATGCCATATCACAGTCGGTATTTGAGTAAAGGTACCGTCATTGCTTAATATTACTTGAATAAAACCAAAAAACATGTAAAGATCACTATTTATACTTAAAAGAAACTTATATATGTGAGTTTTTTTAAGTAAATTTTACTTATAGAACCTTTACTTAAATCAAGACAGCTCACTGTGTAAAGATGCGTAAACGCCGCCTTTTTCAAGCAGTTCCCTGTGGGTTCCCTGCTCCTCTATGCCGTTCGAGGTAAGGACGATAATTTTATCGGCATTTTTTATAGTAGAAAGTCTGTGAGCAATAACAAGGGTGGTGCGCCCTTTGGCAAGCACCCTGAGAGATTCCTGAACGAGCCTTTCACTCTCGTTGTCCAGCGCTGATGTAGCTTCATCCAAAATCAATATGGGCGGATTTTTCAAAAATGCCCTTGCTATCGAAATCCTCTGCTTCTGACCACCTGAAAGCTTTATGCCCCGCTCCCCGACATAGGTGTCATATCCCTTTTCCAGCTCCATTATAAATTCATGGGCATTAGCCAGCTTAGCAGCCTGTACGATCTCCTCCATCGTTGCTCCCGGTTTGCCATAAGCAATATTCTCATAAATGGTGCCCGAAAACAGGTAAACATCCTGCTGGACCACGCCTATACTGCGGCGCAGCGATTCCAGGGAAAGACTCCTTATATCCTTGCCGTCGATTGTTATCGATCCTTCATTTACCTCGTAGAACCGTGGTATCAGATTGCAGAAGGTGGTCTTGCCTCCGCCCGAAGGGCCCACCAGAGCGACAGTGTGACCCTTTGGAATGGTCAGGTTGACGCCTTTAAGGACCTCGGTCTTGTCGTTATAGCTGAAGGACACATCTTTGAATTCGATCTCTCCCTCAACGTCCGTAAGTTCTATGGCATCCTCGCTGTCCTCTATATCAGGCTTCGTCTCAATGATCTCCAGAAATCTGTCAAAGCCGGTCATGCCGCGCTGGAATTGCTCTGTAAAGCTGACGAGTCTGTCGATAGGATTTAAGAACACATTGATAAACAGGATATATGCGATGAGGTCAGATGTCGAAATATTGTTCCTGCTCAGAAAATAACCTCCGATGACCAGCACGCTCAGGTAAAGTATTCCCTGCAGGAACTGGTTTCCCGAGAAGAACCGGCCCATAATGGTATAGCTGTCTTCCTTGGTCTCAAGGAACTGCCTGTTGCCTTCCGCAAACTTTTCCTTCTCAATGTTTTCATTTGAAAAGGATTTGACGACACGTATGCCGGCAAGGCTGTCCTGCGTCCTGGCGTTTATAAGGGCGATCTTCTCCCTGTTCCTTGCAAAAACCGAGCGCATCTTCAGATTGTAGTAACCGGTGAAAAATACTATGGCTGTCATCAGCGCCAATAAGATCAGGGTAAGTCTGACATCCATGGTAAGCATGATGATGACCGCTCCCAGTATCTTTACAGCTGAAATGAACAGATCTTCCGGCCCATGGTGAGCCAGCTCCGAAATATCAAACAAATCATTGGTGACTCTGGACATCAGCTTTCCGGTATTGGCATTGTCATAAAATGAGAATGACAGTTTCTGAAGATGATCGAACAGATCTCTTCGCATATCTGCTTCCATCCGGGCACCCATGATATGTCCCCATGCTGTTATGTAATACTGGCAAAGATACCTTATCAGATACAGGACTAACAAGGCCGCTCCCGTCAGCAGAACGATGCTCATCATATTGGCAGGATGTTTTGAATAGACCTCATCCATCAGATACTTGACAAGAGATGGAAATAAAAGATCTATGCCCGACAGCAGAAATGCGCAGAACATATCCATGAAGAACATTCCCCTGTAAGGCTTGTAGTATGAAACAAATCTTTTTAATTTGTGCATTTTGGACAGACCTTCCTGATGTACTTGATTAATTGCTGTAAAAAACTTACCTCCACATAAATGTGGGGGCCTGTTTATTTGTTAATTTTACTATGTCTGCGGCATTTTATCAATTAATATGTCGCTGAATGATTCCCTTTTTATGCCACGCTGTTTGTAATAAAAACCATATAATCATCCATACTAAATGAGATGACAATTCCAACTAAAATCATAAAGGAGAAATGAACGATGCCAAAGCAAACGATGGATGGAAATCAGGCCGCAGCCTACGCTTCATACGCATTTACAGAGGTGGCGGCGATCTTCCCTATAACCCCTTCGTCTCCCATGGCCGAAACCGTTGACGAATGGTCGGCTCATGGCAAAAAAAATATATTCGGCCAGGAAGTGAAAGTAGTTGAAATGCAATCCGAAGCAGGAGCCGCCGGAGCCATGCACGGGTCCCTTGCCGCAGGTGCGCTGACCACCACTTACACAGCATCTCAGGGTCTGCTTCTCATGATCCCCAACATCTACAAAATGGTAGGAGAGCTTCTCCCCGGAGTGATCCACGTTTCGGCAAGAGCCATAGCCACACATGCCCTTTCTATTTTCGGGGATCATCAGGATGTAATGGCCTGCCGCCAGACAGGCGTTGCCATGCTTGCATCCTCCAATGTACAGGAAGCGATGGATCTGGGCTGCATTGCTCATTTATCAGCCATCGAGGCAAGGCTTCCGTTCCTGCACTTTTTCGACGGGTTCAGGACCTCCCACGAGATGCAGAAAATCGATGTGATAGAGTATGGCGACCTTGCGAAACTGGTCAATTACGAGGCCATCAAAGAGTTCAGAAACAGAGCTCTGAATCCTGAGCATCCCGTTGTCAGGGGTACGGCTCAGAACCCGGATATATATTTCCAGGGACGTGAGGTCCAGAACAAATACTTTGACAAGGTGCCTGAGATAGTTTTGGACTATATGCGGAAAATAAAGGATCTTACCGGACGGGAGTACCACCTGTTCGATTACTACGGAGCAAAGGATGCCGAATATGTGATCGTTGCGATAGGCTCAGTCTGCGACACCATAAATGAAACCATAGACTATCTTCTGAGAAAGGGCAAGAAAGTTGGAGGACTAAGGGTGCATCTGTACCGTCCTTTTTCCGAAAAACATTTTCTCGAGGCCATGCCCAAAACCGTCAAAAAAATCGCTGTCCTTGACAGGACGAAGGAGCCCGGAGCACCGGGAGAGCCGCTCTATCTTGATGTGGCAAAGCTATATCAGAAGCAAAAGAATCAGCCTCTGATCGTCGGAGGCCGTTACGGGCTGGGTTCGAAAGATACCACCCCGTCCCAGATAATCGCTGTGTTTGAAAATCTTATGGACAGTGAACCTAAGGACAATTTCACCATTGGTATAGTTGACGATGTCACTCATCTCTCCCTGAAGGAAAAAGAAATCGTCGATACCACGCCGGAAGGCACCATCAGCTGCAAATTCTGGGGATTGGGTTCCGATGGCACTGTCGGGGCCAACAAGACCGCGATAAAAATAATCGGCGACAACACAGACAAATATGTTCAGGGCTATTTCTCATATGACAGCAAGAAATCCGGAGGCTCCACCATATCCCACTTAAGGTTCGGGCCTTCCCCCTTAAGATCGCCCTACCTGGTCTATCATGCCGATTATATCGCATGCCACAACAAGTCGTTCATTTACAACTTCGATATCCTCAAAGGGCTGAAGGATGGCGGGACCTTTGTTCTGAACTGTCCATGGAAAGAAGATGAGCTGGATGAGCATCTCCCTTCCTCTCTCAAATCCTATATAGCGAATCACAGAATAAAATTCTATATCATTGACGCCATTTCAATCGCGTCAGAAATAGGTCTCGGAAACCGAATAAACATGATAATGCAGGCTGCGTTCTTCAGGCTTGCCAGCATCATACCGGTCGAAGATGCGGTGCGCCTGCTGAAGGAATCGATCGAGAAGATGTACGGCAAAAAAGGCCAAAAGATTGTGGACATGAACAAGGCTGCAGTCGACAGAGGCATTGAAGCGCTTGTGGAGGTCAAAGTCCCGGACTCCTGGAAAAATCCCAACAAAGAGCCTCTGCCCATCAGGAACGAACCTGATTTCGTCAAAAATATTCAGAGAAAAATGGCCAGGCATGAAGGCGACGAGCTTCCTGTAAGCGCATTTCTCAGAATGGAGGACGGTTCTTTCCCGCTGGGTACCACTGCATATGAAAAAAGGGGAATTGCTGTCATGCTGCCCGAATGGCAGATCGAAAAATGCATTCAATGTGGCCAGTGCTCCTATGTATGCCCGCACGCGACCATTCGTCCCTTTATTCTCGACGAGGAGGAAGTCAGGAACGCTCCAAAGTCATTCGAAAGCAAGAAATTCGCGGCTAAAGGTTTTGAGCATTACAACTGGAGGATCCAGATCTCTCCTCTTGACTGTACGGGCTGCGGAAACTGCGCCGATGTATGCCCGGCCAAAGGAAAGGCGCTCATCATGAAGCCTGCAGATGAACAGACCGAAGCCCAGAAGGAAAACTGGGAATATGCCATGACAATAAAATACAAGGGTGCATTGCTCGATCCAAAGACCATCAAGGGAAGCCAGCTTCTGCAGCCTCATCTGGAGTTCAACGGAGCCTGCCCGGGCTGCGGGGAAACTCCTTATATAAAACTTCTGACACAGCTTTTCGGTGAGAGAATGATGATAGCCAATGCGACCGGCTGCTCTTCGATCTGGGGAGCCAGTGCTCCTTCCATCGCTTACTGTACCAATTCGGACGACAAAGGCCCGGCATGGGCAAACTCTCTTTTCGAGGACAACGCTGAATATGGCTACGGAATGTATCTGGGTGTTAAGCAAATAAGGGAAAAGCTCGCTTCTCTTATAAAGCAGGCTCTCTCAGCCGATATCGGTGACAAGCTCAAAGAAGCATTTTCATTATGGCTTGAAAAAATGGATGACGGAGAAGGCTCCAGAACCGCCGCAAAAGCTATAATCGAACAACTAAACTCCAATCTTTATTCTTCTGTCGATCCCATACCCGAGATAATCAAACTTAAGGATTTTCTCGTCAAGAGATCCTTCTGGATCATAGGCGGTGACGGCTGGGCTTACGATATCGGATACGGAGGCCTTGACCACGTTCTTGCTTCGGGTGATGATGTCAATATATTCGTCATGGACACCGAGATCTATTCAAATACGGGCGGACAGGCTTCCAAATCGACTCCCACCTCGGCAGTGGCAAAATTCGCTGCAGCAGGAAAGAAAGTGAAGAAAAAAGATCTGGGGCTGATGGCCATGAGCTATGGTTATGTGTATGTTGCTCAAATAGCGATGGGGGCCAATATGAACCAGACCATTAAGGCCATCGTGGAAGCCGAAAGCTACAAGGGCCCGTCGTTGATAATCGCTTATTGCCCCTGCATCAGTCATGGCATAAAAACAGGAATGGGAACAAGCATGCTCCAGGAAAAACGGGCAGTGGAAGCCGGATACTGGCAGCTGTACAGGTATAATCCCATGCTTAAGGAGGAGGGCAAAAATCCCTTCATACTTGAATCCAAACAGCCATCACAGTCATACAAGGAATTCATCAATACTGAGGTAAGGTATTCGTCGCTTAAGACCGTCTTCCCCGAAATTGCCGATGAAATGTATGATATAGCAGAAAAGCACGCAATGGAACGGTACGATAAATACAAAGCTATGGCGGAAGGGTGACAGGACTGTCTCAATATAATATTGTTGCCATGCTGTTCAGATCTTCCTGCTGTCCTCGTCGCTGGAAGTTGTTAATGCTCAAGTTTGCTCTCACGAGGTCGCTGGCAATCGCGCCGTCCAGGCGCGTGCCAGCTAAAATCTGCGTCCGGCAGATTTTACCTCGTTCGAGCTGCACTGTTCGCATTACAACATTCAACTGCTCCTGCGGAGGCAGTTCATCTCTGAACAGCATGGCTTCGTAGGGACTTTCTAGACTGCCCCTTGAACTGCAAATCATATTCTTTGATCAGGATGACAGATCCTTCGCTTCTCTCAGGATGAAAAAAACCAGGAAGCACTCAGCTTCCTGGTTTTTTCACTTTTCATTTGTGTCGACGTATTCCTTTGCATTCTCGGTCTGAAGCTCGCTGGGTCTGGTCACCTTTGACACCTTTTTTACAGATTCGATGTTTGC
>DULR01000003.1 GCA_012840245.1 Clostridiaceae bacterium
TCAAAGTGCTCATCCAGGCGCTGCAGGTCACCTGAAAGATAGTTGAATACCGCCCCCACCTGTGCCACCAGTTGTTCTGCCTTGGTAACGGTTTCGAGCGCGTTTTTGAGACGTCTCTCCACATCGTTCCGGCGCAAAATGGTCTGTCTCTCGCGTTCCCTGCATACAGCCAGCTGCACCATCAGATCATTTGTTTCCTGGTAAGCGTTCCTCATGTCCTCTTCTGAGTATTTTTCAAAGTTGCGGTTTATTTCGGCAAGCTTCCTGCGGCTTCTTGTCACCTGAAGCTCCAGCTTCTTGCATTCCGCCATGATCGCGCCGGCATCATTTTTGAGCTGCTGCAATTCATCCTTAAGCTCATTGACCTCTCTTCTCGCGCTTTCGGAGATGTCGAAGATCGCACCTTTGCTCTTTTCGATGACACTGAGCGTTTTCTTTATTATATCATTTATCTTTTTTATACCAATATTGTCCAAAAATAAAACCCCCGCCTTTACTTGTCAAGCAGCAGTTTGTTCAATTCGGCCATAAATGTGTTGATGTCCTTGAACTGTCTGTAAACGGAAGCAAACCTTACATAAGCCACCTCGTCGAGATCTCTCAGCTTTTCCATAACAAGTTCGCCAATAAATTCGCTGGTGACTTCCCTTTCAAGTGAGTTGCTGATCTGAGCCTCAATAACATCCAGTATGTTTTCGATCTGATTGATTGAAATGCTCCTCTTTTCACAGGCACGAAGTATTCCTTTTCTTACCTTCTCCCTGTCGTAAGGCTGACGTGAACCATCTTTCTTGATCACCATGATGGGGAGGTTTTCCACTTTCTCATATGTTGTGTAGCGTTTATGACAGCTTAAGCATTCTCTTCTTCTGCGTATCGTAGCGCCTTCATCTGTAGGTCTTGAGTCAATGACCTTGTCTTCACCGAAAGAACAATAAGGACATTTCATAACTTTTCTCCTTGGTTATCGCAGCGCAGCCAATGCTGTGCTGTTATTCTTATTATTATTATCGTCATTTTACCACATTTTCTTTTCTATTATAATATAGAACAAAAGGACAGGAGTATGGTCCTATCACTCAATGGGACGATACTCCTGTCCGTAGGAAGCAAGGTGACTGCTCCTTTTCTTTCAAAATTCCCGAAAGCTGAGGAGCCGTCCCCATATATTTCAAATCGCCTCAGACATATTTCTGCATATGCTTCAGCGCTGATTTCTCCAATCTTGATACCTGTGCCTGGGATATTCCGATCTCTTCTGCGACCTCCATCTGGGTACGACCCTGAAAAAAACGCAAGTCAACGATTCTTTTTTCCCTGTCGCTCAGTTTACTCATTGCCTCATTTATCGATATGCTTTCAAGCCATTTTTCATCGGTGTTCCTGTCATCCTTGACCTGATCCATGACATAGATGGCATCGCCGCCGTCATGGTATACGGACTCGAACAATGATATCGGTTCCTGTATGGCATCAAGAGCCATGACAACATTTTCCTTCGAGATACCCAGCTCATTGGCGATATCTGTGATATTTGGTTCCCTGGATTCCTTCCCGATAATCTTTTCCCTCGCCTGTAAAGCCTTGTAGGCGGTATCCTTCAACGATCTGCTCACCCTGATGGGATTGTTGTCGCGCAAATATCTTCTGATTTCACCAATTATCATAGGTACCGCATAGGTGGAAAACTTGACATTCTGAGTAACATCGAAATTATCTATGGCTTTGATGAGACCGATACAACCTACCTGAAAAAGATCATCCGCATTTTCGCCTCTGTTGCCGAACCTTTGGATGACGCTCAGAACAAGTCTCAGATTCCCGTGAATGAACTCTTCCCGAGCTTTTTTATCGCCTTTGCGGATTTTTTCAAAAAGCTCGTCCATTTCACTGCTTGATAGCAGAGGCAGTTTCGATGTATTGACACCGCAGATCTCTACCTTGTTCATAAAAATCAACACACCTTCCTTCAACTGTCGACTAATCTTCCTTAGTTAACAGTCTTATCTCAGAAGGTGTGTTTTATTCTGATTTTAAAGATAAAAATATTTTAAAAAGGCCTTGACAAGCGGATTATAACGATTCAGGACATACCCTCCGCAACTATTACAGCATTCTGCAGATCTCACGTTTCAATCGTCCGAGTATCCTTTTTTCAAGTCGCGAAATATATGACTGGGATATTCCAAGCATATCGGCCACTTCTTTCTGGGTCTTCTCCAGATGATTGTTGAGACCGAATCTCAGTTCCATGATTTTCTTTTCCCTGCCGCTCAGTTTATTCATCGCGCTTGTCAGAAGTTTCTTGTCGGTCTCTTCTTCAAGATTTCTCTGAATTATATCACTGTCGGTCCCCAGGATATCTGACAAAAGCAATTCATTTCCATCCCAGTCAACATTGAGGGGTTCTTCGAAGGATACTTCGGTTTTTGCCCGGCTGTTCTTTCTGAGGTACATCAGGATCTCGTTTTCGATGCATCGGGAAGCGTAAGTCGCAAGCTTTATGTTCCTTCCGGGATTATATGTATTGATTGCTTTTATCAGACCAATGGTGCCTATCGAAGTCAGATCCTCGATATCGACGCCGGTGTTCTCAAATTTGCGGGCAATGTATACCACCAGCCTCAGATTTCTTTCAATAAGCACTCTCTTCACAGACAAATCCCCGTTTTCCAGGTTTTCAAGAAGCATGGCTTCCTCGTTGGCCTGGAGAGGAGGTGGCAGGACTTCACTTCCTCCGATATAGAATATTTCATTCAATCCCTGGTTCTGGTTTTTCACCAGAGATATTATGAATCCGAACATTTTCTCAAACATGATACATTTCTCCCTTCTTTGCGGCTGCATATCGATAATCGCTTATATTGACGCCATGATGTTAAAATGTTTTATATCTTGGACAGCGCTGCAGGACCGACCAGCGCTGAATATTTGTCATTATTTGATAGTTTGATGCCGCATATCCCTACGATCACATCGTTCAGCTCTTTAAATGTCCCTTCTTTTCCGACCCTTACGGCGTCAGGTCTGAAACCTGTCAACATTCCGTTTTCCTTTCCGATGGATTTGAACGGTATCAGGTGGACGCGCTTCAGCCATGGGTTTTTTGCGCTTTCTTCACTGTTCTGGGTATAAAAACCTATATTATTTGATAATACCGAGGAATAGATCTCCGGTGGCAGAATGGTTTTTATTGAATCAGCCTCAACAACCATTACCGGATAACCTGTTATAGGGTCGATCAATGAATTCCCGGTATCAACAAGGGCATGGAGACGTACCGATTTATTTCCCATCGTTATATATACAGGTATTATCGATCCCTCTTTGAATGCCTTTCCGGAAAGTATCCTGCCTATCGGTCTTACAAGAACGATACAGAGTCCCGCTGAGAGCATGAATGCTTTGAATATCCCCTGCGGGCTTATATACATCAGACCCCCGTAGGAAATTGACCATCCTTCCAGAATACTTGACAACGCATAAGTGCTTCCTGCCAACAGAAAAGCTGAAAGGAGCATCATGCCCCATCTTCGTAAGAACTCGGAGATGTTTCTGATTCGGAAGGCAACAAGGACCATCAATACCGATACGATCACCCTTGTTCCCAATGCCGACAGGAGTGCCGTACTTGGCATCATAACTGCCAAAACAGCATAGATGGCGCCAATAGCGGATGAAATGATCATCCTGGCTGTTTTGAGGGCAAAACCTGATATCGCGCTTGTCAGTTTCAATATCAGGCAATTGGCCAATAAATTTTCAAAGAACAGTATATCCGCGTATACAACCACCTCACATCTCCCCTCTGGTTCTTATAAGTTCCAATTAAATCTTATGGGGATATCCCTTTCTTTATGATAGTCAAGCACAAAAAGGACTTTTCTTATTTAATAATGTAATGTATGGAAGCTATAATTTTATGTCAAATAACGTTATAGCCCGGAAAAAGTGTTATGTTTTTATGAAAACCCGCTTAAAAAGCCCGTTTCAACTGTTCAGATTTCCCGTAACAACCATTGATGCCGCTGAATAGTATATGAGTGAATACTTCCCGTGGAGTGGTTTTATGGCCGGAATAGCCGGAATGGTCAGCACAGAAGAGGATATTTTGCAAAAATGCGTAAATATATGCACTATGTCCGATGCCATCCGCACAAGAGGATCGAGCGGAGCCGGACATTTTCTTTCTCCCCGAGCTGCTTTATTGAAACGTGTCGGTACCATCAACCCCAACGACGGCAACAATTCTGTCAGCGAGCTGGTCATAGAAGGCAAAACATACGTACTCATCATGGATGGGACCATATTCAACCAGAACGAAATATGGCGGGATTTAAATTCGGAAATGCCATATATGGGTGCTCTTGCATGTCCTGAACTTCTTATCTATGCATATATAAAATGGAAAGAGGATTTCATCGGAAAGCTCAATGGAAGCTTTGCACTCGCATTATGGATCCAGGAGGACAACATATTGATCCTTGCCAGGGATCAGCTGGGCATAAAGCCGCTTTATTATTCTTTTACCGGTACCATGCTCATCTTTGCTTCAGATATCAAGGGCATTACCTGTCACCCGTTCTTTGAAACTACTCTGGATATGGAAGGCCTGGCAGAGCTGATATGCCTGAGCCCCAGGCACACACCGGGCTCTGGTTTGCTCAAGGGGATCCATCAGGTAAGGCCGGGACATTATCTTCGTTTCTCACGGGAAGGATTGAATAATGTCAGATATTGGAAGATGGAGAAGCAGGCACATGAGGATGACATGGTAAAAACCCTTGAAACTGTGCGCGAGCTGATCATTGATTCAGTCAAAAGGCAAATGCAGTCTGACGTTCCCCTCTGCGGGCTTTTGTCCGGCGGACTTTACTCAAGTCTCATCACATCAATAGTAGCCGATTATCCAATGCTTCTAAGTAACAAGATATATAATACCTGGTCCGTGGATTTTGAGAAGAGCAGTATCCAGGCCAAACGATATGCCGGTGAAAGCGACATGCCCTGGATACGCTGGGTCTGCAGAAGGACCGGAACACGACAGCATTATATTTTATTGTCGCCTTCCGATCTGGCCGGTTCTCTCATTGAGGCTGCCGAGGCGGGAGGTAGCCCGGGAATTCCCGATTACGACACTTCCCTGCTCCTGCTGTTCAGAGAAATACAGAAGGATTTCAGCATCGTGCTTTCAGGCGACTGCTCCGATGAAGTGTTCGGTACAAGCCTCCGCACCAGTGAGTACTTTACTTCGGGCAGGAAACGTCTGCCCTGGACTTCTAATCTGGCTGAGAAAATATCCATATTCAAGAATGATGTCATAGATGCCATAAAGCCTTATGAATTCATAGAAAAATGCTACGAAGAGGCTTTGGCTGATTACCCAAGATTTGCTGTTTCTGAAAGCCGCCTGAACAAGGAAAATGAGGCGCAATGGTTCAGTCTGTACTGGAACCTTCCCTGTATACTTGAAAGGCTTGACAGAATGAGCATGGCATGCGGGCTGGAGGTCAGGCTTCCTTTTTGTGATGCAAGGCTGACCGAGTATTTCTGGAACATCCCTCAGGTAATGAAGCGCTTTAACAACATGGACAGAGGATTGCTCAGAGAGGCCATGCGGGGATTCCTTCCCTCCGATATCCTAGAGCGCAGAAAGAATCCATATCCGCATTGCATGGATCCCGAATATGAATCCAAGATTAAGAACATGCTCGTTGAAACGGTCCTCGATCCCTGCTCTCCTGTCAAATACCTGCTTAATCTGAAGACCCTCGAAAGCATGATGAAGCAGCACCAGGATCTGAACAAAAGGTATACAGCAAGATCCCGCCTTTATGGCTGGATCATTCAACTGGATTATTTCATGAGAAGATATGGGGTCACAGCTTTTTGATCTCATCCAGAAGGGCTTCCACCACTCCGCTTTCCGGTACTTTGCGAAGGATTTGTCCCTTTTTGAATATCACAGCAGAATCCTTTCCTCCGGCGATCCCGATATCAGCTTCCCTCGCTTCACCAGGGCCATTGACGACACACCCCATGACTGCCACCTTGACAGGCTTGTCGAAATTTTCAAGAGCTTTCTCGACCTTTTCGGCGATATCTATAAGGTTTATCTGTGTGCGTCCGCAGGTGGGACATGAAACCAAAACGGCGCCTTTATTATACAAGCCGCAGGCTTTCAGGATTTCTTTTGCTGCCTTTATCTCCAGTACCGGGTCTCCGGTCAGAGAAACCCTAATCGTGTCGCCGATCCCTGAAAGCAGCATTGCACCTATTCCTACTGCTGATTTTATAGCTCCGGCAAATGGAGTTCCTGCTTCGGTCACGCCTATGTGAAGCGGATAATCCGTTTTTCCGGCCAATATCTGGTGAGCCTTGACGAACATGGGCACATCAGATGATTTGATCGATATCACTATGTTCGAAAAATCAAGATCCTCAAGTATCTTTACATGGCCCAAAGCGCTTTCAACAAGCGCTTCGGCACATACATGCCCGTATTTATCAAGGAGCTCCTTTTCCAGTGAACCGCTGTTGACTCCTATCCTGATAGGAATGTCCCTGGCTTTGGCAAGCTTCACGACCTCTCTCACTCTGTCGATGGAGCCGATGTTTCCAGGGTTTATGCGTATCTTGTCAGCCCCATTCTCAATAGCCTTCAAAGCCAGCCTGTAATCGAAGTGAATGTCAGCCACGAGCGGCAATGTGATCTGCTTTTTGATCTCGGCTATCGCTTCGGCAGCTTCCATATCGGGCACGGCAACCCTGACTATTTCGCAGCCTGCATCAGCCAATGCCCGGATCTGTCTGACTGTGGCCTGAACATCGCTTGTTTTTGTATTTGTCATCGATTGGATGCTTATTGGAGCGTCTCCGCCGATGTAAATGTTTCCGACTCTTATTTTTTTAGTTTTTCTTCTCATATCGATCCTTCAATCATAATCAATTATCTTGGTTCGAGTCTTTTATAAAGCCGTTCTCCATATGTCATCTTCAATGGGCGTCTTAAAAGTTTGCTCTGTAACATGCTGTTCAGAGATGAACTGCCTCCGAAGGAGCAGTCGAATGTTGTAATGCGAACAGTGCAGCTCGAGTGAGGTAAAATCTGCCGGAAGCAGATTTTAGCCGGCACGCGCCCGGACGGCGCGATTGCCAGCGACCTCGCGAGAACAAACTTGAGCATTTAACAACTTCCTGCGACGAGGACAGCAGGAAGATCTGAACAGCATGGTACCAATTCTATTCATAGGCAGTACCCTGAAAATTTCAGATGGGGTGCCAGGGACTCTGCCCTCCTGCCAACTATGCAGCATCGTCAAATCCTGTCAGAACCATCTGGGTATATCGTTGAACAACGTAAATATGAGGACCCCGAACAGCAGGATAAGACCAATAAATGATATAATGCCTATTTTCTCCTGCTGGATGGGCTTACCTCTTATTTTCTCTATAAGAAGTATCAGAAGCATGCTGCCGTCAAGGGCAGGGAACGGGATCAGGTTCATGACGCCGAGATTGATGCTTATGAAGGCGCTGACATATAACAGGTTCAGCATGATATCCCCTATGGTCTTCTGTGTTTCAACCACGGTCCCAACAGTTCCGATTATACCGACCGGACCTGAAAGCTCTTTCACTGAGATTACACCTGTAAACAGCCATTTGAGAGTTATCAGCACATTCCTTATTGTGGAAAGGCTGTACCTGAAGGCTGCTCCGGCAACCTCAAATATATTTCCTTTTTTATATTCGAAGTTTACGCCGAGCGTGTACTGATAATCAGGAAATGGTTTTATATCCTCAAAAGGAGGCAGGACTTTCCCGTTCCTTTCTATGGTGATTCTGATGGGAGCGGTTTTATCCTCTCGCGTCTTGTTCAGGTAATTTTGTATATCGGCCGTATTGTGGACCTCAGTATCATCAAGTTTGATTATTTTGTCTCCGTTTTTTATTCCAGCCTTGTTAAGAGGCGAATCCGGTTCGATTATCCCGATAATATTGGTTGCGACATTATCGATGACCTTCGCAGTGAAACCCAGTCTGTATCGTGTTTCAGTTCTGGAAGGAGCCACTGCTGTTTTCACTTTTTTGTTCTGGCTGGCATCAAAATATACCACTTCTTTTGCTGAGCCATCTTCGGCGTGCATAAATATGACCAGATCCGAGTCAGGATCATGGATCCTTCTGCCATCATAGGATATAAGCCTGTCGCCGGCTTCAATGCCTGCAGCCTTTAAAGGAGAGTTTTCGGTAAATCCCGCAATTTTGCCTGTATGGAAACCTGAAACCGAAAGTACTATGCTTGCGAAAACAAATGCCGTCAGAATGTTTAAGGCGGGACCTGCCGCTATAACCAGAAAACGTCTCCATACAGCCTGATTGGAAAAAGCTCTGGGATCATCTGAGCTTTCACCCTCTCCTTCCATTCTGCAAAAACCGCCCATTGGTATGAGTCTCAAGGAATATTCGGTCTCACCTTTTTTGAAAGAGAAGAGCTTCGGCCCCATGAACATTGCAAACTCAATGACTTTTATGCCAACTGCCTTCGCAGCCATGAAATGTCCAAGCTCATGGACAAAAATCAAAACGCTCAATGCTATCAACGCAACTATTATTCCCATCTAAAAACCCCCGTCAAAAATCGTCCGGGCAAGTTCTCTGGAAGCCCGGTCAGTATCTATTATATCGTTCAGTACAGGCCTGGTATTCACATTATGTGCTTCCATTACCCTTTTTACCAGCTCTGTGATTTGCAAAAATTTAATTTTCCCCTTAAGGAAAAGCTCAACTGCGACCTCATTGGCGGCGTTCATGGCGCATGGCAGAGTCCCGCCGATTTCAGCCGCCCTGTATGCCAGTTTCAATGCTTCAAAGGTTTCGGTGTCTGGCTTTTCAAATGTCAGTCTGCTCAGTTGCTGAAAATCTATCCTGTTGAACGGATTTTCAGCCCGATGCGGCCAAGTCAGGGACAATTGTATTGGGATCCTCATATCCGGCGCTCCAAGCTGCGCCATTATGGATCCGTCCCTGAAAGCCACCATGGAGTGTACTATGCTTTCGGGATGCACTACGACTTCGATCTGTGAGGCCGGGACATCAAAAAGCCACATGGCTTCGATTATCTCAAGGCCTTTATTCATCAGAGTAGCCGAGTCTATGGTTATTTTTTTGCCCATCGACCAGTTGGGATGCTTCAAAGCCTGTTCAACAGTTACATTTTCAAGCTTAGCTCTGGAATATCCTCTGAATGGTCCTCCGGAAGCCGTCAGAATGATCCTTGAAACATCTTCGTGCCTGTTTGCGGCCAGACATTGAAAAATGGCCGAATGCTCGCTGTCCACAGGAATAAGCTTTACTCCCTTCTTTTTAACCAGATCCATGACGATTGATCCGGCTGTGACAAGGGTCTCCTTGTTGGACAGGGCAATATCCTTCCCCGCCTCAATGGCAGCTATGGTAGGTATCAAGCCTGCGATACCGACGACTGAAGTCAATACGGTATCCGCATCTTTATGGGTAACCGCTTCTATAACACCGTCCAGTCCCTTCAGAACCTTTGTGCTGGTATCTTTTACCGCAAGCTTTAAAGACTCAGCAGCCTCTTCGTCATAGAGCGCGGCGACCTCGGGCTTGAACAGCCTTATCTGCTCTTCCATAACTTTGGCGTTACTTTTTGCTGTTAATGAAACTATCCTTATATCCAGGTTCCTGCATACCTCCAGCGCCTGTGTTCCGATAGAGCCGGTCGAACCCAGAATGGCCAATCCATTTATCATGATCTGATATTTTTCCCTTCTTCGCCTGTTAAAACAATGTTCTTCGCACAAGGAAGAACTGCGCTTCGGTCAATTCCCTCAGGCTGATATAAACAAGCTTATATAGATATAAACGAAAGGTGCAACGAAAAGGAAACTGTCAGCTCTGTCCATGATCCCTCCATGTCCGGGTATCAGGTTTCCGAAGTCTTTTATCCCGGTATAGCGTTTTATGGCAGATGCCGACCAGTCCCCAAGCTGGGCGATCACACCGCAAAGCAGTCCCAGAATGGCAAAATGGTAAAGAGGTATGGGCACCTCTCCTCCTCTGTTTATGATCACTGCTCCGTACAGGATCATAAACAGCATGCAGCCAGCGGCACCTCCCAATGAGCCTCCAACGGTTTTTTTGGGGCTTATATGGGGAATGATCTTATGCTTTCCGACAGTTACACCTGTGAAATACGCAAAAACATCGGTAATAACCGAACCAATCAGAATAAGCCAGATATATTCAAACCCTCTGTCAAGATTACGTATCATTATGGCAAAAGACATGAGAAAGGGTATATATGCGATCCCAAACAATGTATAAGCCATATCTTCGGGCTTAAAGCCTGCACCGCTGAATATGACCCTGCAGAAAAGATAAAGCATCAGGATGAACAACAGGAAACCCATGCTCTCCGGAGTCGATATCTTCTGAAGAAATACATTAGATCCCGGAATGAGATGAGGAGTCAAAGAAATTACGTAAACCCTCCCTGTTATTATGGCAGCAGCGATCAGACTGACAGGTACATCAATATTGATGCTTTTATTTTTCAATGCTTTGTAAAGCTCATACAATCCGGCTGATGATGCCGCAAAAACCGTCAATGCAAGTGCGAACGGAGGTAAAAGCAGCAATATGACAATGATCGCCGCAGCTATGATCCCGCTGATTATTCTGGTTATCATTTTACACCTCCAAAGCGCCTTTGCCTTCCCTGATACGATATAATAGCCTCAATCAGATGTTCCTCACTGAAATCAGGCCACAGGACATCGCAAAAATAAAATTCGGTATAGCAGCATTGCCAGATAAGGAAATTGCTTATACGCATTTCTCCGCTGGTACGGATAAGAAGATCCGGGTCAGGTATACCGCTGGTATACAGCCTTTGTGATATTATATCCTCGTTTACTTCCGAAATCAGCCCGGCCCTGACATCTTCAACGATATGTGAAACGGCATCCACAAGCTCCTGGCGTCCGCCGTAATTCAAAGCTATGATAAAATCGAGCCCTTCGATATGCTCAGTATTTTTCTGGACCCTTTCGATCTCATTGACTATCTCTTCAGGCAGATTTCTTCTTTCCCCGATCACTCTGATGCGGACATTCTTTCCCTTCAGCTCCCGTTCTGCATTTTTCAGATATTCCAGAAGAAGCTTCATAAGATCATCCACTTCTTCTTTCGGCCTTGACCAGTTTTCGGTCGAAAAAGCATATACGGTAAGATACCTGACACCCAGCTTATAGCAGGCTTCAACTATTTTTTTCAGTGTTCTTGAGCCTTCTCTGTGTCCCATGGTCCTTGACAGGCCTCTTTTTTTAGCCCATCTGCCATTGCCATCCATGATGATCGCTATGTGTTTCGGTATATTGTTCACATCTATTTCTTTATTTTTCTTTAAAAGCATGTCTGCCCCCAATCGAGAACATGATACAATAATATACTTTTCATCGCTTACATAATAATAACAAAAAAAAACGGCAATTACTAGGGTGGGGGGAGCCCCAGCAGTCTTGCCGCATTATTATAAAGTATATCCTCTTTTTCCTGATAATTTAAGTCCAGCTTGTTGAATGCTTCCAGTTCCATTTCATGATACACTGAGGGATAGTCGGTCCCGAATACTACTTTGTCTGTTCCGTGTGTTTTTATGATCTTTTCAGCAAGGCTTTTATCCATATACCGAACAGCGCTGGAGGTATCCAGATAAAGGTTTTTCCCAATCAGACAGTCCAAGGCCTCCTCCCAGTTTTTGAATCCTCCAAGATGTGCGGCGATCATTGTAAGCTCGGGAAATTTCTCAAGCACATTGGAAAGTCTTTTGGGCGAGGAGTTGTCCAGATGTTCATCTCCGGCATGGATAAGCAGAGGCAGCCTGTTTCCTATCACCGAATATACCCTGTCCATTTTGGCATCATCAGCATTGAATCCCTGAAAATCAGGATGCAGCTTGATACCCTTAAGTCCCAGGGAAATAATTCTTTCAAATTCGCCTTCTATATCTTCCATGTCCGGATGGAGAGTGCCAAAGCCTATAAACTTATCCCCGGCATGACCGGCAACCCAGTCATTTACTTTCTTTACCTGGGATGCCCTGGTTGCGGTCGAATGGATCACAACATAATCCACTCCCGACCTGTCTGCACTTTCCAGTAAATCGGATATTATTCCCGTTCCATGCATTTTTATCGAGTAGTGGTTTCCTATATGTTCTACAGCTTTCCATGCTATTGCCTCGGGAAAGGCGTGGGCATGGATATCGATTATTCTTCTCAATTCTCAACCTTCTTTATTATTTTTTACGATCTTTCGCTTCGCTCAGAATGACAATCGGGACAAAATGTTTTTTAGATCCTTCGCTTTGCTCAGGATGACATTATAAAACACTTCAAAGCGATCTACCCTGTCATTCTGAGGGAGCACAGTGACCGAAGAATCTTTTAAGATCATTCGCTTCGCTCCGAATGACAAGCCGAGTTGTGCATCGCATGCCTGCCGAATGAGTCAAAGCCTCCGTCCCCAAAACTCAAAAACTCATGTCATTCTGAAGGAGAAGGCGACGTAAAGCCGCCTGCGACCGAAGAATCTATATCTGCCTGAGCAAATAGCTCATATAATGCACATAGTGTGAAAATACCACTCCTGGCTCCTGGAGGTCAGGGCACCAGCGCTTGACCCATTCAAGGGATACATATCCGTCATACCCGTTCTTTTTAAGCTGCTTAAGGCAGTCAAGCACAGGCACGTCTCCATAGCCGAGCATACGGTAGGTTACGACACCCTCCTTAATTGTCGAATCCTTAATATGGAGATATTTAATATGCCCGTCAAGATTGTTGACCGTCGTTTCCGGATCCTCGTTGAAATATCTGAATGGATGATGGATATCCCAGAGGACACCTGCATTGGGTCTATCAACGGCTTTTATGAAATCAGCCATTACTTTCGAGTCAGCAAATACTCCGTTAGTTTCGATCAAAGGAGTAACATTTTTGTCTGATGCATAATCACAGATCCTTTGATATTGGGATTTTACCAGATCGAGATCACGTTCGGGCCCCGGCTTTCCGTCTTTATCGCCCAATACTCTTATATACGGCGTTCCGATCCTCCGGGCCAGATCTACATATGCCTTTGCCTCGTTATATGCTTCCTCCTGATTTTCTTCATCGAAGAGATAAGCGGCTGAGGTCAGTATTGGGATCTCTATATTCAGTTTTTTTAGAACGCTCAGTGTATTGTCAATGTTCTCTTCTCTGAAAGGTTTTGTATTAGGAGCATATATCTCAGACTCTATACCCCTTATTTCTATTCCGTCTATGCCAAGATCCTTGCTGGTCGCGTAGATTTCTTCCCATGACCATCCCGGACATCCCAGGGTCGAAAATGCCAGTTTCATAAGATCAACGTCCTTTCCTGATTGGTTAGTATACGACTAATGATTTACATAAATATAATATCTCAATATTTCATGCCGTTTCAATGGAGGCGGCGTCATGCAGTTTGTATTCCTCGATGGCCGCTTCGCGCATTTTATATTTTTGGATCTTTCCGCTGGCTGTCATAGGGAAGCTGTCGGTAAACTTGACATATTTGGGAGTCTTATGCCTTGCCATGTGCGTCCTTACAAAATCCTTGATTTCCTGTTCTGTGGCAGTTTCTCCGTCTTTCAGAATGATCCATGCCATTATTTCTTCCCCGTACTCCTTGCTGGGCACGCCGATTACCTGAACATCCTTTACTTTCGGATGAGTATACAGGAATTCCTCTATTTCCTTTGGATAAATGTTCTCTCCACCGCGAATGATCATATCCTTTATACGTCCCGTGATTTTGTAATAGCCGTTTTCGTCCACTGTCGCCAGATCTCCCGTATGTAGCCAGCCATCCTTGTCTATGGCCTGAGCGGTCGCTTCGGGCATTTTATAGTACCCTTTCATTACATGATATCCTTTGGTGCAGAACTCGCCGGGAACATTTGGAGGGCATTCCTCGCCGGTTTCAGGATTGATGACCTTGGCCTGCACATGGGGCAGTACTCTTCCAAGTGTTGATACACGGATCTCAATGGAATCGTCAGTTGTCGTCTGAGTACATACCGGAGACGCCTCAGTCTGGCCGTAAGCTATGGTTATTTCCCTTGCTCCCATTTCATCGACGACCTGCTGCATGACTTTGATCGGGCAGGGTGAACCGGCCATGATACCAGTCCTCAGTTTGGGGAATCTGAATCTTTTGAATTCAGGATGCTCCAGCATTGCGATAAACATGGTAGGAACCCCGTGAACAGCTGTGCATTCCTCATTTTGCACAGCCTCCATAACCTTGAGAGGCTGGAAATACTCAAGCGGAATCATTGCCGTGGCATGGGTCAGACAGGCCATGATGCCCAGAACCAGCCCAAAGCAATGGAAAAACGGAACCGGTATGCAGAGCTTGTCATCTTCGGTAAACTTCATGCAGTCACCGATACATTTGCCGTTGTTGACGATATTGTAATGGGACAGCATGACACCCTTGGGGAATCCCGTCGTGCCTGATGTATACTGCATGTTTATAGTCTCATGAGGATCCAGTGAGTTATAGACCTTCAGATACTCTTCATCAGATACCTTTTCTGCCATGGTATATAAATCGTTCCACCAGTACATGCCCGGAGGACAGTCCTCTCCGACATAGATAATATCTTTCAGATACGGAAGCATGGGATTGTTCAGTTCACCGGGCCTGCTGTCCTTAAGGGTCGGACAAAGCTCGTTTATGATGCCTACATAGTCAGAATCCTTGAATCCCTTTATCATAACAAGGCATTTGGCATCGGACTGACGAAGCAGATATTCCAGCTCGAATATTTTATAGTTGGTATTTACCGTTACAAGGATGGCCCCTATCTTAGCAGTGGCAAAAAGCAGGAGCATCCATTCAGGATAGTTTGTAGCCCAGACAGCAACATGATCTCCTTTCTTAATGCCTATACTCAACAGGGCTTTGGCGATTTTCGTGGCTTCCTCATTCAATTCCTTCCAGGTTCTTTCAAATGGCCTGTCGATATACTTTACCGCCAGCCTGTCGGGATATTTCCGCGCGACTTCTTCCAGCAATCCCCCTACTGTGATATGCATCAGTTCACTCATCGTACTACCTCCTTGACCGTCCTTCCGAGTTACTTTTAGATTTAAATATAAAAAACCTTCGCCCCTCTGATTAAGAGACGAAGGTTATACTCCGCGGTACCACTCTAATTGGCACAAGTGTGCCCTCTCATTCCAGCATCATTATAAATGCCTGACAGTGTAACGGCTGTTACCGTATCAACCTACAATAAGCGGCTTAAACCCGGCTTACTTCAGCGATCCGCTCCGGAGCGAGTTTCACGATCTTCAACGTCTGCTCTTTCACCGACCGGCAGCTCTCTTTATCGTCGAAAGGGCTCGCTACTGCTCTCCATCAATGCGTTTATGTATATTCAGAATATTTATTCATTATTATATTGACAGCTCTGATCGTTGTCAAGAAGAATTTTCTATTTTAAATATTCCTGTTCTGTTTCCTCCAAATCAGAATTTGCTGAATATTATCCCTGATCCCATTCCTATTTTTTTCCCTGAGATCAGATACTCCTTTGCACGTTTCTGAAGAGTCGTGACCTCAGGATAAAGCTCAGGTGAATCCTTAAGACCTCCGAAAATTCTGTCTTCGCCCTGACGACTGTTATCATCGGTCTTATAAATATGAAATCTATTCTGGAATCTTATTATATTGGAATCCTCAGGAAGTATGTCTTTAAGACCAGGGTAAAGAAGCCATGAATGACAGACAAATGCTGTTCCTGCGCCCCGGAAAAACGCTTCTGCTTTTTCAAAAGAGCAATCACATTGCTTTTCATCAAGAGGCTGACCCTGTGGGATATGCACATTCAATACCAGTTCTCCTGATTCTATGCAATGATCCTGACAGTATATTTTTTCATCCAAACAGACAGGCTGGAACT
Source organism: Clostridiaceae bacterium (assembly GCA_012840245.1). Taxonomy (GTDB): domain Bacteria; phylum Bacillota; class Clostridia; order DSM-8532; family DSM-8532; genus DTU059. The sequence goes on from DULR01000003.1 coordinate 16,028, forward strand.
GAAGCCGGCCTAACCTGAAAATTCCCAACTTTGCATGATTCACTAACCATCTGTACTCGTTGATACCATACTCACCGAAATATCTGAAGCAATTTTCACACCATATCGTTATATCTCTGAATGTATCAAAATATACTTCATCCTCTATATTTTTCAGCCTGTACTGCTCATATGCCTCAACAGCCAGTCTGCAGTAGAGGTACAGGAAGCATTGACGAAAATCATGCCTTGCACTTATCTTATGAATAAGCAAACCGGTGTTGGTGCGGAATAGCTTGCGGAGTTCTTTATATTCACATTCGGACATTGGATAATTCCTGACTATCTTAATGGCTTCATCATGAAGACCGATGCGCTCAAGCAAAGTATCAAGATTCATACTGTTCCTGCCTCACACTGAATACTTTAAAAGCTTCACTTACAATCATATTATCAGGGCTGTTATTCCCCCTGCAGAGGGATCCTTTTTTCGGTCTTGACAGCTGTAATATTCAAAAAACGCTTGAGGTTTTCAGAATATATTTTTTGTCTTACTTCTTCTGACAGTGAAAGTTGATCATATATCTCATTATCACGCCCAATCCATTCCATAGCCCATTTTTTATTATAATTGACCGTGCTGCAATCGGTCCCGAATATCACGCTCAACCTGATCCAGGGCATCCTTATCCAAAGGATCGATCCAGTAGAATGGGTAAAGATCCGGATTTGAAGCCGTCCATTCAAAAAGATTATCCAGACGCTCCGGAGGAGAACAGGGCTCTGATTCAAATGAGTACGGTGGCAGAGAAATTACAAGACCTCCATCAATACCTGACTCCTTAAGTCTTTCTATGAAGTCTTCATATCTGGCCTCACCTTTATCGATATGGATATGTCCGTCAAGTATCATAGATTAACCCCCGGTAATTTATTACGTAGTGTCAAAAATTCTAGTTGAATTTTGACCTAAACTATTTATTTCACTGGCTTTCACCAGTTACTTTCGTATCCCCCCTGAAATATTGGAAAATTCCCAGGGGCTTCTTTTATATTGATTGA
>DULR01000098.1 GCA_012840245.1 Clostridiaceae bacterium
AAAACAAGATCGACTCTTTCAGATGTATCAACTGTGGGAGCTGATGGTGTCGAAGATTGAGATGTCGAAGGAGTCGGTGTAGAGCTGGTGCCTGGTGAGGGGTTGTCCACGGTTTTTCCGCAGGCAGCCAATGTCAGGATCATGCAAGCAGCAAGAATCAGGCTTGCAATTTTCATGTGCTTTCTCATTATACATCCTCCTTAAATATTTTTATACCAAAGCATATCTGCTTTAATATCAGCCTTTGACAGCACCTATTGTGATACCTGTGACAAAATATCTCTGAACGAAAGGATAGAATAGCAATACAGGACCTGTTGCTACGACGGCCATTGCCATTTTAACCGACTCTGTAGGCAGATCGGCCAGCTGCATGCCTGACTGCTGGGCCATCTGCTTCATTGCCTGTGTTGCGTTGAGAAGATTATAAAGATAGAATTGCAGTTCCCATGTATTGCTGTTTATGCTGAACATAGAAGATCTGTACCAGTCATTCCAATATCCCAGAGCGAGGAACAGTCCGACGGTGGCAAGACCCGGACCCAAAACCGGAAGGACTATTCTGAAGAATATGGTCAAATGCCCCGCTCCGTCTATTTTTGCAGATTCGGTTATGGCATCGGGTACAGAGCCCTTGATAAATGTTCTCATAAGAATGATATGGAACGGTGTCATCAGGGCAGGGAACCATATGGCGATGGTTGAACCCTTAAGCCCCAGAACATTGGCATACATCAGATACCAGGGGATGATCCCGCCACCGAATATACTGGTGAAATAGATCAGGAACGAAACCTTGTTACGGTATCTGAAATCGTTTCTTGATATGACGTAAGCACACAATGTAATGCTGAACAGCCCCAGGGAAGTGCCTACGACTGTATAGTAAATAGTCATCAGATATGCCTGGATTATATCCTTCGGCGATCTGAAAATAGTTTTGAAGGCGTCGAGAGTGAAGTTTTTCGGAAGCAGACCGTAACCTTCGGTCAAAATAGTACGATTATCGGAAAAAGCTCCGGATGTTATCATAACAAAAGGCAACACACATATGACACCGGCAAGAAAGGCAATGATGGCTGAGACCGTTTTGAATGCCACCGTGGAAACAGGCTCTTTAATGCGATTCGATACATATCCTCTGGTCTTCATAAATCCACCGCCCCCTAGATCAAAATAATGCGAAATCTTCGTTTCGTTTCTTCACAAAGTAATTGGTGACCATGATAGTCACAAAACCGAATATTGCCTGGTAAAGCCCCGCTGCAGTACCGATTCCTATATTCAGGGGCTGGGTGGTCGATATCCTGTACACATAGGTATCAAATATATCGGTGATATTGTAAAGCAATCCGTTGGTGCCCACGAGCTGGTAGAACAGCTCGAACTGGCCTTTCATAATGCTTCCCAGCGCATAAAGCAGGAGTATGATAAATGTTGGCTTTACGTGGGGCAATGTTATGTAGCGTATCTGCTGGAAAATATTCGCCCCGTCTATTTTCGCAGCTTCATAGTACTCATCGCTTATTCCGGTAATGGTCGCAAGGTATACGACCATTCCATATCCAAGGTTCTTCCAGAGGTAGAACAGCGTGATCAAAAACGGCCAATAGGCAGGGGTATTGTAGAAATCAATACGCTCCATTCCCAATGACACCAGAAGGGAGTTTATTGAACCGGTTTCGTATTGGAACAGATTATATACCAGAACCTTCAGGATAACGAACGATACGAAATACGGCATGAACATCAGTGTCTGTGAAACCCTTTTCAGCCACCTTACCGTAATATGGCTCACGAATATGGCAAATATGACCTGAAGGACATTTCCTACACCTATGAATACCAGGTTGTACAGGATCGTATTTCGGGTAAGTTTGAACAAATCGGCCTTAAACAAATGCTCAAAGTTCTTGAATCCCACAAAGGGGCTTGCCCAAAGCCCATCCCTGAAATTGAAAGCAGTAAAGCCAAAATAAACTCCGATCATTGGCAGGTACGCGTTGATCATGAAGAATATGAATGTAGGCAACAGCATAAGGAACAGGATCCAGTTCCTGCGGAATTCAGTGAAGAATCCCGGTTCCCTGTAATATTTTCTTTCTTTTACGTCCGCTATTTTGATTGCAATATATGATATAATTGATAGAAGCAATATGATATAGACTACTGGTGAAAGAGCAAATCCCGCCATTTTGAACCGGCTGTTCGAAAACGGTATGTACCCGATGGTGCCCAGCGAGAGCACGAAAGTGAAAACAGCAGCGCATTTAGCGCCAAAATAAACACTTATATTACCCGGTGTGAATTTTTTCTTTTTGAATATTCGGAATATGAACAGACCATGCATATATAACGTCGCTGCCGTCAATAACAGCAGAAGCATTGCATACAGTCCTATGCTGCCTTGTCTGGTTTCATATACGAATGAAAGGATATTATAGATATTATACTTCGGCGCAAGTTTTTCTATTGAGCTCGGCAACAGTTTGAAGCTTTTATAAAGTGCTTCTGAGTTTATAATTTCAATCCACTTTATAAAAGGCAGTGAAAGGATAAGTGTGATGATGGAAGATACCAGGGCAATCCATAACGCCGGATTCATTTTGCAGCCTTCACTGCCCCGCTTTTCACCCGGTTTTCTGGGAGACAAGTTAAGCATATTACTTTTCATGCCGGTTCTCCTTGACATATCCGATTTTGATTGTTGGCACCTTAATCATAACGTACGGGTGATTTCAGCGATATGTTCAAATAATGATATCAGGTTTAAAATAATATACAAATTGATACTCAATTTTGTAGGTGGATTCGTAATATTTGACATGTGTTGATATGAGGCATGAATCTATATTATAATAATTAGCAGGTTTTACCAGAGTAAAGGCTTTGATTTTATATATATTATACAAAACAACAGATCGATCCGATCGCCATGCATATATTTCAGGAGGATAAAGTTTAAATGAAAACACGTCCTGTATTAAGACCAAAAGACCGGATTTTCTACTCTTACCTGCTTTCCTACCTTGTCATATGCATCATTTCTTTAGGTTTTTCCATATTTGGATATTTCAACGCTGAAAATCTGGTGAGGCAGGAAACACTCAACTCACAAACATATATGCTTTCTCAGCTGCACAACAGCTTCGACTCATATATAAGCGCAGTCCTGCGGGCAAGCAAGTCTCTGTCGGGCAATGATAATCTTACATACCTGGCTCAGAGGCCTTATTACATCAATGATGACCTGCTCAGGCTGAGAACATTGAAAGGCGAATTGGAAAATGTAAGGAAAAGCATCGATTTCTGCAGTGACGTAGGCATATATTTCTACAGAAATTACAGTATCCTAACGGCTGATAAAAGATATTCCTCTGAGATCATCCATCTATATACGAATGCATTCGGCCTTTCCAGAGATGAATTCGTTGAATTTATCGACATCCCCGATGCCAGTGGCTACAGGATAATGGAAAATGATAAAAAAGGCATCACCCTGTTCTTTATACAGAATATATACAACTACAATTACAAGATCAAGATCGCATCTATCTATATCACAGTTCCCTGGAAAAATATAACTGAAAACATTGCTTCCATAGAGAACGGTCAGGTTTACTGGATAGACCAGTACAATACGACTCTCCCCGGTCCAGGTGATTCCATACCGGCCATCTCCTTAAGATATAATGATTTCAAGGAAGAACAGCAGCTTCTCGATATAAAGGCGGAAAATGAAACCTATCTGGCTTCTTTTACAAAATCGGAATATTTCGATCTCAAATATATAATGCTGATACAAAGAAACAGTTATTTCAAACAGATAAACTATATGAAGCTCATCAGCATAACACAGATGGTGCTTGCATTCACCATAGCCATCGCCATGTCGATATATTATGCTCAGAAAAATTATCATCCCATATCTCAGATCATCAATATCTTCAGAAACTATAACAAGCTGTCCGATGAGCCCATCAATTTTGACAAGATAGGAAAATATCTCGAGAATCTGCTTTCTGAAAACAGAAGTCTCGAAAACTCATGGAAGAATGCAAAAATCGAATTGTCCAACCAGGTATTGACCGGTTTCATCAAAGGGTGGAGCTCGGATATCGATACTCTGAGGGAAACGATCGCGTCTACCGAATCGATAACTCTGAAGGAAACTGATTATATGGTATTCCTGATCGCATACCGTGATGTGTCCAGCTGCAATCTGTTCAGGGATATCAAGCCTGAAAAGGAGGCTGCATCCTATGAGCTTCTGCAGTATGTGTTCATCGATGTGTTCAATGAAAAGATATTGTCAAAGTACACCGGAATGCTGAGTTACCTGGCCGGCACCCATCTTTGCATCATAAATCTTGGTGACAAGGATGAGGATCCCTTGTCCGAAGATATAAAGGAATGTATCAGCTGGTATAAGAACAGCCTCAATCTGAACCTCATAATAGGCGCAAGCAGCAGATACAACAGCTTCGAAGACCTTCAGAAGGCATATAATGAGGCTTCCCAGGTCCTTTCATACCAGCTTTTCTGGGGTTCGTCATCGGGATCCATAATGTTTTATGATGAGGCATCTTCGGTCACAAGCACAGAAAGCAACAGCACCATCAGGTTTCTGGATAATGAGAAGAAAATACATAATTTCCTTGTGGCCAAGGAATATGACAAGGCATATGATCTTCTGATACAGACAATGGAGGAAAGCTTCACCAAAGACATCAACTACATGATAATAAATCAGAGCCGCATGTACAGCCTTATGAACACTGTCTTCAGTTCCATATGCGATATTTTTGAGAATGACAACGAGGAATTCATAGAAAAGCTCAGTCTTATGAACCGATTGCTCGAGACCCAGTCCATCGAGACCGCAAAAGAGATCATAAAGGAAATATTCGACGATATAGTGAGGTATGTAAACATAAGTTTGTCAAATGAGCAGCCCAAGTGGCTCAATGATATTGTGGAATATGTAAACGAACATTACAACGAGCCTAATCTCAATATATCCATGATAGCGGATCATATTAACATGAACCTTACATATGTGGGGCGTACATTCAAGAAGTATTTCGGTTACAGTCTGACCGATTACATACACAGACAAAGGCTCAACCACTGCAAACGTCTGCTGACTGAAAACAAAAGCGTAAGGGAAGTTGCCGAAGCAGTCGGATATCTCGATTCCAAAACACTTATACGTATCTTCAAGAAATACGAGGGTATAACACCCGGCCAGTTCAGAAATATCAAAAGTAAGTGAAATGCAAAGAAGAAGGTGCTGTCTCAAAAGTTGTTCTGAGACAGCACCTTCTTCGTAAGAATTATTGGGGGGATTATACGATCTTTATGATAACGTTTTTTGCCACGAAGATCTGCCTGAATTTCGGATCGGTCATAAATCCTCTTCTGAACCCATCCTGGAGCTCATCGTAGAAGGCCGGGCACTCAAGTATTATGGAAATAAGATTTTCTGTGCCTTTGATCAGGTAAGCTTCGGGAACGTAGAACTCCTGCTGAGGCCCTAAAATGTCATAGCGTCCGACAGGTTTCCCGTTAATATAGAATGTAAGACGCTGATCGGCTATGCCGGGTATGAAGCATATGGGCGCGCTGAATTCGTCGCCTATATCATATTTGAAAGTTCTTCTGAACCATACGATATGGCCCATTTCAGGAGCAACGACGTATTTTTCAGCCAAAGGTACCCTGTTCCAGGAAGCATCATCATAGGTCAGCTTATGATACCCTTTGTTGATTCCCTCAAGCCCCTGTTTAACATAGAAAGAACTGACCGACAGGCTCATTTTCTCATTGTCGGCATATGTTCCGTAAAGCTCGAACGGGTTCATGATCCCGCTGAACTTTACGATATCACCTTCATGAGGATGGGATTTGTTATGGAATTCATTGGCATAAAGGATGGCCATGGTATTTTCGCCTTTCCTTAAAAATCTGGTGATATCCCTCTGCTTTATTTTTTTGTTGTGACTCTTGTAAGCAAGCTTTTCATTTATATAGATGAACATCCTGTCGGTGTCGTTATGGATATAATCCATAAAGATCATTCCGGGTTCTTTTTCAAGCTCGAACTTTGTACGGTACCAGTAATATCCGTGCCTGATCAGTCCGGCTTCTTCCAGGGATACAGGCTTGTCAAGCTTCAGCCAGCCCGAATGGTCATAATCCTCTGCCACTTCGGCCGAGTCGGCTTCATACCGCCAGTCTGAAGTCCAGATAAACTGCGGTTTTCCGTGCAGCGTTCCTGTTTTGAAGCCTGCATGCCACATACCTGTTTTTTCATCACGGGACAATGCTATATCGTAATCCTCTACATTCAGGAAATCACGTTTAAAATCATCCATCGGGAAGATCCTGAACAGATTGTCGCTGTTTTCTCTGATCTGCATATCCAATACTATCGCGCCGTCATTTTCCTCAATATTCTTCATGTAATAGGACGAATGGAAGAGGATACACGAGGACAGCTCTTCAAATCTTCCCACCAGCTCATTCTCTATGATAAACAGATATGCGTTCTTGACCTTTATTATATTGATGTCTGAATGGATGTACCTGAGAAGCGATGAATCGCCCGATCCATATACCTCGACATCACCCTTTATAATGCTGATATCCGCTTTGAGAGCGTTGATGACCATTTCTCCGGCGACCTTCCTCTTGCCTGCCATTATGAAGGCTATGCCTTTGGGATATTCTTTTGAGCAAATGACTTCGGAAGTAGAATAGCCAAGCACGAGATCAGTGCCGGGGATCCTGAAATTGACAGGCAGCATGCGGGTTTCATTAGCCAGGACATTGGTCCTGAATTCGTATTCTTTTCCGTTCAGTTCTCCTGAAACCTTGACTGTGAGATTCTTATCCTCGTTTTCAAGGTTCCTTATCATGAAGAACCTTCCGTCGCTGTTGCCCTGTTCGTAAACGGTGAAATTCTCGTAGGATTTATTGAGCGCATAGTCCAGCTCTGCTCCTTTTGGTCCAAGAACAGCGATGTTCTCTCCGCCGCCTGTTATGGATACGTACTTTTTGTCATCCCCGAACAGGATCATGTTTGCAAATTCTTTAGCGAACCTGATGAATCCTTTCAGCCAATAGTATTTTTCGGCGTGGAGCTCTCCCCACTCACGTATGGGAGCGCCGCCGAAATCATAACTAGTGATATTGCCCAGTCCGCCCAGGAATACGATATCTCCTCTGGCTCCCATGAACGGGAAGGTCGTGCCTCCGACCATCATGTAATAATTCATAATCGATGCGCCGTGGATAAACACGCTTTTGGAAACGCCTTCAACAACATTCAGGTCAGGTTCGTAAATGGGCACGCCGATTTGGGCAAACCAGCCGGCCTGAAGCTCAAGGATCATGACAGGGCAGGTGGACTGGCTCTTTCTTGACTCTATGATCTTGCCTTCGAAGAGATCATATTCGTTAAACCAAAGTCCCGGTATGTTAGGATAATATGTGCGGGTATCTATGATGTCCCGTCCCCTTAAGAATGCAGCTTCATTGGCGAACTTGGGCACATCGATGTCCAGCTCTTCCATTGCCTTCTTCAGAAACATGAAGTAATTGATGGCATCCTCCTTGGTAATAGTCTCTTCGCCGTATTCAATAAGGTGGTCATATTCATTTTCGATCTGTATTGCTATTATATTGCCACCTTTCGTTATGAGATGCGGCTGTATTTTTTCATTGACCATACGGTACCATCTGTAGCAGAGATCAAGGTATCCTTTATCCAGCATTCTGAGCCTGAACTCCTTCCTGGCTATTTTTCCGATAAGCCAGTCGGGATGCCCACCGAAGTCCAGTTCGGCGCATACGTACGGTCCAGGCTTGATAAGCACATAAAGGCCATAAGCCTCGCAAAGGCTCAGGAATCTATCCAGATCATAATCACCGCTCCATCTTTCTTTACCCTCATAGGGCTCATGGATGCTCCAAGGAACATAAACCGAGATCAGATTGGCTCCAAGGCTCTTCATTTTCTGAAGCCTGTCCTCCCACTGTTCTGCCGGAACACGGAAATAATGAAATTCTCCGCCGATCAGAAACACTCTTCTGCCATGGATGATAAATCCGTTCCTGTCATAAGATATGATGTCTTTTTTCACAACAATACCTCCCATGTTTCTATTGATGAAACCAGTCGTTTCAGCTCAAATAAACATCTATACGCCTGACCATACCATTTCTGACGTTCAGCGAATAAGGCATGGGGATCACGCTTCCGGGTATGGTTACAGAACCGTCGCTTCCATGGATCTCAATGTTCCTTATCTTGCAGTCCCCGGAATATGTATCCTTGCGTTCAGGATTATGATATACGGTCAAAATGCTGCCCAGGAAGTTGAAGGCAAAGCAGTCGGCCGGGATCTCTGCAGTATCAGCCCCATTGTTTCCTGAAGTCATTATTGTGCAAGGTTTTTCGGTGAACAGCCAGCCGGGTATGGCAGGCCTGAATTCAAGGCATAATTCTTTCCTTTCATTGATAAAGAAAGGTTTCTGCCCTGATGTCATGAAGGACCACATGGTCAGCATCTCGGCTGACGCTCCGGTAAGCCTTGACTGGAAGCCGGTGCCGTGGAGTTTTTTATCAGGATGAACAGTGCTTGCTATAAATGATGAATTCTCAAGTATGCTTCTGCCATACACTTTGGGATCCTGGAACGGGATCAGCGCATTTTTGAAGCATTCGAAGAATTCCTCATACAGGCCCGACCGCAGGAGCTCAAGCAAATATTTATATTCCATGTGAAGGAAAACGGCCTCATTTTCAAGCCAGCCTCTCGGGAACACATTTTGTCTCCCTATTTCCTTTGTTTCGTTCATGATGTTGTCATTTACCTTGTACATTTTCAGCTTTTCATCATATAGGCCGGTCTTTTTTATCGAATTATAGAGCTTCCTTGCCTTTTCGGTATCCTTTTCCATCCTCAGGACATGCATGGGGCCTTCAAGGAAATATGGGATGGGTCTTTGCCTGAAGCTCAGCGCTTCGACATAAGGATAGCTGTTTTTGTCTTTTATCGGATTGCCGTTATCATCCTTTATGATTCTGTATTCTGATACTTCATTTATGAAATATGTGTAATAAACGCCGTCTTTTTCGTTATAAGCCTTCATGAGACCTGTTTCCACTTTTATTACAACATTTTTCAAAAAGCTGATAACATCGTCGGCACCTATTTGCTTTTCATTGCCCGAAATACCGAAAGTTACTTTTTCACGGTAGATTTCCTTGGCTTTATAGCTTTTGTCCCAATATTCGAACGGAGAGATATCCTTTTCCAGAAGCCCGCTTACGACCGTGAAGAAATCATGGACCTCTTCAGGGACCGAGATTTCAAAACCACTGCTGTTTTTCTCAAGGATGTCGAGAACGATCATCGCAAGCCTTTTTACTGCTGCGCTTTCATTTATGGAGGAACCAAGTATGGCAGGCATGCCGTTTAAGGCATCGCACCAGCCCGGTTTGTTGGACTCCATCTCGACCCCCACTCCTTCCGGGTCAAGGGATGCTATCTTGTTGACCAGCAAAGTAATTATCTTCGAGAGCAATGTGCAGTAATAAACACTGCCGGTACCATTCGAGGTCCTTACTTTATATGGATCGCTGGTCCTTCTTTTTATCATCCGCTCTTTTTCATCGGATTTTATTACCGAGCCAAGCTGCCTTACTCCGTTTTCGGTAAGTACATATTTCTTCGATCTGGGCGCAACGAATTCATACTGGTCATAGAAGCTGTACTCCCGATTTCCTGTGAGCAGTTCCATCGCCTTGTCGGGATAGACCGACAAATACTGCTCCAGCAAATCAGTATTGTAGATCCAGTGATCCACCCAGTAGCCTTCTGAGAAATCGGCCAGGTCCTCCTTTACCGAAACATACAGGATATCATTCATAAAGGAATCGCGTGTTCCGCTCTTTAATGATATGCCGGCAGCTTCCATAAATCCGAGAAGCGCTCCGGGTGTAAAGGCTTTGCTCATATACTGCTTTATCCTGTCAATGTCGGCGGATTCGAAGTATTTGACCAAAACCGCACCGGCAGCTTCCCAGTCTTCAATGGAAAATCTGGATCCCTTGATGACCAGAGGATTGAATCCGTCCAGCTGGATGAGATTGAAGAATGTTTTTATATTCGAATCGCCGATTTCAGGGAAAAATCTTACGTCATTCCTCCTGTTCTGATTGACATCCCTGAAATTCGAATTTCCCTGAGAATAATATGTGCTGTCTACCTGGAAGAAATTGTATTCCCTTTCCAGATCCCCATGCTTCCTTGAATAAACGTAGAAAGTGTGTTTTCCGTTGCCAAGCTTTATTGGGAATCCTCCCCTTAGGGAATTGTCCAGGAAGGTTTGTCCCATGTACTGATCGAATTCTTTTGATGAACTTAAGGTGAATGCCTGTTTTTTGATGCCGTCAATAAGGTTCCTGTTTTCTTCTGTTTTACTCAGCAGGTATCCTTCACTGATTTTGGATTCTGCGAACCTGATAAGTTCATCGTACTTTTCTGCGCTTCCCACGAGAGTATATGAAGTATCGGATCCGTTTTCCGGAAGAACTATGCGGCGGTATCCGAAGGCGCATGGGGTCGTTCCGACGGTGACCTGCTCCTGCGGGAAGGTGAAATCATCTGAGCAGAACTTCTCGGGATAGGAAAAATCGTTTTTGGAGCCGAAAAGCGTATATGGCTCGACTATAGTTTTGGCAAACTTAGCTTCTCCGTTTTCAAAGCTGACATTGATGAAAAAGTTCCCTCCTTCGATGTCAATGGTCTCAGGAGTATCGTAAGGAAGGACCTTGATGCGGTAGAACGGAATGGTTTCATGATTCTCTACACCCATCCAGGCTTGTCTGAGGTTACTTTCGTTTTTCATATCCTGGTTTGTCAGGTAATAGGGTATAATTGCCGGCATGCCGTCCGCTATTTCGATTTCCAGCTTTCTTTCGGAAAGATTCTGAATTTTCAGACTGCGAAGAAGGCTGGCAATGCTTTCACCGGGCAATGTACAGAACATGACCTCTGTTTTTATTCCCAGCGTGCTGTTTATATCTTCGATTCTCACATCATGGGATGAAATGAACATTCTTTGTCTGATATCTTTTCCGGCATCATGGAGGTTGTCCTGGAAAGGCTCATAATACTCGGTCTTTCCCGTCTCGGTGTCCTTTATTTTCAAAAAGGTCCTGAATCCCTGGAGGGGGGTCTGGCGGTATGCTTTATTTGCAGGCTGGAACTCCATGATAGAATAATCTTTATTATTGATGCCAAAAGTGGCTATGCACTGTCCTCTGTTCACATAGTACAGCCACAGGGGTTTGCCATGAAGGCCTGCTATCGCCGGCAGAAAGCTTGAGAACGGCTTCGCCTTGTTATAATTCTCAATAACGAATTCGTTTTCGTTGTTGAAATAGAAATCTCTGTCGCTCATAACAACCTCCTGATAATAGTTTAATTTTAATGAAAGTGTCGTACAAGAACAAAAAATATAATCGATGAGTCATCCCTTTTTATGGAGTGGAATCCACCTGTGTTCAGGTGCTCAATATGCATCCCGACATAGATAAGTATACAGGAAAGAACTGTTATAATCAGCCTCAAAAATATACTTTTTATTCCCAAATTTATTAAAATGCATGGGGCCCACAGCCCAAAACAGGGTCGATGGCCTGACCTGCAATGTTTTTATCGAAAGATTCAGCTTTGATATGGTAAAATAATATTATGGATGATAATATCAACTGCTTTAAATGCAAATACTATTTCGTTACCTGGGACAAGCACCATCCCAGGGGCTGCCGTTTGTTCGGATTCAAAGGCACGATCATGCCTTCGGTAACAGTGAAAGCATCAAGCGGTCAGCCTTGCCGCGGGTTTTCACCTAAACAGTCAGATTCGCGCAATGAATAAACATGACAGGAAGAAAGGCATATGGAACAGGGAAAAATACTGGATATCGCGATCAAAACCGGTTCTGCGCTTTTGAGATATGGAGCCGAAACATACAGGGTGGAGGACACCATAACCAGAATATGCGGAAGCTATGGCCTGACATGCGAGGCTTTCGTCCTTCCTACCGGGATAATTGTAAGCTTAGAGGGCGAAAACGGTATCTCCAGCATTTGTAAACGCATTTCCTCCAGAACCGTTGACCTTGCCAGGATATCTTATCTTAACAACCTGTCGAGAAAAATAGCGATGGAGGCTCCCGAATATGACGAAGTAATGGAGGAACTAAACAGGATAAATGAACTGAACAGGTACTCCAAACCCGCCATTATCGCATGCAGCGCTTTCACAGCCTTTATTTATGTCACTCTTTTCGGAGGGAACCTTGTTGAAGCCTTGTTTGCATTTTTGATCGGAATAATTCTGGGCATACTGCGTCTGATTTTTTCAAAAAGCAGCAGCTTTCCGTTCATTGAATACTTCGCAGGCGGATTCGTAGCGGGAATCCTCAGCTGGCTTCTGACCCTGGCTGCCCCGCAGGTAAATCCTTATATCATCATTACCGGAGCAGTCGTCAACATGCTGCCGGGTGTCGCGCTGACCAACGGGATCCGTGACCTTCTCTATGGTGATATTGTAAGCGGTCTGGCTCGAATAGGTGAAGCTCTCATGGTAGTCGCAGTAGTTGCAGCGGGTACAGGGATCGGCTTAACGCTGCTGTTTATAGGAGGACCTGTATGACAACACTTTTTCTGAAGTCATTCATCCTCGCCTTCGCAGGAAGTGTCGCTCCGGCAATGGTATTGAATATAGAAAAGAGGCTGCTCCACTGGGCCGGCCTGTGCGGGGCATTGGGATATTGCATAGCTCTGGCAGTCAATCCTTTTTCCGATTCGCTGAGCGTTGCGCAAATCTTTACTGGCACAGTTGCCGTGGGTTTATACAGCGAACTTATGGCAAGGCGTTTGAAATCTCCTGCCACTGTATTCTGCATACCGGGCATCATACCTTTGGTCCCCGGTGTTTCGGCATACCAGACAATGCAGAGCCTGGTGGCAAACAACATCCAGGAGGCTTCGGCATACGCTGTCAACACTATCTTCAAGGCTTTTGCCATCGCCTTTGGGATCATGATCGTATCTGCTGTTTTCAGATTCTTAGGTAAAATCAGGAAAAAACAGTACATCCGCTGACGATATGCTGCGAAATACCGGTCATTAAAAAGAAAGAAGCCGTCCCAGAATAGTTCCGGGACAGCTCCGCATTTTCTGGTATTTCAGGATTTATCAGCAGGAATGGTCACATTTGCCGCATCCGCATCCACGCCCGTCAAAAATACCTGGGCAGAAGCACAGAACGAGAATAATAATGATTATTATCCACCAGATATTCTCGCCGCCAAAAAAGCCTCCGCCGCATCCGCAATCTTTACAATAATCGCCCATAGACTACACCCCATCTTGATTCGGCCTTCTTCATCATATGCATTACGGCTTCGGGGTGCTACAACATTACAGATTGAATCTTGTCAAAATATTGCGGTAAAGATTTCTATACTCTTTTGCAGAGTTATCCCATGAAAAATCCTGGCTCATGCATCTCTTTATCAGTTTTTCCCATTCTTCACCGTTACGATAGATCTCAACGGCCCTTGCAACAGCATCCTTCATCTCATGGGCGTTATAATTCGCGAAGGTAAAACCGGTCCCTTCCTTTGTGAAAACATTATAGGGAACTACCGTATCCTTAAGGCCCCCTGTTTCCCTTACGATGGGCACAGTTCCATAGCGCATGGCAAAAATCTGTGAAAGTCCGCAGGGCTCATACAGGGATGGCATGAGGTACATATCACTGGCAGCATAGATCCTCTGCGCCAGGACCCCGTCATATTTTATATTTGCCGATACCTTGCCCGGGTATCTGTCCTGGGCATACCGGAGGAAATCCTCATATCTCTTTTCTCCTGTCCCCAGAACGACAAATTGTATTCCAAGGTCCATGAGCTCAGTCAGCATATATTCGATCAAATCCAGGCCTTTTTGATCCACAAGCCTTGAAATCAGCGAGACCAGCGGAACATCCGGGCTGACCTCCAGGCCTAGATCCTCCTGAAGCCTTCTCTTGTTCTCATATTTCCCCGACAAGTCATCCTTGCTGAAATTTGCATAAAGCCTGTCGTCTGTTTCAGGATCGTTCGTCTCATAATCTATGCCGTTGATGATCCCATGCATGTCGGCCGAACGGTTCCTTATGATGCCCTGCAGATTCTCCCCGAAAAAGTCATATTTGATTTCTTCTGCATATGTGCGGCTTACGGTGCTCAATGCAGAAGAAAATGAAAGACCTGCCTTGAGGAAATTGACGTTGTCATAGAACTCCACGCCGTTGGGATGGAAATATTCCCAGCCAAGATCCAGAAGATCGTTCAAAATGCTCTTGGGGAAAACTCCCTGATATTTCAGGTTATGTATGGTAAACAGGGTATGGATCCGTTTATAGTATCCGCTTTCACGGCTTCTGTAATTGGCATCAAGAAGCGGGCTCACCATCCCGGTCTGCCAGTCGTTCAGATGGATTATATCCGGCTTGAAGCCTATGACGGGCAGCACCTCAAGAACAGCCTTGCAAAAGAAGCTGAACCTCTCACCGTCATCATACAGGCCGTACAATCCTTCCCTGAAAAAGTAATATTCATTGTCTATGAAGTAATATTCGACTCCGTCATATTCATATTTGAAGATCCCGCAATACTGCTGTCTCCATGACAGACTGACCTGGCAGCTGCCGATGAATTCCATCCTGGAAACATACTTCTGATCTATCTGTCCGTATTTGGGCAGGACTACCCTTATATCCACTCCCAGCCTTTTAAGGGCTTTGGGAAGCGAGCCTGCCACATCGGCAAGACCTCCTGTTTTTATAAACGGTGCCACTTCAGATGAAGCAAACCAAACCTTGATCTTGTTCATGGCATCAGTTCCTTTCGATATTATGAGTATAACTATTATACCACTTTAAGGGCAATTTGATTTAAGCGAAAATTGCGCATCAGGAACCGATCTTTTCATGCATTTTTAGTTGAAATTATTTATTTATGTGAACTACAAGCAGGATTTTCAGCTACGTAGCCTTACTGTGTCATCCTGAGCGAAGCGCAGCGAAGTCGAAGGATCTTACTTTAATCATGTTTAGGCGGTCGCAAGGATCTCGCTCTGTTCGCCTCTAAGCACCCATGTCAATATGATCCATTACCTCTATGATGTGACATTCCTCCGCTTACGCTCCGTCATGTCCCAAAGTGTGGTCTTTTTCTCACGGGTCGCTCAAACTTTTCTAATAGCGTCATCGCTCGGTGGTCATTTCCTTCGAAGTGTTCCGGCGAACTGCCGCGAGACACCTTGCACCCGCCTTTGTACCCGGCACCTCACTGAGTGCTCTAAATGATATCTTCAGCTCAATACCCGCGTCATCCTGAGCGAAGCGCAGCGAAGTCGAAGGATCTTTTTAATAAGATTCTTCGTCGCAGCGACTTTATGTCGTTTCTCCTCAGAATGACATAAAAGAGCTACGTAATTTTATATGCTCAGTTCGCACTAATCAAAAAACGTGAACCTGCAAATAATAAGAATAAACTAACAGGAGGTGCTTTTTATGAAGGATCCTAATAAAAACAAGTATAAATCAAACAAGTGGAAAGCTTATGCAAACAATGCAGCTACCGATAACACAAATACCGCCGACGTCTCAGAAGGTGCAGTTCCAATCGCATCCGAACTGAGCGTGGAAGAGGCAAGGGACTGGGTTAACAACGGCAGCTTGCTGTAAAAAAAGAGAGGGAAATTCCCTCTCTTCATTAGTTGACGAATGTATAATT
>DULR01000099.1 GCA_012840245.1 Clostridiaceae bacterium
AAAAATATTTGTTTCTAAGTGAATTTTTATGTAAAATCAAAGTACATGACAAGGTGTCCGGATGTATCCGGTTTTATTGTCCGGATACTCCCGGAAATACTGTCCGAATAATCCGGAATACGCATCAGTAATAAGGTATGTACATAACAATCCGGTAAAAGCGGGGATATGTAAGATACATGAATACAAATGGAGCAGTTATCCATTCTATATACAGGCAGCCAGGGGCCAGAAAAAATTGGTGGAACACGAAGAAATTCTGAGCTGTTTTTCAAAGGATGCAAACAGAGCAGTAAGACTTTTCAAAGAATTCAACAATCAGGAAAACAGTGATGATTTTATAGATATGGAAGAGTATATGATGGGTGAAGAAGAAGCCCTGGAGTATATAAAAAACTATCTTGATAAAAACAATATTATGATAGAATATATAAGACTAAGGGAATATAAGCGCGAACGAGATATCCTTATACAGGAATTAGCGGGGAAAAGCCAGCTATCTCTTCGGGAAATCGCATATATATTAGGGATAAGCAGGGAAACAGTGCGAAAAATATGTGCGTTAAAAGGACTGTCCCCGTGACAATATGTTGTCAAAAGAACCGTCCCTGTGACAACTTTATAGTGTAATTCGTTTTAAGGGAGGTAGCGGTATAAAAAAGTTATCAAACTATGTAAGTATCATATTTACTGCTTTCATATATATGATATTTTTTGCTTTAACAATTTATACAGAGTATTCAAATACTTTGGAAAAAATAAGTGTTGGATTTTATAACAGCCATTCTGTAAAAGTAAAAACAGAAATTTTTTCAGGAGCAGATGGAATTTCAAACTTAAAACAATTATTCAACAGTGATGCAAATGATTTTTTGCTATATGATATCTCGATGGGAAGCGATGAAATAAGGGGTGTACTGGCAAAAGGACAGATTGAGATGCCAAATATTATTTCAGGAAGGTGTTTTTCTTCAAGTGATTTTTTGAATAACAAAAAAGTTGCAATTATAGGAAGGAATAGAGTAGATAAAACATTTTCAGACGGAGAAAAAATATTGATCTCTTTGTTTGGGGATAAATATGAAGTTATTGGGGTTATGGGATATGGAAATCAAACTTTTTTAGATAATTGCATATATTATAATCTCGATAGCGTAAGCGAAGGATTCTTATATTATATTGATGGCAAGAACTATAAGTCTGTACAAAAAGCACTGAACGTAATGAAAGGTATTGGTGAAACAGAGATTATATCCGATAAAATGAGCGGCATTAATAGAATGTTTAAATATAATGTTTACAATAGTGAAATATTGCGTTGGGGATTAATATTTACTGTCATTCTGCTTCTGGCAACATGTTATTTTATTATCAATGATTCAAAAAAGGAAATACATATTTATTTTTTCTTAGGATTTTCAAAATATCAGGCTTTGACACTTGTTTATAAACACTTCGTTTCCATCGTATTAATTGGGTGGTTATTGGCAGCATTTATTTATATTTTTACAGTAACTAATATCGAAGGTTTAAAGGGTTATATACCATATTTTTCATCAGAATTGATGATTATACCCATAGTAATCACAATATTTTCATTGATAGTAACATATTTGGTGTTTGAATTCTACTGGAACAAAAAATATAGGAGCTGAAAAGTATGTTTAAATTAATTTGGGAAACCCTTGCACAAAGACCATTCAGGCTTTTATTAGCAATAATATTGTTTTCCATTTCATTAACCATAGTGAATTTTGCTATATTCACTAAAAATGCTTTCGCTTCCAAACAAGAAACGCTGATCAGCGACGCCACTTATTTTGTTGATATTGATTTTAGCGAAGGCTTTGGAGAGCTTTATGAAAATCCGAATGGGGAAGAATTGCTTAAGCAAATGTACATAAAACTGAAAAACAATGATACTTTCAGATATTATGAGTTTTATAAGCAATTCTTATATATATTAAATTATTCAGGGCCTTCAGTTTTTAAATACGGTTATGAAGAAGGGATGGAAGCGGAAGATGTTGAGTTCGGCAATAATGGCAATAATATACTTGCTTCTCCAATAAAAAGTGTGCAGGTGAGCAACAATTGTTTCGCAAGATTTAATTTAGAATTACATAGTGGTAGACACTTTAACAGTAATGATTTTGATTATGATGATAAAAAGCAGATTCCAGTTATAATGGGCTATGAATATAAAGACCATTTTAATATAGGGCAAGAACTGGAGTGCATTTATATCGCCAAAAAATTTCAACTTGTGATAATCGGATTTTTGGAAAAAGATAGTTATATTAAAGCAGGCAATAGCAATCCGCTCTACTTGGACATGTATATAGTTATGCCTTCCATTAATTGCAACTATAAACCCTTAAACTATGAGGAAAAATTATTTCAAATAAGACATTACGCAAATAAAACCGGTGGTTTTCTTGAAGTTGGCAAGGATTTAAGTGTAAGTTATGTAAAGCTTATACTTGATAATATAAGTTCAGAATGTTCTTTAAGAAAATATGATATCCTTGGGCAAAATGTTATTATTTTTGATTTATTTGCTGTAAGTACAAAGCAAATGTGGAATGCAATTGTTATATTGGGTTCATTTTTGCTGTTAATCTCTTCGATAATACTAATCATCATTCTTATAAGAACTGTTTCAAGAAATATACCAGCATATTGCGGATACTTACTTTCTGGTGCAAAACTTATTACGATAAAAATATGCATACTTTCTGAAATAGCTTTAATAATTGTTTTATCTAATATCATTAGCTTTTTATTGCTATTTGCTGTCTATGGAAATGTTTATACTTACAATATATTTGCAGTATTGATCAGTGCATTAAATCTTATAATAACATCATTTATCACTATAAAAATACTTAATAAATCAAGTTTATCAAGCTATATGGGGAGGCAACAATAATGCTTATACACCTAAAAAATATTTATAAATCTTATAATTTCAAACGTCAGAAAATTAATGTATTAAATGATGTAAATATGATGGTTGAGAAAGGCGACAGAGTTGCCATCATGGGGAAAAGTGGCAGTGGAAAGACTACATTGTTAAATATTATAGGCGGCCTGGATTTTCCTGATAGTGGTCAATATTGGTTTGAAGAAAAACTTATTTCGTTCAAAAGTCAATCGGAAATTTCTGAATTTCGGCGTAAAAAAATAGGCTTTATACCACAAGGGTTTTCTTTGATAGACTATAAAAGCACATATTTTAATATTGCTTTACCTCTAAAATTCAGGAACTATTCCAAAAATGATATAGAGAGAAGAGTACTGTCAGTGGCTCATGAACTTGAAATCAATAAATTATTGGACAAATCACCCAGGCAATTGTCGGTTGGAGAATGCCAACGGGTTGCAATTGCCAGAGCAATAATTACAAGCCCCATACTTATACTGGCTGATGAACCCACAAGCTCCTTGGATAAAGAAACTGAAATGGTTATACTAAAGCTGTTTGATAAGCTGCAGAGCGAGGGGACAACGATAATTACTGTTACGCATGATTTTGAGGTCGCCAGTAAATGCCGGAGAGTTTTAACATTAGTAAATGGCGTCGTAAAGAATTTCAGTATTAATTCTTAGCAGACCTGCCCCATTACTCATTGCAATACCGGGTTTGGGAATTTAATAGGGTGGTAAATAATCTGTCCTGTTAGACAATAATAAATTTTAGGATTGTTGCTATGATATAATTAACAAGGAACTTCATATGAAAGGTTGGTATCATGAGCAGACTGTCAAAATTCAGGAACACCCTTAAAGGCCTGACAAGCGCTGTCACCAGATTCCCGCTGACATCGGTATTTCTATTAGCCGCAGCGATCGTTAATGCCATGGACATTCAAAGTGGAAATGACGATCTCGCTAAATATTTTCTCGCTTTAATTACAGGAGCTTTTCTTGGAGTCGTAGCCCAAATGACATATGAAAGATTCTTTGACAAGCGTTTTTCGTGTGTTGCTTTAAATGCCGTGGCAGCTATATTGACGCTCGGATATTATCTGATAATTTCTCCCGTCTCGGAGTTGGGTACTGAAATAACCGTAAGGACCATGGTAGCCATATTTGCGCTTTTTATCGCATTCATATGGATTCCGTCGATAAAAAGCAGAACGACTTTCAATGAAAGCTTCATGGTGGCATTCAAAGCCTTTTTCATATCGATATTCTTTGCGGGGATCATTTTCGCCGGAACAAGCCTCATACTGGATGCCACAAACATACTTCTTTTTGAGGTTGAAAGCAAGGCATATACCCATACCATGAACATAGTCTTTGTATTGTTCGCGCCCGTATACTTCCTGTCCCTTATACCCGTTTATTTTGGGAAATCGGATGATGCCGCATCCGATGAAGCCCTGGAGTCAAAAGAGGACAATATCAGCAAAATGTCCAATTGCCCGAAGTATCTCGAGATACTCATTTCATATATCATAATTCCCTTAACTGCGGTATTTACAGCGATCCTCGCCATATATATAGTCCTGAACGTCGGAAGGGATTTCTGGACCGATAATTTGCTGGAGCCCATGCTTGTGTCCTATTCCATAACCGTTATTCTTGTATATATACTCGCAAGCAGGCTGGAAAACAAATTCGCGCAGTTTTTCAGGAAGATATTCCCCAAGGTCCTGATTCCCATAGTGGTTTTCCAGACCATCGCCTCTGTTATGAAAATAGGTGATACGGGAATAATACACAGTCGTTATTATGTTATATTGTTCGGAATTTTTGCCACTATCGCCGGTATTCTGTTCAGCTTCATGCCCATCAGGAGAAACGGCATCGTAGCATGTATATTGATTATTTTATCGCTGATATCCATAGTTCCTCCGGTCGATGCCTTTACCGTAAGCCGCAGCAACCAGATAGCCATACTGCGAAAAACGCTTGAAAGGAACAATATGCTTGAGGGAAACACCATAAAGCCCGGCCCCGGCATTCCAAAAGAGGAAAAAGAAAGAATCGCCGATACATTGGGATATCTGAACAGAATGGAGTATATAGACAGGATTCCGTTTATTCCCGATGATTTCAACTATTATTCCGATTTTGAAAAAATCTTTGGCTTTGACCCATATGGTATGGATACGGAAACACCGAAGTTTATATATCTCAGACTGGCCGAAAACACTATTATCAGCATTGCCGATTATGATTCAATGACCAGCGCAAGCATCAATATCCTCCGAAACCGGGAGGACGAAGAGATTATAGGAACAATCGCCAAATCGGGAAAGAACTATACCCTTAAAAAGCGTTATACCGCCAATGACAATATCATGGTTCTGACCGGAGAAGACGGGAAGGATGTAATCGGCTTTTCAGCAAAGAGGATATTCGATGCGTTCGAAGAAGGGCAGTACGATGTGAAAGACATGATTACCCTTGAAGAGGCAACGTTTACCGAGGAGAATGAAAATGCGGCAATGACCGTTGTTGTACAAACCCTGAATATGGAGAAATCCTCGTCGGTCGGTTATTTCGACGCGAATGTATATATTCTTGTGAAGATTAAGTAGCGGAAGGATCCTTCTTACTCCTGCGACGGCTCTCTCTCCTGCAGTAAGGCAGGGGATACCGCTTATGGGTCAGGTGATGCCTTGTGCATTCATCGCACTTGCCGAATCTCGGACAGCTTTTTCTTACGCAGGGGCATTCAGGAACGCTTTTATCAGCCATGCTTGATTCTCCCGGATTTATAAAATTTATTTTAGTTTTGCCTGTTGCTGTTCCGTTATGCCGTATAATACATTATTATTGAATTTAAGAAATACTGGTCCATACATCATATAAAACCACTGAAGGAGGTCATTATGACTGACATCACGGCAAGGCTCGCCAGAGAGCTTTCCATCAGACAATCTCAGGTCGAAAGCGCAGTAAGGCTTATCGACGAGGGAAACACTATTCCTTTTATAGCACGTTACAGAAAAGAAGCAACCGGAGGACTGGACGATCAGATCCTTAGGGAGCTTTTTGACCGCCTTACCTATTTGCGGAATCTTGAAAACCGCAGGGAAGAGGTAAGAAAATTGATCGAAGCCCAGGAAATGCTGACAGACGAGATATCAAAAGCCCTTGACAAGGCCGAAACCCTTCAGGAGATAGAAGATATCTACCGCCCCTTCAGACCGAAGCGCAGGACAAGGGCGTCAGTGGCAAAGGAAAAGGGCCTGGAGCCCCTGGCTGTAATAATATATTCACAAAAACTCATTCATGGCGATGTTCTTGCAATTGCATCCGAATATATCAATGAGGAGAAAGGCGTCAATACGGCTGAAGAAGCCATCGCAGGCGCAATGGACATAATCGCGGAGACAATATCGGACAACGCTGAATACAGAAGGGTCATCCGTGAGCTTACCTTCAAGGAAGGCGTTATAATCACCACAGCCAAAAAAGAAGAGGATTCGCCCTACCGAATGTACTATGATTTCAAAGAGCCTGTGTCAAAAATAGCTCCCCACAGGGTCCTGGCCATTGACAGGGGTGAAAGGGAAGAATTTTTATCGGTAAAGATCGAAGCACCTGAAGCCCGCATCATAGACTGGCTGAAAAGCAGATCTCTTTCCAGGACAGGCTCAATTTTCAGCGAAATAATCGAAAAGGCTGTTGAAGATGCCTATTATCGTCTGATTGCGCCCTCTATCGAAAACGAGATAAGGGGAAGTCTGACAGAAGCTGCTTCAGAACAGGCTATAAAGGTATTTGCAGAAAACTTAAGGAACCTTTTACTGCAACCTCCCGTCAAAGGATTCACTGTGCTGGGACTGGATCCTGCTTATCGTACAGGCTGCAAACTGGCTGTAGTGAACGAGATAGGGAAGGTTCTACATACGGGAGTGATTTATCCGACACCTCCCCAGAACAAGATCGAGGAATCAGCGACCATTCTGAAACAGATCATAAACAAATACAATGTTGACATCATAGCCATAGGAAACGGCACGGCATCCAGGGAGACTGAAATATTCACGGCAGGGGTCATCAAAACTCTGGACAAAAAAGTCCGCTATATGGTGGTGAGCGAAGCAGGAGCATCTGTTTACTCGGCTTCAAAGCTTGCAGCCGAGGAATTCCCCGAATTCGACGTATCCTTAAGAAGTGCTGTTTCGATCGCAAGGCGCTTGCAGGATCCTTTGGCCGAGCTGGTGAAGATCGATCCGAAAGCCATTGGTGTAGGCCAGTACCAGCATGATATGAATCAGAAAAGGCTGGGAACGGCTCTTGCCGGCGTGGTAGAAAGCTGCGTGAACAGTGTGGGTGTGGACCTGAATACCGCGTCACCCTCGCTATTGTCTTATGTGGCAGGCATAAATTCATCAGTGGCCGCCAATATAATCCAATACCGGGAAATGAACGGAGGTTTCAGGACAAGAGAAGAACTGAAAAAAGTCAAAAAGCTCGGAGAAAAGACTTTTGAGCAGTGCGCAGGCTTTTTGCGCATTCCCGGAGGAGAGAATATCCTTGACAACACTTCGGTCCATCCTGAATCGTACGAAGCCTGCAAAGCTCTTTTGAAGCTTACCGGCCATACCCTTGAGGATGTGAGGGAAAGAAGGCTGGGAACATTGAAGGCTGAAGTCGAAAAGCTGGGGACCGAAAAAGTGGCTTCACTTATAGGCGTAGGGGTTCCCACACTGAATGATATAATCAATGAGCTTTTGAAACCGGGAAGAGATCCCCGTGACGAACTTCCCCCGCCCCTTCTGCACGAGGATGTCCTTGATATTGCCGATCTGAAGCCAGGAATGATTTTGGACGGCACAGTAAGGAATGTGGTGGACTTCGGCGCTTTTGTCGATATTGGGGTCCATCAGGATGGACTGGTGCATATTTCGGAGCTTAGCGACCGATTCGTGAAAAATCCCATGGAAGTTGTATCGGTAGGTGATATAGTAAAAGTAAGGGTTCTGGAGGTCGATCCTCAAAGGAAAAGAATTTCCCTGTCCATGAAGGGGATCGGCTGAGGAAGATCCGATGGAACGTGTCATTCTGAGACTGTCTAACGGCTGAATAATCTCTTTTTGACAGCCTTAGAAATCATCACGCAATGTTTCAGGAACATTTTAATAAAAAGTTATCCTGTCTGATTTCCCGCTGCATATTGGGACATGCAGCGGGAATACTTATTTATTGAGTACTGGTGTTGCGGAAGGGTTGCGTGATTTTTTGAATAACAAACGCTATTTCAGATCCGATGATAAACTGGCTGTCTTCAAAGTGGCGAAAGCCATATCAGATACGATGGAAACAGCAGGGCTGAAGAACCGGAAGACTTCTGTCCGGGAGCGCCCTGTCATAACCATGTGCATTGGTACCGATCGCTCTACGGGAGACTCTTTGGGTCCTCTTGTGGGGGATATGCTCGTAAAATTTAAAATGAACGGTGTTCATGTCTATGGAACTCTTGACAATCCGGTACATGCCAGAAATCTGGAAGAAACACTGCATAATGCACGCGCCCTTCACCCGAATGCCTATCTGGTGGCAATCGACGCATCCTTGGGCATGGTGGATCATGTGGGCTGCATATCTGTAGGCAAAGGTCCAATAAAGCCGGGAGCGGGTCTGAAAAAGGATCTTCCTCCTGTAGGTGACATGCATATAACAGGCGTCGTCAACACCGGAGGATTCATGGATTTTCTGGTGCTTCAAAGTACACGCCTTTCGGTGGTCATGAGGATGGCCGATGTGATCGCCCGCAGCCTGCACATGGCTTTCAGCGAATATTCAACCGTATCGCTTCAGGACACTTATAAGGTACTGTAATGTCTTCCGGGATAAGTTGCTTCTCTGTAATTTCCGATTGTAGTTTTCAGGCTTAAAAATTGTGGTATATTAATGTTAACTCGGACTATATAAATAATTGTCCATCTTTCAATATACCGAGAAAAGATTTGAAAGGAGCCATGGTATGGAAAAGTGGGTATGTACTGTTTGCGGTTATGAATACGATCCTGAGGTAGGAGATCCTGATTCCGGCGTAGCACCGGGAACAGCATTTGAGGATCTTCCTGATGACTGGGTATGTCCTGACTGCGGAGTAAGCAAGGATATGTTCGAGAAGGCATAGATATACAGTGCCTCGATAACAGCCATCAAAGCAAATATTTCCACTGAAGGCAACTCCCCGATGGTGCTTGTCTTGATGAAGCATCTGTCGGGGATTTGCATGAGTGCCTTAAATTTAGTATAATATAGCCGATATGCTGATGCTGCCCCTTTCTGGAGAAGAGGGGAAAGCCTCTGATTCGGCCGGCTGACATGGCGGACGCTTCTCAATAATGGCATAAACAAACAGGTCAATTGAAAAAGTAAATTCCACTTTGCAAAAGTAAGATCCACAGATTTGGTGAAACTAGATAAGGCCTTCATTTTGTGGTATTTCATGAGGCTAATTAGGCACCTAAAAATTGATATTATGAA
>DULR01000100.1 GCA_012840245.1 Clostridiaceae bacterium
CATGAGCGTTTCATGTATTTATATTATACCATGATTGTTATGTCCTTAACTACTCTTTTAGATAAAAAAAGCCCACTTTTCAGTGAGCTTTGTCTTCAGTCTGAAGATAGTGCTTGTGCACTATCTTTTTTTTTAATCTTATCTTTCAATAAAGCCTTTCTGCAATCAGATTTTACAGCAATTCTTTCCTCAACTCCTCAGGAGTTTTGGGGGACAGATAACCGATGGGGATATCAAATACTGTCATAGCGCCGGTTCTGCCTTCGGCGTTAAGTCTTGCCACAGCGCGGGCATAAGCCACCATAACGCTGCCTGTGAATTCAGGATTACTGTCCAGCTTCAAAGAGAACTCTATTATATGCTTATTGTCCAGACCGGTCTTCCCGCTCCTGATCACAAAACCGCCGTGAGGCATACGACTATGGTTTTTGCGAAGTTCTTCCTCGGAGATGAAATGAACGATCGTATTGTAGTCAGCAAAGTAATTGGGCATGTTTTTTATATTATCTTCGATCTTAGCTTTGTCTGCTCCCTCTTCTGCCACAACGAAACACTCTCTGAGGTGCTTATCCCGGGTAGTCAGATCAGGTACCTCTCCATTTCTGATCCTGTTGACTGCTTCCTCTATAGGTATGGTATATTGGATGGCATTCTTAACGCCCTCGACTCTACGTATTGCATCCGAATGGCCCTGGCTTACGCCTTTTCCCCAGAAAGTATAGGTTTCACCGGTAGGAAGCACTGCTTCGGCCAGCATGCGGTTCATCGAAAAGAGTCCAGGATCCCAGCCGATAGATATGGCTGCAGTTTTTCCAGAAGCCCTGGCCGCTTTATCAACACTTTCGAAATATTCAGGTATCCTGGCGTGGGTATCGAATGAATCAACGCAGTTGAACATCGCTGCATATTCAGGTCCCTGCTCAGGAAGGTCTGTTGCTGAACCTCCGCATAAGATCAATACGTCGATTTCATCTTTATATTTCTCAATATCAGCAGTATTGACTATCCTGACACCTTCAGCTATATTTTTGATTTCGCCGGGATTTCTTCTTGTGACGATAGCTTTAAGCTCCATATCAGGGCTCTGCATCACTGCCTGTTCTACCCCTCTGCCTATATTGCCGTAGCCTAAAATCCCTATCCTTATTTTATTCATCATCAGCAATCCTCACCTCATGGATTATATCATCTTGATCATATCGGTTCTGCCTGAATATGTATCCATACCGGACAAACCTTTTTTATAATATAAAATTTGCAACATTTTATCAAGGGAATTTCAAAATTTAACATTTATATATGTTATTTTGATGTTCACTAAGGAAATATGCATCTCGGGCATTTGATTTTTTGCATTATTAAAAAATAGTATCCTTTATAAGGAATACTATTTTTAATAATCAGGCATTTTTCCTATCTTCCTTCAAAGGCAGTCTCGTGATCTCCATAAACTGGGGATGAGTACGATATGCAGCGAAATCATGTGATGATTTTGCCCTGATCCTAAGATCGGGATTAATTTCAAAGGCTCGGGACAAAAATCCGATCGTTGCGTCCACATCTCCCGACAAAGCCGATACTCTTGCAAGGCCAAAAAGGATCTCATCATCGTCTTCCTTCAGCTTCAGACCTTCCTTATACAGCCTGGCTGCTTCGGAGAAGTTTTTCAGGGATATGGCGGCAGAAGCCCAGTTATAATAGAGGGCCGGATCATCGGAGGTAAGCTTGTGGGCTTTTTTGAATACTCTCACTGCATCCTCGTAGCGTTTCATTATCATAAGCGAGATACCCAGATTGAAATGGATCAGGTATGATTCGGGATGTTCCCTGGCAGCCTCTTCATAAACCAAAATGGCTTCATAGATCTGGTCGGTGGATATATAGATCTCGGCAAGATGATTATACGCCATCTCCAGACGCTCGTTCCCTTTAAGTGATTTTTTCAGGTATTCTATGGCCTTTTCGGTCTTTCCCTGCGCGTCGTAGACAGATGCCAGGCTATAATAAGCCCGGCTGTGATGGGGCATAAGCTCAACCGTAAATTTAAAGCTTGCGATCGCATCTTCAGTCTTACCTTCATGACGCTGGGCTATTCCGAGCATATAATAGGCATCCGCATCCTGAGGCGTCAACGATGTTAGCTTCTTATATGCCACAAGAGCATTGGGCCAGTCACTGCGCTTACGATAGAGTTTGCCAAGCAGGCTCCATGCCTCGGTAAACTCGGGATCATTGGAAACAATAGTCTCCAGCTGATGCCTGCACTCCATCTCCTCATTCTTTTCAAAGCACAGCCTTGCAAGAAGATATCTCAGCTTATTGTCTTCTCCGTATTTCAAAGCAAGACGGATATGTTTCTGAGCTTCAGCCAGCTCTCCGAGGGCGATATAGCACTTTGCAATATTGATATCTGCTTCCCTCAGTTCTTCGATATGCTTCTTTGCCAATGAAAACTGATTTATTGCAAGAACATACTTATTCAGTGCGAACAGAGACAAACCATATATGAAGCACAGAGCGGGGTTAATGAGCTCCATTTCCTCGCTGACTTTCTTTCGTTTGTGTTTTATGGGCAAATCGTCGCCAAGTATATACAATGCTTTTTTACAGTATCGGATCGCTTCCCCGTATAGTTCGTTTTTATAGTTGAGCCAGGCTGCGTTATACAGGATCTGCACATTGCTGCTCAAAAGCTCAGCCAGGATATTATAGGTTTCAAGAGCTTGCCTGTAATCACCTTCGTCAATCAGCTTATGAACTGCTGAAAGCTGTTTTATGACATTATGCTTGAGACGCTTGTCGGTCACTTCCAGTGACCCTGCTATAATCCCGGGTTCGATCTCATTTTTCCACTCTTCAGGCTTCTCGATATATTCGTTATAACGCCATCCTATATCGCTATGCTTTTCGAATTTTTCTATCAAAGGAACGTCTGAATTGGACTTTTTGATCCTGGATTTCATCCCTATATAGTCAAAAACAAGGAATGAGCCCGGAAGCATGATACCGAACGCAATCAGGAAAATCTCATAAACAGGTACTGACATCACCTTATTGATTACAGTCAATATACCGGTAGTAAGCATCAGCAGCTGTATGGCAAAAACGAACGCCGAATGGACTGTAAGCCTGCGAAAGCATCGTACGGCCATATACGCCGTGAGAAACGCCATCAGAAGAACGATAAAAGCCAGTGATACATTGAGATCCAAAGGAATGTTTTTCAATAAATTCATGCCCTATCCTCCGAGGACATTTTCATTTCCTCCCAGCGCTCCTTTGAGATGAGAACGCGTCTTGGCTTGCTGCCTTCATATCCGCTGATTATATTGCGCTCTGCCATCTGATCGATGATCCGGCCTGCTCTTGCATAGCCGACCTTGAATTTGCGCTGGATAAATGAAACCGAAGCCTGACCGCATTCTATGACTGCTTCGATGGCCTGATCCAGAAGCTCGTCGCATTCGCTGTCGGAACCGTCCTCATTATTATTCTTGACATTATCATTTATATTTTCAATTATTTCCTCATCATAGTGCGCACGGATCTGGTTTTTGACAAAATCGACCACAAGCTCGACTTCCTTGTCGGTAACAAACGCTCCTTTTACGCGTATGGGTTTGGGAATGCCCACAGGATAGTAAAGCATATCACCTTTCCCGAGAAGCTTTTCCGCTCCCGCCATATCAAGGATCGTCCTGGAATCCACCTGTGATGATACGGCAAATGCAATGCGGGAAGGTATGTTGGCTTTTATAACGCCGGTTATAACGTTCACAGACGGCCTCTGAGTAGCTATGACCAGATGCATTCCTGCTGCGCGGGCCATCTGGGCAAGACGGCATATGGAGTCCTCTACATCGTGAGGTGCCACCATCATAAGATCTGCCAGCTCATCGATGATGATAACGATCTGGGGAAGCTTGGTCCCTTCTCCGGCCTCGTCAATGGAGGCGTTATAGCCCAATATGTCCCTCACACCCTTGTCTGCAAAGAGCTTATACCTGGTCGTCATTTCCATGACAGCCCAGCGAAGCGCTCCCGCCGCCTTGTTAGGATCAGTCACCACAGGTATCAGAAGATGCGGAATACCGTTATATACCCCTAATTCGACCACCTTTGGGTCTATCATAAGAAGCTTGACATCTTCCGGAGAAGCCTTGTAAAGGAGGCTTATAACGATGGAGTTTATGCACACGCTCTTTCCTGAGCCGGTAGCGCCTGCAATAAGAAGGTGCGGCATTTTTGCCAGATCGATCACTACGTTTTCGCCTGAGATATCCTTGCCCAGCGCAACAGCCAGATTCGATCTGTGCTCTATGAACTCTTTTGATTCCAGAACGCTTCTCAGACTTATAGGAGCAACTTCCTTGTTGGGGACCTCTATGCCTATGGCTGCCTTTCCCGGTATAGGAGCTTCTATGCGCACACCTGTAGCCGCCAGGTTCAGGGCAATGTCATCGGTCAGGTTAACTATCCTGCTCACCTTTACCCCTGGTGCAGGCTGAAGCTCATATCGTGTAAATGCGGGTCCTACGGAAACATTGATGACTTTGGCCCCTATTCCGAAGCTCTCAAGAGTGCTTTCAAGCTTTCTGGCGTTGTCAACAGAAGTGGTCCTGATCTTCTTCATGTTGCTTTCGCCTTCTTTCGACTTGGAAAGAAGCTCGACAGGAGGATATAAGTAATCTATCCTTTTTTCTGCCGGAAAAGACTCGGGTTCCTGTTCCGGCTGATGAATCTGTTCTTCAATGATACCCTGTTTTTTAGATCTGGTTTTCGTAGTCTTTAATTCCTGTATTTCAAATCCGGTATTATCGGATTGGCCATATCCGCTTTCCTGCTCGGTCCGATTGGGCTCCAGACAGAAAATTTTAAGCTTTTCGTCCTCTTTTATTACAGGCTCTTCAGCAGCAGTACCGGCGATCTCATTTTTAAAACCTGCTTGCGTATCAGCATTCACATCTCCGTGATTTTCCAGCGGAAAGTCCAAAACCTTGCCCTTCTTCTTTGAAACAGGGGCTTCCGCAGCCTTTCCTGTTTCTTCATTCATGATCTCATCCAGGCTTTTTCTGAATATCCTGTCCTCACGCTTCTTTCTGGCAGCGTCGACCATTCCGTTGATGGCTTCACTGGTGCCTCTGGCAACACTCCTGGCTGCGTCAGCCAGCGAAAGCCTTGTAATAAGCATGGCCAGAATAATGGCAGCTGTTGTGAGAACTATCATGGTACCCCACTTTTTGAAAACAAAAAGTAAAGGCACACCAACTATGCCTCCCAATACTCCGCCGCTTGATATGAAATCGTCCGCCTTGCCGATGGCTCTGACGCCTTCTCTGTAGAAAGTGCTTATGTATCTCAGCAAAGTCATGTTTTCGTATCTTTCGACGTCATAAAGGCCGGCCTGAAGCATTGAAGAGACGACGATAAGCAGAATGATTATAAGTGAAAATCTTCTGTCCTGATTCAGAAGCTTTGGTTTGAAAACCTTTATTATACCGTGTATCAAAACCATTGGAGGGATAGCATACGCTGATAAACCGAACAATCCGCCGACAAATTTTCCCAACATATCGCCCAATGGACCGGTAATGTTGTTGAAGTATATACTAAGCGCCAGAAGTACTCCAAAGGCAAATATGATAAGTCCGGACACCTCTGTTCTGAGCTGATTTGAAGAGTTGGCTGTTTTGGTCTTTTTTCTGGTTTTTACATTTTTCTTTTGTACTTTTTTTGGAGCCACGAATATACCTCCAGTACAGGTTAATGTTCATAAACACTTTCAATATACCATATAAATTTACTATTTGACAATGCGATGCAATAATGATATCATTTACGGTAATTTAACACTTTTGAGTGTGGAGTAATAAGAAAAAATCGAATATAATCTATAGATAGAGGCGCGTTTTTCAATAGTAGCTCAAGCAAGGATGACGGGTCCGATGACCTTAAGTGAAAGGGGAAAACGCCGAAGGTTCCAGGTGCCGTTTCATCTGGGGCCTGGTTGGCCGGCAAACAGCCTTCCAACTGTCGCTTTTACAAGCGGAGAGCTATCGGTAGAGTTCATGGAGCTCATTATAGTCTTTTCAGGCTGCCGATAGAAACCAGGCAGCTTTTTTAGTATCAGTATTCTGAAAGGAGTGCCAAGTATGAAGAAAACATTGTTTACCGGTTCCTGTGTTGCTCTGGTTACCCCATTTACTGACACCGGAGTAGATTACGACAAGCTTGAGGAATTGATCGAATGGCACATAAAAGAAGGCACAGACGCCATATTGATTTGCGGTACCACAGGCGAAGCGTCCACTATGCCCGATGAAGAGCATAAAGAAGTGGTCCGTTTCGCGATAAAAGTAATAAACAAGCGCGTGCATGTTATGGCAGGTGCAGGAAGCAATGACACAAGACATGCGATCGAGCTTTCGCAGTACTGCGAGGAAGTGGGCGCAGATTCCATTCTTTCTGTTAC
Organism: Clostridiaceae bacterium; assembly: GCA_012840245.1. Lineage (GTDB taxonomy): Bacteria > Bacillota > Clostridia > DSM-8532 > DSM-8532 > DTU059. The sequence goes on from DULR01000100.1 coordinate 6,473, forward strand.
CCCGTACTATAACAAGACAACTCAGGAAGGCCTATATCAGCATTTCAAAGCTATAGCCGAAAGCATTTCAATTCCGGTAGTCCTTTACAATGTACCTTCCAGAACGAATCTTAACATTAGTCCTGCTACACTCAAAAGATTGGCTGAAATCGAAAATATCGTCGCAGTAAAAGAATGCAACCTCCTGCAGGCTGCAGAAACCTTATATCTGTGCGGTGACAAACTGGAATTATACTCCGGCGAAGACGGAAATGTTGTGCCTTTACTTGCACTGGGAGGTAAAGGCGTTATATCTGTACTGGCAAATATAATCCCCGCAGATACGCATAAAATGGTCAAATCCTTCCTTGATGGAGATATTGAGACCAGCAGGGAATTGCAGATAAAATCCGTCCCCCTTGAAAAAGCGCTGTTTTGCGAGACAAATCCCATACCGGTCAAGGCTGCCATGAATTTGATGGGATTCAACGTAGGCAAATGCCGTCTGCCTCTGGTGGATATCTCGGAAGCAGGATTGAATCAACTGAAAAAAGCCCTGCATGAATACGGACTGATATAAAAAGAAATAATTATCTCATACATAACTGGAGGATTTTTGATGATTCGCATATTACTTAACGGCTGCAACGGAAAAATGGGTCAGATCATAGCAAAAACTTGCATGTATAAAGAGGGAATGTCAGTTGTTGCAGGGATAGACACTTTCACTGCATCTGAGAATCCGTTCCCTGTATATTCGGATCCGTCTCAGGTGAAAGAAGATATCGATGTAATAATCGACTTTTCCCATCCCAGCGCTTTGGACGGTATTCTTGAATATGCAGTAAAAAAGTCCTACCCAATAGTAATAGCCACCACCGGACACAGCAATGAGCAAAAGCAACTGATCGAAAAAGCATCCCGATCCATACCGGTTCTCCTTTCAGCCAACATGTCACTGGGTATAAATCTTATGCTGGACTTGGTGAAGAAAGCCGCAAAAACGCTCAACGGCACATTCGATATCGAAATAATAGAGAAGCATCATAACCAGAAGATCGATGCACCCAGCGGTACCGCTCTGGCAATCGCCGACGCGATCAATTCGGTTTTGCCGGGCAATGAAATGAAATATGTTTATGACCGCCACTCCTCCATGCAAAAGCGAACAAGAGATGAGATCGGCATTCATTCCATAAGAGGCGGTACTATCACAGGAGAACACACCGTACTCTTTGCCGGTAATGATGAAATGATAGAAATAAAACATACAGCCGTATCCAGGGGGCTTTTTGCCGAAGGTGCTTTAAAAGCGGCAGCTTTTCTGTACAACAAAGCTCCGGGATTTTATAAAATGCAGGATATATTCGAATAAGACGTTAAAATCATATCTGAAACATCAAAAAAAATAGCAGCAAGGGTCTTGCTGCTATTCTTTATTTCCTGATATCAGTCTTCATGAGCTTCCTGAACGGGATTTTCCTGCGCTGGAGCAGGTCTTAAGTACTTATCTATTACAGGGTTTATCAAAAAGTTCATGACCAGACCCGGTAAAGTAAAGCCAAGAGCTATATAGTAAATATAGACTATAACCAGAGCGATAGCGCTTCCTGTAAACATAACCACCGCCATTGGCCCTACGACTAGCAGGAAGCATAGAATAAGAACTCCCAGATTGGGAATAAATTTGCCTATGCTGAACAGGAACGCATTCTTGTATAGATTTTTCAGGCTGAGTTCATATGAAACCATCATTGGATAAAGATACATGCTCATCATCAAAAACAACAGAAAAACAACTATAAGCAATCCGTTGGCTGCAGAGAGCACAAATCCGGTATTGTTGCTGGTCATCTGATCATAAAGATAAAAGTCGATTATCAGAAGGACGATCGCGACCAGATTGATAAGACTTACAGCAATACCCTGTTTCAGGTTCTCTTTCATTTTGTCCTTGAAATCCGACCAGTAGAATGTGGGGATCTCATATGAGAAGCAGCGCAGAAGATAAGTCAGCCCTGCCTGTGCTGGTCCCACTGTGATGGTCGGGATAACCATCAGGAACATCAGAAGGGGAAAACTATAAACAAACAAAACAGCGACCATGTCATTTGCGTTTTCTATGACAGGTGAAAACACATTGACTATATATCCGCTCAGGAAAAACGATACGATAATCGATGGGATATTAAAGACCAGAAAGATCAGATTCATACTGATAAGCTTCCAGAACTTTCTTCCCAGAACCTGAAAGAATATTGTGGTTCTGCTTCTGTCATCCTCATATTTTTCGCCGGGCGCAACATCAAATATTATCTCTTCTTCCGGCATGATGTTTTTTTCTTCTGTCATATAACATTCCCTTACCTTTAATCAATCTTTAATTTGCATATTTCTAAATAATAGTCTAGTATTATTCATAAGTATACCATATAATCGGAATATAATTTTTAAACTTTTGTAAATATTATTAATAACTATTAGTGTTGCGGAGATAATCATGGTTAAGCTTTATATCAAACAAAAAGTTTTTTCTATCGGTGACAAATATAATATTTTCAATGAAGAAGGCCAGACTGTATTCACCGTTCAGAGCGAAATATTCACCTTCGGTGCGAAAATCCACCTGTACGATGCAACCGGCTCGGAAGTATATTATATCGAGCAGAAGCTTTTCAGGTTTCTTCCCGAATATCATATATACAGCGGGAATACATTATGCGCAATAATAAAAAAGGAATTTACCTTTTTCACTCCCCGGCTTACTATAACGAGCCAGTTCGGGGATTACACATTTGAAGGTAATCTCTTCGGAATGGATTTTACTATTTTATGCAATGGCATGGTTATTGGAGAGCTCCATAAGGCATGGCTTTCCTGGGGTGACAGTTATGAGCTCATAGTAAACAATGATGATGACGTTCCCCTGTTCTGCGCATTGGCCATTGCAATTGACAATTGCATACATAATGAGAACAGGCGTTGACATCAGCCCCCCTTTATCAACATAAATCGTGACGATTTATAAAAAAGAAATCACTCTTTCTATTGACAGGGCCATATTCAGTATGTATAATAAATCTTGCTGTTCTTTAAAGCATATATGCGGCTGTGGTGGAATTGGCAGACACGTACGTTTGAGGGGCGTATGCGCGAGCGTACCGGTTCAAGTCCGGTCAGCCGCACCAAAAGAGCTCCATCGAGAAATCGGTGGAGTTTATTATTTTTTTGCCTGAGTCAGAGGTGCAATGAAAAGTGAAGTCGGAAGAATCTTCATACAGTTATTCGGAGGGATTTAAAGACGGTATCCCAATCGGATTGGGATATTTGTCTGTTTCATTTTCCTTTGGCATTATGGCTGTAAATTCGGGACTTCCTGTCTGGATCTCCGTTCTGATATCCATGACCAACCTGACTTCAGCAGGCCAGTTTGCCGGGATCGGGCTCATAGCCTGCGGAGCTCCTTATATCGAAATGGCGCTTACCCAACTGATCATAAACCTTCGATATGCCCTCATGTCCTTATCCCTTTCCCAGAAGGCCGACAAATCTTTAAACATTTTACACAGAATGATCACAGCTTTCGGAATTACAGATGAAATATTTGCAGTGGCAAGCGGAAAAGCACATGATATAGGAAAAAGCTATATGTACGGGCTTATAACGGCTCCTTATCTGGGCTGGTCAACAGGTACTCTTCTCGGCGCTATTGCAGGCAACATCCTGCCCGGATCGGTCTCAGCAGCACTGAACATAGCCTTATACAGTATGTTCATAGCTATAATAATCCCGCCTGCCAAAAAATCTAAGCCTGTATTACTGGTGATAGCTATATCCGTTGTCCTCAGCACCATTTTTGAATTTGCTCCTTATATAAACCGGCTGTCAAATGGTTTTGCAATTATCATATGTGCTGTTACCGCCTCATTTTTGGGGGCAGTATTCTTCCCGGTAAAGGAGGCGACGGAATGACTTTGATCCATGTTTTGGTTATGGCAGGAGTTACATATCTGATCCGCATGCTTCCGTTTGTTTTATTCAAGAAAAAGATCGAAAACAGATTCATTAAATCCTTTTTACATTATGTTCCGTTTGCAGTATTGGGTGCCATGACCTTCCCTGCAATATTCTCATCTACATCTTCGGTTTATTCGGCTATAATCGGGACAGCAGTAGCCGTTTTTCTTGCCTTCAGGGAAAAAAGCCTTCTGACGGTAGCCTCATCTGCCTGTCTCACAGTCTATATAGCAGAAGCGCTTATAAAACTCTTTCAGCATTAATAAAAGCTCCGCCTATAGCTTTAGCGGAGCTTTTGATTATTTACATATTCAATCTCATTGTCCCATACACCATTTCAGACCATTTATCATGACCTTTTGCATCATGGGCTTAGATAATACCTCCAGAGTATGACCCGGAGTCAAGCAGCAAACCCTGCCCTTCCCGTATTCGTGAGCCCAGCCTCCCACACACTTTCCGAACTGCTCGGACTCTGCTTCAAGAAACACATGGGTGTCTTTGACATCACAATCGACAAAATACTGCTCATCCACTATTTCAAAAGAACTGATCCCTTCGGTAAGCCCATAATGATCCGAAACAGGTTTGACAGTTATAAGCTGATGCTCCTCAGGATGGTGCAGGAAATGACCTTTCACCATATGGCGGTAATCTTTGGCTTTTTGATAACCGGGAAGTCCGGAATGCAGCACAAAGATGCTCCCACCGTTGACCACATATTCAACGATTTTCCTCTCATATTCTTCTGTCATCCAGATATCGGAGTCTTCAGGGTTTTCATTAGCGGTTTTTGCCAGGATAAAGACGCTGTAATCATCAAGCCTGTTCCATTCAACGCTGTCAGGGACTGTTATAAATTCGATATCAGCATCGATTTCACCTGCTATAGCTTCAAAACCGGCCCTGATATAATCGGCTCCGTGATAAAAATCCCCGATCAGCGCCAAAGCTTTCTTTTTCATATCAACACTTCCTTCCAGACTACCATGGCAATGATTTGCCCTGATAATCCAAATACATAGGCCCGTTTATATCGGTATTCTCATGGATCACCTTATACAATCCCGCTGCCGAATCATCTGCTTCCACTTCTGCTTCGGTATTCAGCACACCGCTCATATAGGATCTTACCCAGCCGGGATGAAGCGCTAACACCTTTACTCCATATTCCTTCATATGGTTCTGCAGAATGGCGCATTGCATATTAAGCGCTGATTTTGACATCGAATATCCGTAATCCTTAACCCTCCAGCAGGCTCCCACGCTTCCTGCTTCAGAAGACACACAGGCTATAATTTTTTTATCACCTCTGAGTATGAAAGGAAGCAGCGCTTTTGTGACCCGCATGGGTCCAAGTGCATTAACATTATACATTCGTATCATGTCGTCATAGTTCTGCTCTTCAAAAATGGTTCCTGAATACTTAAACAGGAAGATTCCTGCGTTGTTGATCAGAATGTCAAGCTTGTCGGTATGTTTTCCAAGAGTCTCTGCCGCCTGCAGGACAGATTCATCATCAGAAATATCCAGATTTATTATATGGAGTTTATCAGGGTTTTCCTGTTTCAGCCCCGGAAGCTCATGCCAGTCGGTAAGATAGCTTCCGGCGTACACAGTATACCCTTCCTTCAGAAACTTTTTGGCAAGGGCAAATCCCAGGCCCCTGTCGGCTCCTGTTATAAATACATTACCCTTCATAAGCTTCGCACTCCTCATTAATATTAATCTAATATTGACAATAGCTGATGAGGTTCATCAATGATGTACTGTGCTCCTTCTTTTTCCAATACTTCTCTTGTTCTGAAGCCCCAGGTCACACCGATGCAGGTCAGCTTTGAGTTCTTTGCTGTCATTACATCAACTTCCGAATCTCCCACGTAAACGGCCTTATCCGGAGCAGAACCCAATTCTGCAAGAGCTTTGATGACCGTATCAGGCGCAGGTTTTCTGGAAACATTCTCAGACTCTCCTATTGCCACTTTTATATAATCACCGAAGAATTCTTTCACTAATTCTTTAACAGCCGAATCGAATTTATTTGATACGACCGCCATTTTAAATCCTCTGTCTTTCAACTCAGCCAGCAGCTCTTTAATTCCATTATATGGTGCCGTCTTGTTTTGCATGTTCTTCGAGTAATGATCCTGAAACACCTTCAGGCATTCTTTGTATAACGGGTTTTCGATACCGTCCGGAATGGCACGCTCTATCAGCTTGCCTACCCCGTTGCCCACGAAAGTCCTTATTTCTTCAAGGCTTCTTTCAGGGAAGCCATAAACATTCATTGCATAATTGACGCTATCCTTCAGATCCTCAAGTGTGTCAATCAATGTTCCGTCCAAATCAAAGACAATAGTGTCGTAATTTTTTATGTCGTTCACTCCTAACTGATCATCAGCTGCATAGCTTAATTATATTAAAATACTATTTATGATAAAGCTTCTTCGACTGATACTGAGGTTCGCATGTAACATTGATCCCCAGCTTGTGGAAGATGTTTTCATCTACTCGGGAAAGGATCACGGTCGAGTGAGCTTCAGAACCTCGAAGCTTGGGCAGCTGCTCCATGGCAAGCGCTGCAGTCGGGTTGGTGGCTGCGCATATGGAAAGAGCTATAAGGATCTCATCTGTATGCAGGCGGGGATTGCGATTTCCCATATGCTTGACCTTCAGCTGTTGTATTGGTTCTATAACGATAGGAGAAATCAGATGTATGTCATGATGTATGCCGCCAAGCTCTTTCAGGGCATTCAGCAAAGCTGCTGCTGATGCTCCCAGCAACGATGTGGTCTTTCCTGTGATTATTGTCCCGTCATTGAGCTGGATTGCTACCGCAGGAGCGCTTGTGGCTTCAGCCCTCTTAAGTGCGGCCTCAACCGGAGGCCTGTCCTTCGGAGATATGCCAAGCTGCTTCATAAGAAGCTCAAGCCTGTATACTTCCGCTCTCTCAGCCAACCCCTGCCTGTGAGCGCAAAATGTGCTGTAGTATCTTCTAATCACTTCCTGCTTGGATGCCTCGCATACTACGTCATCATCGGTTATGCAGAATCCTGCCATATTTACGCCCATGTCGGTCGGGCTTTTATATGGATGTTTTCCTTCTATTTTCTCCAGTATGGCGTCCAAAACCGGGAAGATCTCTATATCCCTGTTGTAGTTGACCGCTGTTATGCCATATGCCTCAAGATGAAAGGGATCTATCATGTTGACATCGTTCAGGTCGGTCGTAGCAGCTTCATATGCCAGATTTACAGGATGCTTGAGAGGAAGGTTCCATATCGGGAAGGTCTCAAACTTGGCATACCCTGCCTGCACTCCTCTCTTGCTTTCATGATAAAGCTGTGACAGGCATACGGCCATCTTACCGCTTCCCGGCCCCGGGGCGGTAACAACGACCAGCGAACGGGTCGTTTCTATATAATCATTTTTGCCATAACCTTCATCACTTACGATCAATGAAATATTTGACGGGTAATCAGGGATCGGATAATGTCTGTATACTTTGATGCCCTGGGACTCCAGCCTTTTTTGGAACTGGTCGGCTGCAAACTGTGAACGGTAGTGAGTAATGACAACGCTTCCAACGAATAAGCCGATTTCACGGAATGCGTCTATCAGTCTGAGCACATCAAGGTCATATGTTATACCCAGATCGCCCCTACGTTTGCTTTTTTCTATATCATCGGCATTTATGGCGATCACTATTTCAGCCTGATCTTTGAGCTGCAAGAGCATTTTGACTTTACTGTCGGGTTTAAAGCCCGGAAGGACTCTGGAAGCGTGGTAATCATCAAATAGCTTTCCTCCGAATTCAAGATATAGTTTTCCTCCAAAATACGAAATGCGGTCAAGTATCTTCCGGGATTGTAAGCTGATGTACTTTTCATTGTCAAATCCTGTTTTCGTCATGGTAAGCTCCTAAAATATTTATAGTTGCATATATGATTATTTATCCTTTCCCACAATAACATAACGACCGCAACAGGTCAATTACTCAAAGTTTATTCGAACAGAGCCGTCTACAAATCCCGGATGTATCAAAATGCGCATGAACTGCTGATCATCAAATAATGTTTCCCTTGTTGAAAGTTTGATAAGTACACGCAACTTCTTTCACCATATCAGGGTAACTTCCAAGCATGCTGACAAATTTCTCTACGACACGGGAATCGAATTGCGTGCCCGAACCACCGATCAATTGATTTATGGCCTCATCCAAACTGAGTTTTGAACGGCAATGGCGATCGGACATCATTGCGTCAAACGCATCGGCGACAGAAACGATCCTTGCCAGGAAGGGGATCTCATCACCCTTCAGGCCTTCGGGATAACCCTTTCCGTCTATTCGCTCATGATGGCTCTTGACCACCGGAATGACATCCTTGAACATGGAAATCACCGACAATATGCGAGCTCCTTTTGTAGGGTGTTTTTTTATCTCGTCATACTCTTCAGGAGTCAGCTTGTCGCTTTTAAAAAGAATATCATCAGATATGCCCATTTTCCCTACATCATGGAACAGGCCGGCAACCCGCAAGGTCTCAAGTTCATTTTCATCAAGACTGAATGCCTTGCCTATCTTCACGCTGTAATACGAAACACGGTCAGAATGTCCGCACGTGTACTGATCTTTTTCATCCACGACCTGTCTTAGAGCTTCGATCGTATCCAGATAACGGGTCCTCAGCTGATCATAGGTCCTGTTCAGTTCTTCGTTTTTGATGTTTACTAGAGAATGGAGAAAAGCACTGTTGATGGAGGATGCAGCCTGGGCGGCATATATCTCAAGCAGTTTATATCCTTCCGATATTTCTATATCCATATTATTGGTGCTTTCAACATATATGACGCCTATTGCCTCTCCCAGTTCATTCAAAAGCGGGAGAGTTATCCCTACGGGAGTTTTGATAACTTTCTTTGTGATTTTAGCCTTACCTATGTTCTCCAGCAATCTGGAATCAAACATGGACATGAAATCCTGTATCTCAGTTTTGTATTTTCCTATGCCTCTGAAGATGCTTTTCTTTGACTCTTCGGCATCAATGATATCATCAACCAGAATGAAAGCGTTTTCGCTGCTGAGCATAGGCAGCAGTTCAGCCAAAATCTCTTCCAGGATATTGCCAATGGGCTGCAGCTGATATATTTTCGGAACAGCCTCCAGGATACGGTTAAGCCCGTCACGGAAATGCTTTATCGTTTTCATCATGGTTATGGATTTTATTCCGGATTCGACCAGAAGCTGCAACTGATCGAAGCGGTCGCTTTTTTCGCAATACCCCTGTATGTCCAAAGCTTTTATCGTCTCCAGAGGAAGAGCCAAATCCTTATGGCCTGTCAAAAGAAGAATGTACAGATCAGAATTGAATTCTCGTATTCTTTTTACTACTTCGTCACCATGGATGGGAGTCATCAAATAGTCAAGGATCATAAGATCAAAATGTTCTTTCCTGACTTTTTCTATGGCTTCCAATGGGTCGGTAACACCTTCGTATAAATAGCCGCTCCTTTTCAGCACGATAGATAATGAGTCAATTATCCCCGGTTCATCGTCAACAATAAGGATTTTATAATCGCTGCTTTTGTCCTGGTGTCTTTTTCTCATTTATTCAATTCTCCCTAGGCATGGATTTTGTTAAGTTTATCATTAGGCAGTTGTATAAAAAAGGTCGTACCTTTTCCTTCTTCAGACTCAAACCACATCTTTCCGTTGAACCGCCCTCGAATTGTAGAGTAAGACATAAACAATCCCAGCCCGGTTCCGTCTTTCCCCTTTGTTGTGACCATCTCTTTCAGGAGCTTGTCTTTTATGTTCTTAGGTATTCCTTTTGCGTAATCCCTGACAGCAAACAGTATGCTGCTGTCACTGCTTTTAACCGATAGTTCTATTATACCATTCTTTCCTTCATATGCCTGGATGGCATTTATAATTATATTATCGAATATTTGCACCAAACTGTTTATATCACCGTAGAGTTCGGTATTTCGGTCAACATTGATGAATGTCTTCAATGTGCAGTTATATCTTATCAGTTCGTATTTCATCAGAAGTTCTATACGCTTGAGCAGTTCATCCACTGTAAAGGATAATTCCACCGATTGATTGAAATGTCTTGCCTGACCTTTGACTGCATTAATGATATCAGACATATATGAACAGTGTGGTTTGATCTTTTCAAGCCAAACACGCATTTCTGAAGCAATTTCATGATGATCGTCATCTGTAACCGAATCATCTCCAATTGATTCTTCATACTCATCGACCAGATCCCTTAAACCCTCGACAGCTCCTGCAATTGACATGATCGGGGTATTGAGATTATGAGCTATTCCTCCTATCAGCTGACCAAGAGAAGCCGGTCTCTCCTGTTCCATCATGATGGCGTGTTTTTCTTCGATGGTCTCTATATGCCTGATATTCTCAGTAATATCTTTAAACAATATAATGGTTCCTATATAATTATTATTTGAAACGATGGGTGTAACTTCAATCCTGAAGTGCTTGTCGAAGTCCCCCTCTTTTATGTGCTTTTCAAATGAAATCGGAACCCTGGATTCCCTGGCGTTTTCTATTATGCTCACCAAAGCATCGTACTCATTTGCAAGGCCTGTGCCTTTCATTATATTCTCCAGTGTTTCCTTTCTGCGGATCAGAATAACGTCTCTGAAAGTAGTTGATAAAGTCTTATTAAAGTCGATAACCTGATAATCTTCATTTATAACCAGAAACCCGTCAGAGATCCTGTCAACTATGGTTTGCAGGGCAATAGGCGCAACTCCGAGAAAGTCGAACCGGAAAATGGCAAGAGCAAAGCATGCAGATGCAAAACAAGGTCAAAGCCGAACCAATGCAATGACCATATAAAACAACTTCTTTATAATCTTTTTTCTTCAGTTCATCAACGATCAGATCCGCAGCCTCATCCAACGATATAAATTTCTGCCTGCCTGTATCATTCAGCGAATGTCCCGGCAGATTTACAGAAAACAGATTGTATCCTTCATCGAGTTTGCTGATTTCATCAAACAGTTCCTTATATATGATTCCGCTTCCTCCGCCATATGGAAAGCATACTAATGCAGTTTGCTTTTTCATATAGAATTTCTTATAAGGAATCAAAATGCTATTATCAGAATTATTTTTATTTTCGATCACATTTGCCAGCATTCTTACAGTAGGATTCTGATAAATATCTTCTATTGTAATACTGTCAATCCTGGTCGCCAATTGTATTGCTGCCAAAGAATCTCCTCCGGACTCAAAGAAATCGCTGTTGACAGAAGGTATCCTTATTTTCAGTATATCTTCCCACAAGGAAATAAGCTCATTTTCCAGTTCACTGCGATGCTCATCAGCTTCTTCAGCCACCAGCACAGGCTCAGGAAGCTTTTTAAAATCGATTTTTCCGTTGCCTGATACCGGGAATTCCTTTACTTCTATGAAAAAAGAAGGTATCATATAAGTCGGCAATACTTTCTTCAATTGGTTTTTAATATTATTCAGGTCGCCTTCCTGTTTAATTCTTTGTATGTCATCTGTTCATCATTGAAAACTGACCTTGCCCCATTCTTTCCATCAAAATTTAAGTTAGCCTTTTGACCATTAACTTTGCTTGAGATGCCTAATTTAAGCCATCTCAAGTGTTTTGGCATATTCACTCGGAGTCATATAGCCTAGTCC
>DULR01000022.1 GCA_012840245.1 Clostridiaceae bacterium
GCCTAATTTAAGCCATCTCAAGTGTTTTGGCATATTCACTCGGAGTCATATAGCCTAGTCCACTATGTGGCCTGCTTTGATTGTAATTAATTCTCCAATTCTCTATGATTTCTCTGGCTTCGGATAGGTTTTTGAACCAGTTTTCGTTAAGGCACTCATCCCGAAGCTTTCCGTTGAAACTCTCTATGTATGCGTTTTGTACTGGTTTTCCAGGTTCTATAAATAGCTGTTGGATCTTTTTTTCATAAGTCCATTCTGTAAAAGCATTGCTAGTGAACTCTGAGCCATTGTCAGTGAGTATTTCTCTGGGCAGTCCTCTGAAGAATGCAATTCGATTCAAGGTTGCCACGACTCTCCGGCCAGTAAGAGAGGTATCTACTTCCAATGCCAGTGATTCCCTCGTCGCCTCATCAATAACGGTTAAAATCCTAAATCGCTGTCCACTTGCTGTTGAATCAGACACAAAATCCATTGACCAGCGAGTATTTGGTAATACAATGACCGATTCTGGACGGCCTCTTTTCTCTGTTGGACATTTTTTCTTCCTTCTCTTTATTGCCAAACCAGCTTCCTTGTATAGCCTGAAAACCCTTTTATGGTTTATCTGAACACCTTCACGCAATAACAGTACATGCAGTCGGCGGTAGCCGAAACGCTTCCACTGGATTGCAAGCTCACAGAGGCGCTGCTTAATAGCCTCATCAGATTCATGCTTTTTCGACTTATATCTTTTCGTTTTTATATCAAGTTGAAGTAGCCTGCACACGCGGCGTTCACTGGCCTGGTATGTACTCTGAAGTTCTTCAGCTGCTTTTCTTTTGCGGGCAGGCTCTACAAGTTTTTTTCAATCACATGTTGCAACATTTGCTTGTCCAAGGTGAGTTCTGCTACGAGCTGCTTCAGCCTCCTGTTTTCATCCTCTAGTTGACGAAGCTTCCTGGCTTCAGCCACTTCCATGCCACCATATTTGGATTTCCAACGATAGAATGTTTGTTCAGAGATATTATGTTGCCTGATGATGTCGGTCACTTTCATACCCTTCTCATGCTGCCTAAGAATCCCGATGATCTGCTCTTCTGAAAATCTTTTCTTCATTGTTTTGTCCTCCAGATATTGTTATTATATCATTGGGACTAACTTTCTGATTGATGGATTTTTTGGGGAGCAGGTCACATATATAAACACTGAATGCTACTGGGAATCATATACCATCGATGAAATATTAGAACGTGCTAAAAAAGCAGGTTTTGATTTTGCTGAGTGTGAAAGAGGCCTGAATTATATGGCGGAAGATGGCACTATACTGCATTGTGAATGCATAAAATAGGCTTATTATCATAGAGGTCTTTTCTCAGCGCAGTTTGGCTTCATCTTGAAGGATAGCTATGGGAAGAATTTTGGAGGTAAAATAAATGGTATTAGGTTTGAAACGCGGTGTGGTGGAACTCTTCGACTATGACCCGGAGTGGGAAGTAAATGCTGAAAACACAATAAAGCGACTATGGGATATTTTAGGCCCGACCGCAAAAGACATCCAGCATGTCGGCAGTTCAGCCATACGCCATATAAAAGCTAAACCGGTGATTGATATCGCAGTATTGGTATGTAGCTTTGATGACATATTGGCGCAAATACCCACCTTAGAAAAAGAAGGGTTCATTTTTCGCGGGTGGGAGGGAAGCGAAGAAAGACAACCGGTTTTTCAGTGTGGCGAATACATACCGGAAGAAAAAAATATGCGGTTGTTGACCCACTACATCCATATTGTAAAGGCCGGAAGCCAACAGTGGGATAATTATATCAACTTTCGCGATTATATGAACGCCTTTCCTGCTGCCGCTCGAGAATATGAAGCATTGAAACTGCGCCTTGCAGAAGAAAACAGAAATGCTTATCACAGCTACCTCAATGGGAAGCAAGAATATATCACAGAGATTATCAAGACCGCAAACCTCTGGAATGCCAGGGGAAGAACGCTATAAAATATTTTGAAGATCAGACAAGGCAATATCTTTAACATAGGAAGTGCAGAAATTTGGATGATGTAATTACTGTTAATGGCAACAGGTTTTTTATCAGATTATTAAAACCTGACGATGAAAATCTCATTCAGGAACTGTGTGAGCGTTGCCCTGACTATTTTATGATAATTGAAGGCAAGATGCCTGAAAAAAGCGCAGGTCACGAAATCCTGTTCGACTTGCCGCCTGGTAAAAAACTGTCCGATAAATTTGTATTTGGAGTATTCAACATTAGCAATATACTTGTGGCAGTAATTGATCTTGTCAGGGATTATAAGGTCGCAGAAGAATGGATACTGGGTTTACTTCTTATTGATCCCAATGAAAGAGGTAATGGTTTAGGCCGGCATATCCATGAATATATAAAGGACTTTATCAGAAAGCATAATGGAAACAGATTACGAATCGGAGTAGCAGAAGAAAACACGCTTGCAATGAAGTTCTGGACTAAAGCGGGTTATGCGGTAACTGACACGGTAAAGGCGACATACGGAATCAAAGAGCACAATGTAATTGTTATGAACCTGTCTTTATAAAATAAGAAGCATTTGGAGGGCGAGTATGGAAAACAGACTGGAAATACTGCGCAGGATAGCCGATGAGATAAATGTACCAAAATACATAGAATGGCGTTAAGTGAGGTAAGGTATGGAGATCCTGGCAGTTGATGAGTATAACAATGAAGGTCATTTAATTTACGCAAGTAACTATATTGGCGCATAACCTGATATATTTAGCTGCAGGGCAAAAGCATTCGAAGCACTGGAAAAGCAGCTGGATTATCTGAACAATAAGGTTTATACAGGAAGCTATGACGAACAATGGTCACTAAGGAAGGTATGCCGCAGGTTCATATGGCATGACCGAATACATGCAAAAGCAATGTACAGGATGGCAGTAAAGCTGTGCGGAGCTGATAAAATAAAGAATCCTTTTTGCTTCGTAATTTAAATCACGGATCAATCAAATATTTAGGATCAACACATTTCAGAGCTCGAATAGGAGGCAGACATGACAGACTATATTTCACGAATGAGAAAGTATATAGGACACGATACATTAATGCTTGCCTGTGTAGGTGTCTTTGTCCATAAAAATGGCAAGCTGCTGCTACAAAAAAGAAGGGACAATGGCTGTTGGTCTGATCATGGCGGTTGCGTTGAGATAGGAGAAAAAGTTGAGGAAGCCGCAAAACGTGAGCTGTTTGAGGAAACAGGACTCATAGCAAACAAGCTGGAGCTTATTGGTGTGTTCTCCGGTGAAAACATGCTCTATACTTATCCTAATCAAGATAAGGTCTATATTATAGGGATCTCATACTTATGCGAAGATTTTTCCGGAGAACCATTGTTTGAAACCGATGAAACCACTGACTTGCAATGGTTTGATATGGATTCATTGCCAGCCGACATATCACCACCAGCGAAAGAAGCTCTGAAACATTGCGTTGAGTTACTAAAAAGCAGGCAAGTGTCAGCTTAAAAGAAAAGATAAGCTGCTCTTAGCAAAAGGTAGTGTTAAATAACTTATGAAAAAAGCAATATGGGAATAGTTGGATTTATTGAACCTTGAAAAGTGAAGAATGTACCAAACTTCCGCATTTATTCCACGATCCTCTTGACAATGAGCCTCCGC
>DULR01000023.1 GCA_012840245.1 Clostridiaceae bacterium
ATACAGGAGGGATATCATTTATGGCAGTCCTTTGCCATGGCGCAGCCCGAGCAGCAGGCTCCGCATGAACTTTTGTGATTCTTCTTGTCGCGGATAAGCTTGATCACCACTGCGCCTACTATCAAAAGGACGATCGCCCCTACTATTATGGAGGAAAGATTGGCTTTTATTAAATCTAACATTATGCATTAACTCCTTTCAGGATCTTGGAGGGTTGGGTTTCGTACTTATTCCTGCGGAAGATCATGTAGGCCATAACAGCCAGAACCGCTAAGGCTGCCGCTGTTCCAGCAGTGAAACCGTTACCCCCGATGAACATACCCAACTGATACACGATTATCGATACCGAATAAGCGAAAAAACACAGATAACCTATTGCATACCAGGTCCATTTGGGGCTGTTCATTTCCCGTTTTATAGCTCCGATTGCCGCAAAGCAGGGAGCGCACAGCAAGTTGAACAGTAAGAATGAGAAACCCGACAGAGCGGTAAAGTGTGCGGCTATGGTAGAAAGACCTTCGACAGCGCCTTCTTCTACCAATGCCAGAGTGTCACCGGTGATTCCGTACAATACTCCAAAGGCACCTACGACCTCTTCTTTTGCGACCAGGCCCATTATTGTGGCAACTGCAGCCTGCCAGTATCCGAAGCCAAGAGGAGCAAAGATCGGCGCTATAAGTCCTCCCAGAGCTGCCAATACGCTGTTGTCCATATCTTCAACAAGGCCGAATGCACCATTCTCTATTCCAAAGCTGCTTAAGAACCAGATCCCGACGCTTGCGGCAAGGATTACGGTTCCGGCGCGCTTGATAAAGGACCAGGCACGTTCCAGAGTCGTTCTCATTATATTTTTGGGTGAAGGTACATGATATGCAGGAAGCTCCATTATAAAGGGAGCAGGTTCTCCCGCAAAAGCTTTGGTTTTCTTCAGTATTATTCCTGAAACCAGAACGGCAGCTACACCAATAAAATATGCGGCAGGTGCAACCCACCATGCTCCGCCGAACAGAGCGCCGGCAATGAAGCCGATGATAGGCATTTTCGCTCCGCATGGAATGAAGGAGGTAGTCATTATCGTCATTCTGCGCTCTTTTTCACTTTCTATGGTTCGGGAGGCCATAATTCCGGGCACCGAGCAGCCTGAACCGATCAGCATGGAAATATATGATTTGCCTGAAAGGCCGAATCTCTTGAATATCCTGTCCATGATGAACGCGGCACGGGCCATGTACCCGCAGTCTTCAAGCAGTGAAAGGAGCAGGAACAGAATGAACATCTGCGGAACGAATCCAAGAACTGCGCCAACACCTCCGACAATACCATCCACGATAAGGCCGGTCAGCCAGCTTACGACTCCCATCTCTTCCAGGAAGGATGAAAGGGGCGCTATGATCCATTCGCCGAACAGAGTATCATTTGTAAAATCAGTTACAATGGTACCGACCGTTGTAACAGAAATATAGTAAACAATAAACATGATCAGGGCAAAAATAGGCAGGGCAAGCCACCTGTTGGTCAGTATCCTGTCGATTTTGTCCGAAGTGCTCATCATTGTATTGTTCTTCTTTTTAACGGCATTAGTGATGAGCTTGTTTATGTAAGCATATCTCTGGTTAGTTATGATGCTCTCGGCATCATCGTCCAGTTCCTGCTCGCAGGCTGCTATATCGGCTTCGATATGTTCAAGGACCGATGGTTCAAGATCAAGCTCCTCGATGACCTTTTTGTCTCTTTCAAAAAGCTTGATGGAATACCATCGTGCATGCCCTGAATGTACTTTGCCTTCGATTGCTTCTTCAATATGTGCGAGAGCATGTTCGACAGCGCCGTCAAAGGTATGTTTCGGCTCCATTTTCTTTCCGGCTCTTACAAGTCCTGCAGCTTTCTCGGCCGCCTCTTTCGAACCTATGCCTTTAAGGGCTGAGACCTCCACTACCTCGCAGCCCAAAGCATCGGCGATCTTTTTGGCGTTGATCACATCGCCGTTTTTTCTGACGATATCTATCATGTTGAGAGCTATAACCATGGGAATTCCAAGCTCGGCAAGCTGCGTCGTGAGATAAAGGTTTCGTTCCAGATTCGTACTGTCAATAATGTTGATGATCGCGTCAGGCTTTTCTTTTATAAGGTAATTCCTGGCTATCACTTCTTCCATGGTATATGGTGAAAGCGAATATATGCCGGGAAGGTCCTGGATGATGACATCCGGATCACCCTTCAGCCTGCCTTCCTTCTTTTCGACAGTAACACCGGGCCAGTTTCCAACATACTGATTGCTGCCCGTCAAATCGTTGAACATCGTTGTTTTGCCGCAATTGGGATTACCCGCCAATGCGATTTTTATAGCCATAGCTACCTCCGGATCATTAGTTAGTCTCATCTAACTGTATATTAAAAAATTTTTTCATTCTTCTACTTCGATCAATTGGGCATCGTTCTTTCTTATTGTAAGTTCATACCCAAGAACGTTTATCTCTATAGGATCGCCCAGCGGAGCTTCTTTTCTCAAATAAACCTTCGCCCCTCTGGTTATCCCCATGTCCATGAATCTTCTCTTCAACGCTCCTGAACCATGGATTTTTTTGATTACAACTGTTTCTCCGATTCTGGCATCCCGCAGTGTTTTCATATACGCATCCCCCGACTAAACGATTATACGGTTGGCCATGCGCTTGTCAAGCGCAATCCTGCTGTTTTTTACAGAGAGTATCATATTGCCGTCGATTTCACTTATGACAGTGACTTTTTCACCGGTGACAAAACCAAGATTTCCGAGATAACGGCGTATATCGTCTTTTCCTGTTATTCTCTGTATATAACCGGTTTCACCGGCACGAACCATACTAAGCGGCATACATTCCCCTCCCAGCAAGTTAGTCTGTTCTAACTATAGTTTAGAGCGTCTAACTCAATATGTCAATGCGGTATTTTCGAAAATTCTGGGAATTTTTGTGATTCGTCATTTTGTACATAAAAGATGAATAACCTTGATAAAAAAGTTAGCAGATGTTAACATTAGAATAATAGATTAATAAGGAGCAAACCGATGCGGGTTAACGAATCCATTGAAAATTATCTTGAAATGATACTTATATTGCAGAATAAAAAGGGTTATGTCCGTTCTATAGATATTGCGACAGCGCTCGGTGTGACTAAGCCGAGCGTTAGCCATGCAATGAAGCTGCTTCGTGAGAATCAGTACATTGTTATGAATCCGGACGGTTCTATAGTACTGACCGAGTCAGGATCGGAAATCGCTGAAAGGATGTATGAACGGCATCGGATCCTGGCGCAGTTCCTTATGTCACTTGGAGTAGACGAAGAGACTGCTTTCAATGATGCCTGCAAAATAGAGCATGATATCAGTGATGAAAGCTTCGAAGCAATTTGCCGGCATACAAAAGCAGGTAATTGATAACGAAATCAGAGATTATATGATAAGAAGGACAGGTTTTAAACCTGTCCTTTGCACATTCATATATTGATTATTTCTAGTTGGCAGCATCAGGTTCCTCAGCTTTTACCGAACGAACCTTCCTGTCCATCCACTTTCCTGAACGGTATCTCAAATATACTACCCCTGCTCTTGTATATTGATCCAGAACAAGGGCGACCCATGCTCCGACAAGGCCCCAGTTGAAGATGCTTACGAAAACATAGGCAACAAACACCCTGAAGATCCAGATGCCGAATATGGAGGCATACAGAGGATACATAGTGTCGCCCGCGCCTCTTAATGCGCCTGCCAGGGTAAGCTGGGTAGACTGTCCCGGCTGGGCCAGGGCTAATATTTTAAGAACCAGTCCTGCCAGTGCTACGACCGCAGTTTCTTTATTGTAAAGCCTTGCCAGAGGATGAGAGAACAGAAGGAAAAGAACACCTACTGCACACGCCACAATTATAGCCATATGATGGATTATATCTGCATACTCCTTTGCTTTCTGTTTTTCACCGGCCCCGAGACTCTGACCGACCAGAGTGGTTGCCGCAACGCCAAAAGCCATGCTTGGAGCGAAGGAAAGTCCGGATATATTTATCCCGATCTGATGAGCTGCAAAATCTGCGGTCCCCAGGCTTGATACAGTTCGGGCAAACAATGTAAGCCCGCCCTGGATTACAAATTGCTCAAGCGCGGAAGGCATACCTATGGACAAAACTTTCCGTATTATCCCAAAATCAAATTTGAATTTGGTCCTGCGGGAAACCGAAATGACCGATTTATTGGTGTAAAGCACATAAAGTCCAAAAAGGCAGGCAAGGATCCTTGATATCACTGTGGAAAGCGCAGCGCCTGTAACGCCCATTTTAGGCAGACCAAGCTTTCCGTATATCAAAAGGTAGTTTCCCAAAACATTGAAAAGATTGCTGCCTATATTGTAGAACATGGGGATCCTCGTTTCCCCTGCACCTCTGAGAGCAGCCGTTATACCCATGGTCAGAGCCGCGAACACCAGTCCCCCGGCTACTATCCGGAAATATGCGGTGGCGTCTTTCAGGGTATCTTCCCTTGCACCCATAAAGATAACTACGTCTTCAGCGAATATAACACCTATGATACTTATAATGGTTCCGACGATCAGATTCAATACAACTATCTGGCGGGCAATGGATGAAGCTTTTTCAGGCTTTCCTGCGCCGATGTTCCATGCGACCAGAGTGGTCGTCCCTACATTGACGGCTGCGAACAATGCCAGCATAAGCATAAAAGGCTGATTTGTAAGACCAATGGCAGAAATGGCCGATGAACTCAACTGGCCTACCATGATCATGTCTATCATTCCAAAGAGAGTAGAAAGAACTATCTCTATAAATGCCGGGTATGTGATGTGAACGATCTCACGCCTTATCCCGCATTTAAAGCTTTCAAAGAACGAAATATATTTATTTTTTATGAATCGAAACAAAATAAGAAGACCCCTTTCAAACAGCTGTCCTTCCCTTGCTCTGAGGCTTCCAGCCGCAGATCTGTGCACGCTGTATGGCACCGAAGAGATTGGATTTAATCTGCTTGTTTTCTTTGCTCAAATCCATGATCAGATCTTTTATGTACTGACGCTTCGTATTGCCGTCGGCAGGGCAGCCGCTTTTTATGGGCGCAAGGCCCAAATGTTTTACAGCTGATTTGACAAGCTTTTCTTCGGCATAGATCATAGGCCTGATCAAGGTGATATTTTTCCTGTCCAGATAGGTGACAGGAGAAAACGTATGGATTCTTCCTTCATATATCTGGGACATCAGGAATGTTTCTATCACATCATCCATGTGATGTGCAAAGGCAACCTTGTTGCAGCCCAGCCTGAGCGCAGCATTATGCATGGCTCCTCTTTTAAGATTGGCACAAAATGAACAAGGGTTTGGCTCTTTCCTTATATCGAAAACAATCTGGGAGATATTCGTTTTTTCTATGTGAAAATCAACACCGGAACTTTCATAAAAACGAAGCAGACTTTCCTTGTCGAATTTATCAAAACCAAGATCGATAGTTATGGCAACCAACCCGAATTTTTCGGGCAAAAACCGCTGAAGTTCCCTCATTGCGAGCAGAAGCAGCTGGCTGTCTTTTCCGCCTGATACGCCAACGGCAATTTTGTCTCCGTCCTGTACCATATCATAGTCTTCCACTGCTTTGCGCACTCTGGAGAGTATTTTTTGCAGCATATACATTCCTGCCCTTCCTAAGCTGTCATTTTATAACCCGGTACGACAAAAACACCCCGTCATAAAAACCAATGTCAAAATATCACAGACTTTAAGACTATATCTTTCGATATTATAGCAATAAATCAATGCGATATACAAGCCATACGATATACAAGCTGCCCGGTCGCATGAATAAGTATCATTGTTATCTTTTATATTTAGCGTATGAGATGTTTGAAATTCCATAAATAATATAGAATTAAAATATTGTACATATTATGTCGAATGTCATATAATGAGCGCAAGATTATTTTGAATAAATAAGCGAATCAGGTGGTGGAACTATCATGCCAATACTGGACATGCCGCTGGAGCAGTTGAAAGAATATCAGGGATGCACCCCATGCCCGGAAGACTTTGACGCATATTGGGAAAAGGCCCTGGCTGAAATGAGGGCAACAGACCCTCAGACAGAACTCATTCCAAGTGAATTTCAGGTTCCGTTTGCGGACTGTTTTGACTTGTATTTTACTGGAGTCCGCGGGGCAAGGATACATGCCAAATATTTAAGACCCAAAAATTGTCCCGAGCCTCATCCGGCCATATTGCAATTCCATGGCTATTCCGGAAATGCCGGAGACTGGACTGATAAGCTCAGCTATGTTGCTAACGGTTATTCTGTTGCTGCCATGGACTGCCGCGGTCAGGGCGGTGAATCAGAGGATACAGGCAGAGTAAAAGGCTATACGCTGCAGGGGCATATCATACGCGGGCTTGATGATGAATCTGAAAATCTGCTTTTCAGACATATCTTTCTTGATACGGCTCAACTGGCCGGTATTGTAATGGATATGCCGGAGGTGGACGAGAATCGGGTCGGAGCCATGGGTGAATCTCAGGGCGGGGCTCTTACACTGGTCTGTGCCAGCCTTGAACCCAGGATCAGGCGTCTTGCTCCTGTTTACCCGTTCCTGTGCGACTATAAAAGAGTATGGGATATGGATCTGGCCCGAAATGCTTACGATGATATATTCCAGTACTTCAGGAGGTTCGATCCTCTCCACCTGAGGGAAGAAGAAATTTTTAAGAAGCTGGGATACATCGACGTTCAGAATCTTGTGAAGAGGATCAAAGGTGAAGTATTGATGAGTGTAGGGCTTATAGACAATATATGCCCGCCTTCGACTCAATTTGCAGCATACAATAAGATAACCGCTCCAAAGCAAATGGCTATTTATCCTGATTTTGGCCATGAAAGGCTTCCAGGTCTTTCGGATATGATCTACCAGTTCATGCTGGGGTTATAGTCAGTTTTATGTAGCCGTTCTGTCAATAAAAGACCTGTGTATGATCCAATGCCCCAAAGCCTGCAACAGCCCTGAGCAGAATTTGGGGCTTGAATTGCGCAATTAAACCATGTATAATTGACAATGCTTCTTAAAATATATCGTCGAGGTGTAGCGCAGCTGGTAGCGCGCTTGGTTTGGGACCAAGATGTCGGGAGTTCGAGTCTCTTCACCTCGACCATATTTATATCAAAAATCAATGCAAAGAAAGCCCTTGAAACAAGGGCTTTCTGGTTTTTTAGGTTTTTCAGTATTTTCAGACGCTGAAGATGTTCTTCATGGCGTTATAAAACAAAAGGTTCATGCTCTCTTCTGCATAAATCTTTTGTTTTTGTAAAAACTCAAAATGTATTACTCTGCCATCAATGGTTACAGGTACTTATGTTATGTCCTGAATGGCAATAATACAGGAGGTTTTTCATGAAGAGATTTTCCGTCATTATACTGGTATTGATACTTGCTTTATCATTATCGGCATGTTTTGGGCCAAAGGATGACATAAACAATAAAACACCGAGTGGTGCAACTGAAAAAGCTAAAGACAATGCGGATACAGAAAATGACAGGAGTAAGTCTGCTGAAGAAGTCACGATAAAAGAACAGGTTATTTATAATGGAAACGATATTGTTGTTACTGTGAAAGGGTTTAATGAAAGCAGTCTTTTTGGACCTGAAGTAAAGGTTCTTATCGAGAATAATTCGGCAAAAAATATCACCATCCAGACAAGAAAGACCTCAGTCAATGGCTTGATGACAGAATCAATGTTCTCAGCAGACGTTGCCGCAGGGAAAAAGGTAAATGACGCCATTACGTTTATATCATCAGAATTAAAGGCTGCCGATATCACAACAATAAAAGACATCGAGTTTTCTCTTCATATATTTGAAACCGCATCCATGGATACCATTGTTGATACCGATCTGATCAAACTTAAGACATCGGTGGATGAGTCTTTTGTGCAGAAGTTCGATGATTCGGGATTTATTGCTTACAACGCTGACGGAATAAAAGTAGTGGTCAAGGAGATGAACAGCTCAGAGAGCTTTTGGGGATCCGACATATATTTGTATATTGAAAACAACACCGATAAAGATATTACCGTCCAGGCACGGGACGTATCAGTAAACGGTTTTATGGTCGACCCGACGTTCTCATGCGATGTTGTGGCAGGGAAGAAAGCATTCGATACCATGACTTTTATGGAATCTGATCTGGAAGAAAACGATATAAAGGAAATCAACAGTTTGGAATTCAAACTTCATATCTTTGATATGGATACCTGGGAGACCATTAAAGATAGTGATATCATAAAAGTATCTTTCGAATAGGGATGCAATTTATTCAGCCATTTACATTCAGGCTGGGAGATGATAAAAAGCCGCAGAAAATGAAACTGCTTTTCCAGCGGCTTTTTCATTGCAGCTTGTTTTCTGACTATATACGTATGGCTCTGCCTGAAGTTTTCAGCAGATCATGATCGAGAGCATCACCATTGAGAACACGCTTTCCGTTGACATATACGCTGTGTATGCCGAATGAACGGTTCCGGTCAGGGGTTGCCTGTAAAAGCTCTTTCTCATCGAAGACGGTCAGATCCGCATAGTATCCTTCTTTTATGTAGCCCCTGTTTTTAAGCATATAACGGTCTGCTGTGGTACCGGTCATTTTGCGGATGGTTTTTGGCATTGTATCTCCCAGACCTTTGAGAGAATCCTGAAGAAATTTCGGGAAGCAATCATAAAGAGCCGGGTTCTGGATCCCGTACTCTTCGACCCATGCATCTGTCATATATAGACAAAGATCATTCTTCTCAAAGTCGTGGATGATTTTCTTTGTCGTATAAGGGCCCATATTTACACGACCCTGGAAGTTTGATTCCTGACAGAGCTGAAGATACATGTCCAAAGGACTTTTACCGTATTCCTTAGCAAGCTGGGCCTCTGTAACCGAAAAGCCCGCCCCCGAAAAGGTGTATCTTTATCAAACCCTATTGCGGACAACCCACAGTTGCCCGTAATAAAAGTGGTTATTCCCTGACGCAGGAAAGGATCGAAATACGGCAGTGGATCTTTTTTTATTGCAAACCAGTCGTTGTGGGAGTGACAGTCAATGAACCCCGGCGATACAGATTTTCCTGAAATATCTGTCACGGTATCAGAGAGAGTTTCATCAATGGAAGGAGCAACTTTCAGTATCCTGTCATCTTCAAGGAGAATGTCCCCCAGATAGGCATCATTGCCTGTTCCGTCATAGATTTTTCCACCTTTTAGAAGATTCTTCATGACGCATTTCTCCTCGTATTATAAAGTAGTAGTGTTTATAGTCCCTCTCCAAGGACTTAATGCTATAATTTTCACAGACGCTGTGGATTAGTACAATTCTCCTAACGCTTGACGTTTTCAGAAAGGCCATAA
>DULR01000101.1 GCA_012840245.1 Clostridiaceae bacterium
ATGATTTAATCAAAATAAAATGATCTGTTACTGCAACCTGACCAGCGATAAGGCCGGATCACAAAACATATTGAGGAAGGGTTATTTTTATCCACTGGTCGCAGTAGTAACCAAAATGGCTTTCAACGACCAGGTTCTTAAGATCGAACATCGATGTGCACCCTTCTATGCGGATTTCCCTGCCATCGTGACTTCTTGGATTTTTCTCGTAATATGAAGCGTATTTTCCGTAGGGAGCCAAAAAATCTATCAGCTTCTTAGCCATTGAATAATTCACAGACCCGTTTTCGTTCAATGCCTGCATGATCTCAAAATTCAATGTATCATACCGCCACTGGATATCATTGATCTTCGGGCTCAGGATCCTGGAGGTCCAGGGATGCATTGAATAAAACTGCATCTCAGGAATAATAAAATGATTTGTTACGATTATCAGATCATCGTTATCTTCCCGTTGAGGCGCAAAATAAAAAGTTGACGGACAGTTTTTTTCCTCCAACGTTCTGTTGATGAATCCGGTTGGCTCCAGAGCATCTGGATACAGCACTTTATTTGCGGAGTTCTTTTTATTGTAGTGGTTCCATAGCTTTTTATTGAACTCCAGATACTCCGCAGGATACTTGTAATCGTTCCAGCGGACCATCATACCGTTCTTGTATTCAGCAGATCTGTGCTGGCTGATAAAACTTTTGTCAGGCATATAAGGACGGTTTTCATTTGGTATCACTCGCAGCAGATCGTGCTCTTTCTGGCTTCTTCCCGCCTCGATTGCACAGGCTCTGTCTCTGACACCGTCTGAAACGATGTAATTCCATGATACGCCCCGTTTTGTATCACTGACTATTTTGATGATTTCATCGCAATTCGCTCCGTGCTGTATGCACTCCCGGCATAAAACCAGTGAATTTACTCCAATACTTTCAGGGCTGCAGTTAAATCCGGCAGACATATCAACACCCATCCCAGTCCCCTTGATATTCATTGCAGAAATGCTTCCCACAATGCCCGGAGCAGTCACGCTTACAAATGGATAAGATATCTGACCGTTCTCACTTGTTGGGTTGTATATGATCATAGCCGCCGTTCTGTGGAATACTCCCGCTGAGGGAAACATAAAGTCTCTGCCGAAGTAATGACCACCCCCGGCTGATTGGCCGAATATTGAAAAGGCATTGCACATCAGAGGTACTTTGAAGTCAACCGGCAGCAGCCTGAATGCTCCCGAACGCAGAAATGTTCCCGTATATACCATTGAAAGAAGGATGTCAAAGCCTAAATTCAGGACCATTAAGTCTCCTATAGTAACTTTGGTTGACGGGTTGCGTTCCCTGCATCCATCCGCAATGCCTCGTATCTCGTCCTTTATTCCCTGTGGCTGTCCTGAAAACGAAGGTTTTACTACAGATTGAAGAAAGCCGCGCATGATATTGCTTATAAGCTTCATTTTTCCTGGATTTTTGCTGCCAATGAAATGCAGGGGCACCTGATCAGTAAAATCTCCGGTCATCTCCCGGATCTGCTCCTCGGCAAGAAATCCCAGGAGATATCCCATTTCATAATGGGTTCCTTCAACGTAATAAACCCTCTTCTTCTCTCCGGTATCATAATTGAATGCTGTTTTGTGTTCGGCTGCAATACCAAGTCTGCCGAATTTGGAAAAATGCTCGGTTATCTTATAACCATCTTTATCAAATGCTTCTTCGAGCTTTTTAATAAGAATGCCATCCGCTTCAGATGCCACAGTGATTATTCCTTCTTGGCAGCAATTTTATCAGTTCAGTTTATGAAAGGATGATAAGAATTGTTAACATGGACTATTCGATCCTTTTAAGCCAGAAAGTCAGCTCGATTTTATCCTCATTTGGAAGGCATACTTAAATGCATCTGTCCCTACCATTAAATAGTCAGAACCACTTCTGCTTTTTATGAAATAATCTTTATCGGGCAGCTCGTAGCCGCATATGACCAGTCTTTCGTATTCGAAATCTTCA
>DULR01000102.1 GCA_012840245.1 Clostridiaceae bacterium
ACGCAGCGGAGAGCATATAAGCGTTGCCATTTTCTTTGGCATAGGCCTCCTGCATTTGAATGAGATCGCCATAGGAACAGGTCACAGAGTAGTGTAGGGGGGGTTAATATGAAGCCGTTGCAGATTGGGATAGACGGTCCTTCCGGTGCCGGCAAGAGCACCATGGCAAAGATTTTGTCAAAACGTCTGGGTATCATGTATCTTGACACGGGCGCTATGTACAGGGCACTGGCATTGAAAGCCATACGTGCAGGGATCGATACCCATGACAGGGAGAAGGTCTCCTCTCTTCTGAGTGATACGGATATAAGCATCGAATATGAAAACGGCAGCCAGAAGGTAATTCTGGACGGTGAAGATGTATCAGACAAGATCCGGACTGACGAAGTATCGATGGGAGCCTCTGCAGTTTCGGCCATCCCTGAAGTAAGGGTTAAGCTTGTTGAGCTGCAGCAGAAAATAGCAAGCGATAATCCTGTAGTTATGGATGGCAGGGATATAGGCACTCACGTGCTTCCCGATGCCCAGGTAAAGATTTTCCTTACTGCCTCTGCAAAGGAGCGTGCTCTGAGAAGATACAGGGAACAAAAGAAAAAGGGGATACTCAGCAAAAGCCTCGAAGAGCTTGAAAAGGAAATTGAAATACGGGACTACAATGACTCGAACCGTGCCCAGTCACCGTTGAGGCAGGCTGATGACGCCATCCTTCTGGATACCAGCAATCTGACCATCGAAGAGTCTGCTGAGAAAATACTCGGGATCGTAAGGGCAAAGGGGTTTTCTGATGCTTTATAGTATAGGTAAAGTCCTTTTTCATATATATTTCAGAATATTCAAACGAGTCAGTGTGGAAGGAAGGGAGAATATCCCGGAGAAAGGCCCCGTTCTGCTTTACGCCAACCATCCAAGCGCATGGGACATGTTCCTGATAGGTGTTTTTGTGAAAAGAAGAGTACATTACATGGCAAAAGTAGAATTGTTCAAAAATCCGTTTCTCGCATTTTTACTGAGGAGTCTCGGAGCGTTTCCCGTAAGCCGGGGCAAGGGAGATGTAGGATCTGTGAAAACCGTACTAAGGCTTCTCAGGGAAGGCAAAATCGTGGGGATATTCCCTGAAGGTACAAGAACACGAGGAAAGGACCCGAAAAAAAGAAAAGCCGGAGCGGCTATGTTCGCTGTCCAGTCAAAGGCTCCGGTGCTTCCGGCAGGAATTGTATGGAATAAAAAGGTTTTTTCCAAAGTCAGACTTGTTTTTGGTGAACCGTTCCACATACAGCCGAAAAACGAAGGCGAACATGTTGGAAAAGAAGAACTTATGGAAATAACAAACGATATATTGGACAGAATATATGCATTGATCGGACAGTGAGGTTCAATGGAGATAATAAGGGCAAAATATTCAGGCTTTTGCTTTGGAGTGGACAAAGCGGTCAAAACAGCATTCGAACTTGATTATGACGGTAACGTCTACACTCTTGGTGAACTCATCCACAATCAGGATGTTATCGATGAGCTGGAGAAAAAAGGTATCAGGGCGATCGAAGATATCGGAAAGCTTAAGGAAGGCGATTGTGTAATAATCAGAGCTCATGGCGTCGGGAAAAAAACCTGTGAGGACCTGAAAAACCTGAATGTAAAAGTTCTCGATGCCACATGTCCTTATGTCAAGCGCATCCATGAAATCGTAAAAAAAGAGCATGAAGATGGAAATCAGATAATTATAGTTGGCAATCCCCAACATCCCGAAGTCATTGGAATAAATGGCTGGTGTGAGGGAAAAGCTTTTATTGTGGCTGATGAGAAAGATGCGGAAGCCCTGCCTTCTTCAGATAAAAAAGCTGTCGTTGTCGCCCAGACTACGTTTAAAAGGGCGAAATATGAAGATATTTGCGAAGTTCTTAAGAAAAAGTTTGCATTCGTAATAAAATTTGATACAATATGTAATGCAACTGTGCAAAGACAATCCGAGGCGGATTCACTGTCCCGGAAAGTAGATATGATGATCGTAATTGGGGGAAGGAATAGTTCAAACACGCAGAAATTATATGAAATCTGCAAGGAGAATTGTTCGCAGACTTATCTGATTGAAAATAAAGATGAGTTGCCTCCTATCGATAAAAAAGTAAGAAGAGTAGGGATTACCGCAGGAGCATCAACACCTGAGAAGGTAATCAAGGAGGTTATTTTTCACATGGCAGACATGATGAACGGGCATGAAGGCGAAATGGATTTTGGCAAAGCCCTGGAGATGACTTTTACCGAACTTAAAGCAAATGAAATCGTGAAGGGGAAGATTATCGGATACAACAACAATGACATATTCGTTGACATCGGTTATAAGGCCGATGGCTTGATCCCTATGGAAGAATTCCTTGATGATCCTGATTTTGATCCGGAGAAGGACCTGAAAGAAGGGAAAGAGATAGAAGCGCTCGTCGTCAAGATCAACGACGGCGAAGGTAATGTTATACTTTCAAAGAAAAAAGTTGATTCCATCCGCGGCTTCGAAATGGTTAAAGAAGCATTCAATAGCAATACTCCTATCGAAGCTGTTATAAAAGAGATAGTAAAAGGCGGCGCAGTTGCTGATTACAAGGGAGTTCGCATATTCATACCCGCTTCCCAGATCAGTGACAGATTCGTTAAAGATCTGGAACCATTTAAGAATAAAAAGGTCAAGCTCGTAATAACCGAGATGGCCAACAAGAGACGCATCGTTGGTTCCTGCAGAGCCATTATAGAAAAGGAGAAAGCTCAGAAAGCAGAAGAATTCTGGAACAATGTCGAAGTTGGCAAGGAATATACCGGAACTGTAAAGAGCCTTACAAAGTTTGGCGCTTTTGTTGATCTGGGTGGTGTGGATGGTCTGGTTCACGTGTCAGAGCTTTCATGGAAGAAGATAGATGATCCTTCAGCTGTTCTGAAGGTGGGCGATGTCGTAACTGTAAGAGTGACCGGCATCGATAAAGAAAAGAAGAAGATATCTCTCAGCTACAGGAAGGTAGAAGACAATCCATGGTACAACATTGAGAGCAGATATTCTGTAGGCGATGTTGTAACAGGAACAGTACTTCGCATGGTTCCGTTCGGTGTATTCGTGGAACTTGAGGAAGGTGTTGAAGGTCTTGTTCATATCTCACAAATTTCTAGCGTAAGGATTGGCAGACCGGAAGAGGTCCTCAAAGTCGGACAGAAGGTCGATATGAAAATAATGGAGATCAACCCTGAGCTTAAGAAGATAAGTCTGTCCATCAAAGAGGTAAGCCCTATCGATCCTGAAAATACTCAGGAGCCTGCAAGTGAAGAAGCAGCTGAAGAAGTGCCTACCGAACACACTGAAGAGATGACGAACACCATCGGTGAGATCATAAGTGAAAAGAAAGACTAAAAAGAGACATATATAAAAGAGGAAATATATAAGGGACTGTTCTCAAAACAGCGGGTCATTCCGGGCAAGAAGCCAGGACAATAAAAGTCAGTTTTTTGCCCGGAATGATGTATCGGTTTTGAAGCAGCCCCTGTTGTATATATAAAGATAAATTTGGGGGTTAATGAATGGAAGCGTTCAGCGACTACGAACTTTTCAAGACGAAATTCTACAGCCTCTCCAACATCGATCTTAATCTGTATAAAGAAAAGCAGATGAAGAGGCGCATAACATCATTGGTCGAAAAGTATGGTTATTCTTCATATTGCTCATTCCTCGAAGCCATAAAAAAGAATCCGGAATTATACAACATCTTTATAAACTACCTTACGATAAATGTTTCCGAGTTTTACAGAAATCCAAACCAGTGGGTGCTGTTTGAAAACAGGATCTTATTGGACATTTTCAGGAACAGGAATCTGTCGGACCTGAAGATATGGAGTTCAGCCTGCTCCACAGGAGATGAGCCATATACCATTGCCATGATCCTGAACAAATACATTCCCTTTGAAAAGATCAACGTGCTGGCATCCGATATAGACATGGAAGCCATAAACAAAGCAAAAGCGGGCATTTATTCATACCGCAACATGAAAGATCTGCCGAAAGAGTTTCTAGAAAAGCACTTTACGAAGATAGAAAGCGATACATACCAGATATCAGAAAAAATCAGAAAATGCGTTACATACAGGCAACTGAACCTTTTGGAAGATCAGTACCCCAGGGGTATGGACATCATCGTATGCAGAAATGTTCTTATCTATTTTACAGAGGAAGCAAAAAATAATATAATGAAAGAGTTCAGTGAAGCTCTTAATAAAGGTGGCGTTCTGTTTATCGGAAGTACCGAACAGATCATGAATTATAGTAAATTTGGCTTCAAGCCTATTGAAACATTCTTTTATCAGAAGGTGGCGGATTAGTTTTACATGATTCAGCTTGATAAAATGTCAAAAGAAGAACTCATCGAGGTCATAAGGATCAAAGATCAGCTTTTAAAGGAACTGAGAGAAGAGATCGACGCTTACGGGGCACTGGTTGAGGAACTCCGGGGAAAGCTTGGGATAAGTGACCATACTTATTCAGGAAACGGGGATTGATCATGTTCGCTTATTTGCATGGAACTCTCGCAAGAGTATCAGCTGACAGTTTTATAATAGACGTGAACGGTGTAGGCTACAGAGTTTATGTCCCGGCTTCTGCCATATCGGCTTGTCCCGCAGTCGGCAGCAAGATCAAGGTTTATACCCACTATTATGTGAGGGAGGACACACAGGCACTTTACGGCTTTTTGACTGAGGAAGAGCTTAAGATGTTCGAACAGCTGCTTACGGTGTCTGGCGTAGGGCCAAAAGCGTCGCTTGCGCTTGTATCGAACATGCCACCGTCAAAATTCGTGCTTTCGGTACTGACCGATGATGCCGACAGTTTTACCAAAGCGCCCGGTATAGGGAAAAAGACTGCGCAGAGGATCATTCTGGAGCTGAAGGACAAAATGAAAAAAGAGCATGTGGATATGCAGGAGCTTGCCGGTAATATACAAGGCATTCCTTCCAATAATGAGAGCAAGCTTTCTGAAGCCATAAGCGCACTGGTAATGCTGGGATATTCATCGCAGGAAGCAAGCAGGGCCATTTCAGCAGTTTATGAGGATGAAAAGACTATAGAGCAGATCATAAAAGAAGCATTGAAGCAAATGTTCCATTAAAGAGAGGTAGTTTTGTTGGAAGACGGGAGACTGATAAACTGCGCTTTCAGGCGCGAAGATATAGATGAGGCGGGACTTAGGCCGCGCAATATCAGCGAATACATAGGTCAGAGCAAAGTCAAGGAAAACCTTCTGGTTTTTATTGAAGCTGCAAAGCAAAGAGGAGAAGCACTTGACCATGTTCTTCTCTACGGTCCCCCCGGGCTTGGCAAAACGACACTTGCAGGAGTGATCGCCAGCGAGCTGGGGGTCAATATTAAAATAACCTCCGGACCCGCTATTGAGAGAGCCGGTGATCTTGCAGCCATCCTTACTAATCTCGCACCATCGGATGTTCTTTTTATCGATGAAATACACAGACTGAACAGAGCCGTTGAGGAAATCCTGTATCCGGCAATGGAGGACTTCGCTCTGGATATAATGATAGGAAAAGGCCCCAGCGCAAGATCCATAAGGCTCGATCTTCCCAAATTTACTTTGATAGGAGCCACAACAAGGGCAGGACTTCTGACAAGCCCTTTGAGAGACCGTTTTGGGATCATCAACCGGCTGGAGCTCTATACATGTGATGAGCTAAAAATGATAGTAAAGCGTTCGGCAAGCATCCTTGGGATAGATATCGAGGATGAAGGGGCCGAAGAACTTGCAAAGCGCTCCAGAGGAACTCCAAGGATAGTGAATCGCCTTCTTAAGAGGATACGTGATTTTGCCCAGATAAAATCGGATGGAAGGATCACGCTTGAACTGGCACGTTATGGACTAAAAGCACTGGAAATAGACGAGCTGGGACTCGACAACACCGACAGGAATGTTCTTGATACGATAATTAATAAGTTTGACGGTGGTCCCGTAGGACTTGATACTATAGCAGCAGCAACAGGAGAAGAGGCCAATACCATCGAGGATGTATACGAGCCGTATCTGATACAACTGGGATTCATCCAGAAGACTCCAAGGGGCAGGAAAGCTACCAGACTTGCATATCAGCATATGGGAATCCCATATACCGGAATCGATAATGATAACGATCAAATGTCCCTGTTCGACAGGTAACAGGAGTTTGCAGAAGGAGAATCGAGTATGGCATATAAGGTAGGTTTTATTGGCGTAGGAAACATGGGTGGCGCACTGGTAAGAAGCATAGCCAGAAATGATAAGGAAAAAGAATTTTCACTATACGCCTTCGACATCAATACCCCGTTGCTGAAGAACCTTGCTGAAGAGCTAGGGATAAGGGAGGAAGACAGCGCAAAAAGCCTTGTGAGCAGCAGTGATATCATTGTTCTGGCAGTAAAGCCCCAGTACTGCGATCACGTTCTGGAATACATCAAGCCTGCTCTTCAGCCAGAAAAAATACTTGTTTCTGTGGCAGTCGGACTTTCGATCGAATATTATAAAAATATTCTTGGGCCTAAAGCCAAAGTGGTCAGGACCATGCCAAATACTCCTGCTTTAGTCGGCGCGGGAATGACCCTTGTCAGTTGGGATGACCTGATATCCAACGATGAAAAGAAAGTCATAATGAAGCTCCTCAGTTTCTCAGGCCTGGTGGAGGAGTTGGATGAGAGCCTTATGTGCGAAGTCACAGCCCTGACGGGAAGCAGTCCGGCCTATGTATTCATGTTGATCGAGGCAATGGCCGATGCAGCCGTGAAATCGGGGATACTGAGGAACCAGGCATACCGGCTCGCAGCCCAGGCTGTGCTTGGATCGGCAAAAATGGTATTGGATACTGGGAAACACCCCGGCGAACTGAAGGATATGGTTTGTTCACCGGCAGGCACCACCATCGAAGCAGTCGCGGCACTGGAGCGGGAAGGATTCAGAAATGCCATTATGACTGCGATGGAAGAATGCACGAGAAGAGCAAGAGAAATAGGAAAGAAAATATAAGTCTGGAGCATCGATATGATATATAGCGAGAAAACATTGTCAAGGAAGGTCGTTTATGAAGGGACGATCTTCAATGTAGAGAAGCTGACGGTAGAACTTCCCAACGGTCACATCGCATCAAGGGATATCATAAGGAATCCCGGAGCTGCAGTGATTATTCCCATAATCGATGATTGCATCGTTTTGGTTGAACAGTTCAGGAAAGCGGCTGAAAAGACCTTTATAGAGCTTCCTGCAGGAAAGCTTGAATACGGGGAAGATCCAATGGACTGTGCTGAAAGGGAACTGAAAGAGGAAACAGGATACAGCGCAAAAAAGATCGAAAAGGTTTTGACTATTTACCCCGCGCCTGCTTTTGCGGACGAGGTTTTGCACATCTATCTGGCCACAGGTCTCGAAAAGGGCGAGGCAACGCCTGATGAAGACGAATTCATATCGGCCAGGACCTATAAGCTTGAAGAAGCATTGGACATGATCGACCGGGGGATAATAAACGACAGCAAGACTGTAGCAGGCATCCTTTTTGCTTCAAGATTACTGAGTAAGAACAAATAGAATTTGCATGAAATTGTCATTCTGAGGGAGAAGCGACGTGAAGCCGCCTTCGACCGAAGAATCTGACATGTATAAGGTGACAAAAAGTCGCCTGCGGGTTTTTCAATGGTTATAAACGGGAGTTGTAGCATGGAAGTTTCGGTAAAAAAAATAGGGATCGCAGGCCTGGGCCTGATAGGCGGGTCTATTGCCAAAGCATTGAAGAAAAAAGGCAAGGACTACATAATAAAAGCATGGAACAGGGACTGCAGGATTCTTAAAGCAGCACTGTCCGAAAAAGCTATTGACGAATATTCACTGTCGCTTAAAGACGGGTTTTATGATTGCGATGTAATATTCATCTGCGTTCCCGTTTTTGCCATGAAGGATGTCATAAATGAGCTTTCAGGCAGCATAAAACCCCATTGCATACTTACTGACGCAGGCAGCACGAAAATGGATGTCATCTCGATAGTTAATGAAACAGGCATCACGAATCCTTTTATTGGAGGTCATCCTTTAGCCGGTTCCGAAAAGTCGGGTTTCGAGGCGTCAAGATCTAATCTATTCGAAAATGCGTATTATTGCCTTACACCGTATGCCACTACCAATGAAAAAGCGCTTCTTGTGTTAAAAGAGCTGGTCAGGACAATGGGGGCCATACCCATCGAAATCACCCCTTTCGAGCATGACAGGGCTGCTGCGGCTATCAGCCATGTTCCGCATGTAATAGCTTCGCTTCTTGTGAATCTGGTGGGAAAGCTTGACGGACCGGACAATATCATGAAAACCATCGCAGCGGGAGGTTTCAGGGACATAACCCGCATAGCGTCTTCATCACCGGATCTCTGGACAGGTATCTGCCTGTCAAACAAGGAAATCATTCTTGATACTCTTGAAGCATTAGGCAACAATCTTAAGGAATTCAAGGAATACCTAAGAACTGAAGATGAGGCATCAATAAGAAGATTCTTCGCCGATGCAAGAGACCTTCGAAATTCACTGGCAGAAGGAAGGAATCTCTATCACAAAACCTTCGGTATCGTTGTTGATGTGGAGGACAAGCCGGGTATTATAGCTGTAATAGCTACAGCTCTGGCAGAGAGAAATATCAACATCAAGAATATCGGGATATTGCATAACAGGGAATCCGACGAGGGAGCCCTTGAAATACAGTTCGAGGATGAAAAATCAAGAAGCCTGGGGCTTGAGATCCTCACTGACCTGGGATATCACGCCAAACCAAAGTGAGCATATGAGTTTAGGGGACGGAGTATTATACTCATTCTTTTTAGTATAGGTCACAGGCCTTTATGCACATTTTACGCTTTAGAGGACTGGCATTTCATGATTGTATTACTAAGTAAAACTTACAATTCTGAGCGAATCGAAGGATCTTTTCAAAACCAATATAAGACAACGTATAATTGCTTTTTGCCATTCATAGATTTAAGTACGGCATTCCACAGAATGTGGTACTCGGAGGTGAAAGGCTGTGATTTTTATCGGCATAAGGAAAAGGACCTTTGGAATATTCCTGGCTGTCGTCATCCTTTGTCTGCTGGCGGTTTCTGTATATGCCGCTGTGAAAGTGTCGCATAATGAAAACAAGTACCAGTCTGTATTGGCAATGACAAAAATGTTCGATGATACACATTTTATAGCCTATATTTCAGGCAGCAATACCGCTGAAAGATCAAAAAACATCGAAGTGTTCGACATAACAAAAGGCGAGATCATCATTTCACAACCTTCAAATATCAACATACAGAACGAGGTTTTCAATTATCTGAAGACTATTAAAAGCCTGTATACCAAAGTAATGCCTTTCCCGGATAAGGGCTATGTGATACGTGTTCCTTTCAATGAATCCATCAGGGTCGATCAGAAAATACTGAATGATTCCGGGATAAAATCAGTCGACTCATTGTACATTATCTTAAGCGACAAGGAAGCTCCCATCATACTTATACTAGACAATCAGGAAAGACCGTATTTCTATACCTTCAATGCAAGCATACAGCCACTGCTTGAATATATCAAGCTGAACCCTGAGGCTGAACAATCCATCAATAGTCTGGAGGATGCATAAAAAGGGCGGCAATGGTCGCCCTTAATCTTTGTCATTCCGCATTCTGCCACCCGTAGCCCACCATTAATACCGGCTGCTGTGAGATGTCTTTTTACATTGAGCGGAAGCGTAGAATCTTGGTCGAAAACGACCAATGGATCTTAAAAGAATAATTTAAAAAAGGTATTGAAAATAAGCCTGTTCTTGTTTATAATGATTAAGTGCCGTGGGGGTATAGCTCAGTTGGGAGAGCGCTTGAATGGCATTCAAGAGGTCAGGGGTTCGACTCCCCTTATCTCCACCATCTTTTTAGGTAAATAAAGATGCCATGCGGCTAAACCCGCATGGCATAAGGCTTTTATGGAGGTAAAGACCCCCATTTTTTACACTTCAAAATCAGAGATGACATTGGGCTTTTTTGGCAATCTGGAGAGAATTGAACCCTCGTATACAGCTGAATAAGGATTTTCAATAAAATGAGCGGATGTGTTTTCAAATGAAAATGCATCCGCTTTTTTTGTGCCCTTTTTTAGATAAAAAATTTAAACGATTGGAGGAAATCAAATGTCAAACATCAAGCAAACCGTCAAGTTTTTCAGTCCACTGTCGATTACAACATACCCTTCTCATGAATACGGCGAGTGCGGCGCAGGTGATCTGCCTGAAGAATTATCTCCATCAGAGGCGGGATATTACATGGATGAAATCCTTTCCGCTATCGAAAAAGAAAAGCTGCCCAGCGAAGGTGACCGTGGTCTGATGGTTTACTTCTACGATGACCAGGCACTATCTGAAAAAATCTATAGCCTCCACCCGACAGTTGAAGAATGGAACGGCAAGCTGTGGGGCGTAATGGTGGCAGAGGTTTATGGTGAGCTGACCGAAGCGGAAACAGACAAACTGCTCGATTTTGCCGTTGGTCAAATGTCTGACGGCTGGGGCGAGGGGTTCGAGCAGCGTCCCATCAAAACGGATGACGGTGAAATCTTCGTCAGCTTCTGGAACAGTGATCATTTCTTCATCAAACCGGAGCGGGAACTGAAACAGGAAAACGAACAAAACTTCAACGAACAGACGATGGGAGGAATGTAACATGCCCAATCATATCACAAACATACTTACCGCATATGGTGATAAGGAAAAGGTCAGGGCAATGTTTGAAGCCATTAAGAACGATGAGATTGGAGCCGGCAGCATTGATTTCAATAAAATTGTACCGATGCCGGAACATATCTACAGGGGGAATCTGGGCAGGGAGGAGATTGAAAAGTACGGTGCTGAAAACTGCTGGTATGACTGGAGCATAAAAAACTGGGGAACGAAATGGAATAGCTATGGCTATGACGAACATACCGCAGACAATTTTGACGGCAGCACGGTAAAATTCTTAACCGCATGGAGCAGCGTTAGCGATCTGATGAAAAAGCTGTCCTCTATGTTTCCGGATATCCGTTTCGACTACAAATGGGCGGACGAGGACTTTGGGCATAACACCGGCAAGGCAGAGTATAAAAGCGGCAAAACCTTAAGCAGTTATATCCCGGCGGGCGGTTCTGCCGAAGCCCTTGAACTGGCGGCAAGCATACTCGATATAGACCTTGCCGAAGCAGGATATATCTACAATGAAAGCACCGGCGAATATGAATATGTGGAAGATGAGCCGGATGAAATTCCTAAGATGGGCGGTGTGTAGAAAGACATGCCGCCTATACATATATCGAAAAGGCAAATGAGCATAAGGCGCTACCTGAAAAGGCGGCGTCTTATTTTGTTGCCGGAAAGGAGACTAAAACCTTGGACACAGATGTAAAACCACAGCAGAAAAAAGAAAACAGCGACCACGGGCCGCCAAAAAAAATCTATACCGTCCCCCTTCCCAAAGACTTAAACCGGTGCAAAGGCTGTCCTTATCCCGGCGTCGGTTTTATCTGCTGGGACACGGACGGAACCTGCCTGCGCACCGAGATGGACCGGGCCGGCAGGCCGGGGAGGTGATGGATGATTGAACAGCATCATCAGTTGGGTCGGCGGGAAAAAGGCCTTGCGCTCCCTTATCTACCAGCGGATGCCCAAGGAGTTTGGACGGTACGTTGAGGTCTTCGGCGGCGGTGGCTGGGTGCTGTTCGGAAAGCCGCCCGGTGCCGACATGGAAGTCTACAACGACTTCAACGCCGACCTTGCCAACCTGTTCTGCTGCGTCAAGGAGCGCCCTTTCGCCCTGCTCAAGGAGTTGAACTTCCTGCCCTTAAACGGCAGGGACGAATTCAACGTCCTGAAAAAATATCTTGAAAAGGAGGAATTCACCAGCGAATACCTGCGGGAGGAACTGGAGCTGGCCCAGCAAAACTTGAGCGGGCCACAGTTCGAGGAAATCAAGGCCATCCTCATGGAGAACGCCGTCATGAATGACGTCAAGCGGGCCGCCGCTTTCTTCAAGCTCATCCGCTACAGCTACGGCAGCGGCTGCACTTCCTATGGCTGCCAGCCCTTCGACATCCGCAAAACCTTCCACCTCATCTGGTCGGGGAGCCGCAGGCTCAAAGACACGG
This sequence comes from Clostridiaceae bacterium, assembly GCA_012840245.1. Lineage (GTDB taxonomy): Bacteria > Bacillota > Clostridia > DSM-8532 > DSM-8532 > DTU059. The sequence goes on from DULR01000102.1 coordinate 12,183, forward strand.
TGATCGAGAACAAGGACTTCGAGGCGTTGATCCGTCAGTACGACAGGGACAACGCCTTTTTTTATTGTGACCCGTCGTACTTCGAAACAGTAGGTCACTACGCAGTGGAATTCCGCAGGGAGGATCACGCGAGGCTGCGGGACACGCTGGCCGGCTGCTAGGGCAAATGGCTGGTGTCCTACAACGACTGCGAATACATCCGGGAACTGTACAAGGACTATCAAATCGAAGCCGTCAGCCGCATCAACAACCTGGCCCAAAGGTATGACAACGGCTGTGAATTCCCCGAAGTACTCATCTCCAACTACGACACCTCGGAGCGCATGCGGGACATCCCCACGCAGATAGGATTGTTTGATCTGATGGACGACTTATACGACACGGAATAGCGGTCTGAAAAAGACCATGCGAAAAAAATTGAATACGCCCCAGTGATGGGGCGCCAAGGAGGAAACAGTTTATGAAAATGATTGAAATGCAAAGCGTTGTGGACGGACAGGGCCAGCTCACTGTCCCCGCCCAGCTCCTGAAGGACATGGGACTGGTCCCCGGCGACACGGTGAAGCTCGCCTACATCAGCAGCTCCACAGATTCCATCCACAACACCTATAAAGAATTTGTCTTGACACCGCACGGCGTCGCCGCTCTCAAGGACGATGAGGACGCGGAACTCACCCTGCCCCATGAACTGCTGGAGGCGGCGGAGATTCCCTTGGACAGCGACCTGGAGATCGTCTGCGCCAGGGGCACGGTCGTCATTTTGCAGGCCGATCTGCTGGATAGCTTGCCCGATGAGCTGCGAGAGCTGTTCGATGATCTCGGCATCCATCCCGACACCGTCCGGGAAGTCATGAGAAGCGGAGGTGTTTCGGATGGCCGGTAAAAGTATTTACAAGGTGCTGGACGACAAAGGCCGCGTCCTGATCCCCAGGCAGCTCTTCGCCGCCGCAGGGATGCAGCACGGCGACATTATAAAGCTGGCGGTGCAAAAAGGGGTCGTCACCGCCCAAAAGGTTGACCTCATCGAGGTGGGCGACCAGTCCCCGCAGGCGGTGGAAGCGTATGTGTTCTCCGCCGTCAAGACCATGGAAAAGCAAACCCTCCTCTCCCTCACGGCGCGGCTCATCGCCCTCCTTGAAGAAAACAGCAAAGAGTAAGGAGGCTTTCACATGACGGTTAAAAACGCATTCACCCAGGAGGACTGCATCGAAACCGGGTATGCCATGTCCATCGCGGGCAAGGTCGTCGTATTGAAGCCGTCCTCCCTGCCGCCGGAGCGCCAGGACGGTGCGCATCAACTGTACTTTTGCGAAGGTGGCAACGGCAGCAACCCCAACCCCATTGGCCGTTCCATCTTCACGGTTTCCCTGGCCGACGGCGAGCGTGCGCGGTGGAACCGCGGCGACGTCCTTGGCATCCTGAAGCCGGAGCTTTTGCCCGACTCCGCCAGGCTGCACCTTTCGCAAATCCGGCCAAGAGGCGCTCTCGACCCGCGGGAGCATGAGCCGAGGTACAGCGGGTACAGCTTTCTGCCGGACGGCAGATACGCCTCGGGCGTGTGGCTCTGCAGCGAAAAGACCAGCTAATTAAAGTCAAGAGCTTTTTTTGAAAAATAAAAGAATTTTTCAAAAAACACATGAGCTAAAAAAGGCATGACAACAAGACCACCCAGGTGAAGTAGACATAAAATAGCTGGTCC